>CAYUCH010000161.1:0-8421 GCA_964443295.1 uncultured Desulfobulbia bacterium | reverse complement strand
TAGCGATTTTACAACGGTTTTGCACTATAGGCCGAAGGTGCTCGACCGGGTTCTTACCGAGAATAATCCCATCAATGCGATAGATCCGGATGGGTTGGAGTCTGTCACATTTTACTCTGGTGGTTCTGTTCACTTTGGACTTGGTGGGGCCAGTTATCTTGGTGGTGTGGCTATAGATACGAATGGGAAGATATGTATTGTTTCCAAAGCATGTGGAACAGTAGGACCTGGAATATATGGTGATTTAGGGTTTGAGGTAGAAGTTGATTCTGCAGATCTTTGCGAAGGAAAGACAGAGTCTAAAGGGGCATTTGCAAAAGGTGGTAAAGGGATTGTTGGTGGAGGAAGTGTAACGGGAAATAGGTCTGGAGTATCGGCAGATGTAAGTTCTGGGCGTGGAGGTATAGGAGGCGGTAAGGCAGCTGGTTATATACACTGTAAAAAAGTAACAATTTGTTTTAATTAAATAACTTTTGAGATTCTATAACGGCAAAGAATATGTTCACAAGCAAATTAGTGCCTAAAATTGATGAGAAGAAATTCATTGGCTTGAAGATTTTAACCGTTGGGTTTCTTTGTGTAATACTTGGATTAATGGTGTTTCTTTTCATTGTTCAGCCAATCGGTAAGATTATCATATATTTGGGTTTTGTTGTTGGTGTTGTAGGTATGATTACACACTTCTTTATATTGTTCGGAAAATCAGTAAAGTCGAAAGAGAAATTATGAGAAAACTGTACCTGGCTTGACAAATGGGTATTTCAAGGCGGTTGAAGATTTTCATCTTTAACCGTCTTTTTTATTGGGCGCCCTGGAGGGCAGATGGGCCGGAGGGCGGGTGATGTAATAGATAAGTGGTTGGCGGATTTTGTGCAGGTATGTAGCATAAAATCAATTATGTCTTAATACAGTGTGGCTTTAGCCGTACCTTGCTTGACCTGTATTAAACATAATTTCATTTTATGCGGGCAACGCCCCGGCATCTGATGGCGAAGCCCGCCGGACATAGCCTGCACAAAGTGTGACAACCACAGTACCGATGCAGTTTTTTCTAATCCGCTCCGAGAATATCCTGAAGAATCAGACCGAGTGTGTGCCGGTCGTCACTCTGGAAACTGCCGAGTTGTTTGAGAACCAGGGTGTTTTCGATGGTGGCGAGAATGGGCTTAAACACGGAAGGCTTGATCAACCCGGCTCCCCTCCAGTCGGCCACCAGCTTTTCACCCAGCTTGTCTACCTGATGCAGGCGGCTGGTGATTGCCATGATGATGAGGTCGGGTCGTCCACTGTTGTAGTTTTCGGAACTAACCACCACGGCAGGCCGTTTCTTGGTGGTTGTCTGATCGGTGAAGGGGAACGGAACCAGAATGATGTCTCCGAATTTATAAGTTGTCATATTCGGCATCTTCCGGGTTGTCCCATGCTTGCTGGAAAGATTTTTCAGAAAGCTTGCTTGCTGCCTTGACCAGGGTGTCTTCCTCTCCGCGATGTCTTAAGAACTCCACAAAGTCCTCGACAACCGCAACCTTTTCCGGCGGCAGTCTGCGAATCTTGTTGAAAAGATCCTGCGTGTGTTGTTGCTGAGTCTGCATGCCTCACCTCTTTTTAATGCCGGGCCTCGGCCTTTGTTGCAAGTTGGTTGACCTGCTGCTGGGTCAGAATGGCATCCAATAAGAACCTGGCCTTGCCTCGGATATCATCATCAAGCTGGTCAAGTTCCTGAAACTGGTGGAGCAGATCGGAGTCGTGAATATCACCCAATGCCATTTTCTCGATATCGTCAAACAATAGATAGTCAGTGGAGACCCCGAAGATCTTGGCCAGCTTTTTCAAGGCCTCGACCGAGGGAGTGGACTGGTTTCGTTCATACCGGCTGATGTGAGTGTAATGCACGCCCATCATGTTGCCCAATCCTTCCTGGGAAATCCCTTTCTCATTCCGCAGTTTTTTTATTTTTTCGCCTAGTGTCATAGCAGCCTCGCAAGCGTCAAGTTTAGCACTTATGTCAATATTATAATATTGTTTTCGGCATTTACAAAGCCTCTGGCGCAAATATTTTTCAAAAGTCCCTTGTGGACACTTGAGCGATATGCTAAATTGCATGACAGATGTGCTTGATAAATATTTTTTTTATGAGAGTGGGAAGATGATGGAAAAAGAACAAATAGACGCCATTAAGGGCTACGTTGATGTTGCGCCGTTCATGAAGGCTTGCGGCATCGACCTGAAACGAACCGGCAAGAGCTATAAAGGCCATTGCCCATTCCACGAAGACAAAACCCCATCATTATCAGTCACCCCCGGAAAAAACCTTTGGCAATGCTTTGGCTGCGGCAAGGGCGGCGATGTCATCGAGTTCGTCCAACTCTTTGACCGGGTTGACTTCAAAGCAGCGGTTCAAAAACTTGCCACATATCTGCCAACCGGAGAGAAGGCCCCACCGGAAAAGACGAAGGAAAAACCGGTGCCATCTGCTTGTCCAGCGGAACGCAGGATAAAAGATCAAAAACTCCTGGCCCGGGTAGTGAACTATTACCAGCATACTTTTACCGAAGATAGCCGTGGTCTAGACTATCTGAAGGATCGGGGTGTCAATGACCTTGCAAGCATGAAGGACTTTGGCGTCGGGTTCGTCAATGGTTCGCTCCGAGACATTCTGCCGGAAGATGACCAGGTGATTAATACCCTAAAAAAACTTGGTCTCTTGAATAAGAAAGGCAATGAAGTCTTTTATAACTCAGTGGTCTTTCCTCTCTATGACCATGACGGCGCTGTGGTCAGTCTTTACGGTAGAAATATCGATGAGAAATCCGAACTCACCCACCTCTATCTTCCCGGTCCTCGTCGAGGTCTGATCAATCCAGCCCGAAGCTCTGCAAAAAGATCTTCATCCATTCTTCTTACAGAATCCATCATCGATGCCCTTTCCCTCTATGACCAGGGCTTTAAAAATGTGATCCCGGCTTATGGTGTGAACGGCTTGACCTCCGACCATCTTTTTCTTTTTAACCGCAATATAAAAGAAGTCTATCTGGTCTTTGATGCAGACCAGGCCGGGAAAGAAGGGGCAGAAAAAACAGCCTCTCTTTTAAAAGGGAAAAACATCACCGCCCATATCGTCACTCTGCCGGACAAAGACATCAATATTTATTTTAAGAGGCATGCTCCGGAGGAGTTCGAAAACCTCCTGAAAGAGGCAAATCCATCTTCAGTCGAGCAATCCGAGAAACTGGAGAAAAGAACTCAAACCCTTTTCCAAGAAGATGATCATGGCTTCACCGTGGGCTATGGCCTCCGCCAATATCAGATAAAAGGCATCCAACGGGGAGACACCCAACTTAAGGCCACCATCAAAGTTGCTAAAGAAGTAAGTAATCCCAAGGAACCCTTTGAACTAACCACCATCGATCTTTACTCAACGAGATCTCGAACTTGGTTCGGCAAACTCTGTGCCGGCCTTTTGGAAGAACCTGAAGAACTGATTAAGGAAGATCTTGGAAAAATCCTCTTTCTAGTGGAAGACTGGCGACCAAAAGAGCAGGAAGAAGCTACAATCGAGATTACGAAGGAAGATGAGAAAATCGCCCGTTCCTTCCTGAACCACCCGGATATGTTCACCGAACTCTTGACCGATTTTACCACCATGGGAGTCACCGGCGAAGAGGTCAACAAGCTGGTTGGGTATCTTGCGGCAACTTCCAGAAAACTTGCCGATCCCTTGTCAGTGCTCATTCAATCTCGCTCTGCGGCAGGAAAGTCTACTTTACAAGATGCAATCTTAAGCCTTATTCCGGATGAAGACTTTATCAAATATACCCGTGTCACTGACCAGGCCCTTTTTTATAAAGATGAAGACTCCCTGGTCAATAAAATCTTGGCCATCGAAGAAGCGGAAGGAATGGGCGGGGCTGCTTACTCAATACGTAATATCCAGTCGGCCAAGAAAATCACTGTAGCAGCGACTGGAAAAGATGCTTCAACCGGCAAGATGCGAACCGAAGAATATACTGTTAAGGGGCCGGTGTCGGTGATGATCACCACCACGGCAACGGATGTGGACCAGGAAACAGCCAGTCGCTTTATCTTTCTGACTATCGATGAATCAACGGAAATGACTCAAGCCATTCACCAGATGCAACGGGAGGCCGAGACCTTGGAAGGGCTAATCAGAAACAAAAAACAAGACGTTATTACCAGAAAACACCATGCTGCCCAACGGCTCTTAAAACCCTTGGCAGTGGTCAATCCTTACTCTAACTATCTCTCTTATCCGAACAACTCCCTACGATCTCGCCGGGATCATAAAAAATACCTTGGCTTGATCAGGGCCATTGCCTTCCTGCACCAGTATCAGCGGGAGATAAAAACTGTGGAAGTTGAGGGTGAGCCGGTGGAATACATCGAAGTCACTTTACAGGATATCGAGACCGCCAACCAGTTGGCCAACGAAGTCCTGGGCCAATCCATGGATGAACTTGCTAAACCTTCCCGGACACTTCTTTCCATGATCTTTAATATGGTCAAAGACATGGCCGAGAAACAGGATATCCCCCTGGATGAAATCTTCTTCACCCGCCGCATGATCCGGGAACACACCGGCTGGACAGACTGGCAGATAAAAACCCATATCCGCCAGCTTGAAGACCTGGAATATCTCTCAGCCCGGATCGGCTCCAAAGGGAAGGAATACTCTTATGTTCTCATTTACCAGGGCCAGGCTGAAGAAACGGAAAAATGCTATCTCAATCTCACTCCGGTCGAAGAGATCAAACGCCTTGCAGCGCAAGACCCGGAGTCTCGTTCCTCGCTTACCTAGAGGTGAAATAGACAACTTGGAGGGTGAAGACTGTAACTTGGTGGGTAAAGGGTGGTACTTGGAGGGTACTTGGTGGTTGCTCAAATCCCGCCAAAACCCTTGCGGTTAAAGAGAAAAACAAACTACTTGGTGGCACGCCGGAGAGAAACACCCCAGGGGGGAGGGGCATGGAAGCAGCAATAATAATCAGAGAATATCAGAACCACCTCAAAGCCCTGGGCTATGCCGATGCAACGGTGGAAAACTATCGCCTGCACCTGAATAACTTCAAAGACTATCTGGCTACTGAGAAAATAACTGATCTTCGCAAGGTGACAAAGGATATCATCAAGCACTTTCAGGAAGAAATAATGGCAGATAAAAACACAGCCATGGAAACCAAGGCTTTAAAACTCAGGCCCGTTAAAAGGCTCTTTGAATATCTGACGGAAAACAACCAACTCCTCATTAATCCCACTGAAGGCTTCAAAGAAACCTGCCGTATAAACCGAAAAATACTGCCGGTTCTCACGGTTGACGAGATGCAGCGACTCCTTCAGCAACCCAACCTCTCTTTTAGAATGGAGATCAGAAACCGGGCTTTTATGGAAATCCTTTACAGCTCCGGCATCAGGTCCGATGAACTTCTAAACCTTACCGTCCATGATGTGGACTTTAAAAGCAAAGTTCTTTATGTCCGCAAGGCCAAGGGCAGAAAACAACGGGTGGTTCCCCTGGGCAAAACTGCCCGGCGCTATCTTCGGGAATATCTGGAAAAGATCAGGCCGAGATACAGCAAGAAAAATCCCAAAGAAAGAATCCTCTTTCTGAAGAATACCGGCCACCCCATGCAACCGCATAACCTGCGTAACGCTATCCGGGAATACCGAGATAAGGCCAAAATCAAAAAGCCGGTCTCACCCCATACCTTTAGAAGAACCTGCGCAACTCACCTTGTTCAGCAAGGGGCTGATATCCGTTATATCCAGAAACTTCTTGGTCATAGCAGGCTCGACACTACTCAGTACTACACCAAGATCATGCCGGTTGAAGTGAAAGACACTCATAAAAAAAGTCATCCTGGAATAAGGGAGAAAAAATGCTGATTACCAAAGTTATCCCTGAATATCTCAAACATCTGCAGATAATAGGAAGATCGTATTATACGATCCGCAACAACAAGTATGGCTTACGGGAGTTCTGCCGGTTCCTGGCCGAAGAAAAAATCTATCACATCGAAAATCTGACCAGTGAAATCATGGCAGAATACCAGCAGGAACTGGCCTTTAAGCTGACTCAAAAAGGCACTCCCATGACACTCCGAACCCAGGGGAATATGTTGGCCATAGCCAAGAACTTCACCCTCTTTTTAAAGGAAGAAGACTATCTTCTCAGAGATCCCGGCGCCAAGATCAAACTGCCCAAGAAACCAAAACGACTCCCCAAGGTGATTTTATCTGACGCGGAAATTAAACAACTCATGAAAGGACAGGATACCCAAAGCAATCAAGGTTATAGAAACCGGGTTGTCATAGAAATTCTGTATGACACCGGCATTAGAAGGGCTGAGGTCGCAAACATCAAACTCCATGACCTTGATCTTGATTCCGGATATATCAATATCCGCTCCGGCAAAGGAGACAAAGACCGAGTAGTCCCGCTCTCAAGCCGGGTCTGCATCCTGGTGAAAAGCTATATCATGGTTGTTCGTCCAACCTTCCTACAGGGTAAGGATGAAGGCTTTTTAATCCTTAACCGTTGGGGAAATAAGATGGATGCCAACGGCATATGGGCAGTTGTGAAACGATGCGCCCACCTTGCAGGCATCAAAAAGAACGTCTCAACCCATACCTTCCGTCATACCTGCGCAACCCATATGCTGAAACACGGCGCACCGGTTCGCCATGTCCAAGAACTTCTTGGCCATGAATCACTTGAGTCCACTCAGATCTACACCAGAGTAACAATTAATGATCTGAAAGAAATCCATTCCAAATATCACCCAGGCGAAACCATGATAAATAGGGGGAAACCATGAATCACAACGACTGGCCGAACAACTCAAGCGATGACCTCATAGACTGCATCTTCGGTGTATCTGATCTTCTCTGCCTTCTCGGTGAACTGGATGAAGGCACCCCAATCAAACCCGGAACCGTTGCCACCGCCGGAAAAACAATAGCCAACTACACTATGCGCTTGAGCTGTCATCTCGATGAACAAGAAAGAAGTTCCGGCTAGAAGAAACTGCATCGGTACGCGTCCATCTCCACTCCATGTCCGGTCTGTCACACAGCGTGCAGCAATGATCGCATAATACAGGCTATGTAGAGCGGCTTCCTTCAAAGAAATCCCTGTAAAATCTCCAGTTAAATAACTCTCGTAATCTCCCGTAGACCCGTGGGCCGCTTTACATAACCTTGCGATATTATGCGACATAAAGCACCCTTTCCGCCAGCCCGGCCACTCCGTTACGCCGGTCGCATCTGATTACATCCCCCGCCCGCCAACCCGTCCGCCCCCAAGGGGCTCCCTCTTTTTTTATTTAACCGCTCTTTACAAGCCGCACCGTGGGTGTTAGGAATACGAGCTGTACTTTTTAAAACAACGCTCTTTGAAAACACGACAATCTTCCTGGAAAAAAACAGCTCTTTAGGGGGGTAAGGCGCATCGGAATATTTCCAGGCCAATATTATGACGCGGAGACAGGACTCCACTATAATTGGTACCGATATTATGACCCACAAATTGGACGCTATATATCCCCTGATCCAATTGGACAGACTGGTGGTGTTAATTTGTATCTCTATCCGATTGATCCGATAAATTGGTTTGATCCATACGGGCGAGATCCATTTGGGGCTAATTCCATTGTTGGTGATGTTGGTGGAGCGGGTGACGCTGTTAGTGTTGTTGGTGCAATAGCGACAGCAGCAGCGGAAAATGCTGGAGCGATATCTTCTGGAGCCGCTTGGGGAATAACTATTGGCACTGCTCCAGTAGGAGACCTTCTTTTTCCATCTTCATTAAATGAGGGGGAGGACGCCGAACTAGCATGGGATAGACATATGGAGGAAATCCAAGCGATAGAACAGCAGCTTCAAGAAATATTAGATAGATTGAACGAGATTTGTCAAAATACAGGTGGTTGTCCTGACGATCCATGTAAATAAGTTTTTGAGGCATACTGCATATGAACATATTGTTTCTAATAGTTATTATTTCATGGTTTATTTTCTTGTTTATATATTTGCCCGTACACATTTATCGAAGAAAAAAAGCTGGGAAAATTAAAAAACGACTTACCTATTCCTATAAGTCTTTGTATCTCAATTTTTTAAAGTACTTTCCTGTCGTCTTAGTAGCAATCTTCTTAATTTATTTGTTGACCAGAGATGTGGAAGTCACCACTGGTCTCGGAGTTTTCATACTCTCTTGCTATATAGCTGGTTTTTTAAGGATGTTTCACTTTGAGTATAAAAGAAAACGGGCAGGTGGTGAAGAGAAGGATTGGGAATAAATTCACCAAAGACCTGTTTGGATTTATTGAAGGTGGTTGAACGGACAAAAGGGGACATCCTATAGTTCCCCTGTCAAGAGATATAATAATTTCTTTTAAATCAGCC
>CAYUCH010000160.1:0-8475 GCA_964443295.1 uncultured Desulfobulbia bacterium | reverse complement strand
GACAATTACTTCCAGAAAAACCGGTAACTGTCAGATCGGGTCTGAATTACTACATATAAGGATCTATTCAGGGTGATTAAAAACTAACGTGGCTTATTTCACCTCTTCAAAGTCTGCATCAACCACATCATCATCTTGTTTTTTCTCTTCGCCACCAGCAGCGCCGGCATCTTCTGCTCCACCAGCACCTGGACCGCCTTGATCCTGGGTAGCCTGGGAATACATCATTTCTGCCAATTTGTGCGAAGCCTGGGTCAAATCTTCAGTGGCCTTTTTAATGGCCTCCACATCATCACCTTCCATGACCTTTTTCACATTGGCGATCTCAGTCTCAACCTTGCTTTTGGTCTCGGCATCTACTTTATCACCCAGGTCCTTGAGACTTTTCTCTGTGGCATAGACAAGTGAATCGGCCTGATTTTTTGCTTCCACCAATTCTTTACGCTTCAGGTCCTCTTCTTTATGAGACTCAGCGTCCTTTTGCATGCGATCAATCTCATCCTCAGAAAGACCACTGGAAGCGGTAATCCGGATAGATTGCTCTTTGCCGGTTCCCAGATCCTTGGCAGACACATGAAGAATACCATTGGCATCCAAGTCAAAGGTCACCTCGATCTGAGGCACACCACGGGGAGCTGGCGGGATATCAGCTAGTTCAAAACGACCGATTGATTTATTGCCAGATGACATTTCCCGCTCACCCTGCAGAACATGGATGGAAACTGCTGGTTGATTATCGGCAGCAGTTGAGAACACCTGGCTCTTCTTGGTAGGGATAGTGGTATTTTTTTCGATCAACTTAGTGGTTACACCACCCAGGGTTTCGATTCCCAAGGAAAGGGGCGTAACATCGAGTAGCAGGACGTCTTTGACATCGCCCATGAGTACGCCACCTTGAATAGCAGCACCCACTGCAACAACTTCATCAGGATTCACACCTTTATGGGCATCTTTGCCAAAAATCTCTTTTACCTTCTCCTGTACCTTGGGCATACGAGTCATACCGCCCACCAGGATAACTTCATCAATATCAGAAGCGGAAAGACCGGCATCCTTCATGGCAATCATGCATGGTTCCATGGTGCGGTCAATAAGATCGCCAACCAGGGCTTCCAATTTTGCTCTGGTTAATTTTACATTCAGATGCTTGGGGCCAGAAGTGTCTGCCGTGATAAATGGCAGGTTAATATCTGTCTCCATGGTGGTAGACAGCTCATGCTTGGCTTTTTCACTCTCCTCTTTCAAACGCTGAAGAGCCATTTTATCCTGGCGCAGATCAATACCCTGATCTCGTTTGAATTCATCGGCAAGCCAGTTGACAATACGCATATCAAAATCTTCACCACCCAGGAAGGTATCACCATTGGTGGACTTTACTTCGAATACACCGTCGCCAATCTCCAGGATGGAGACGTCAAAAGTACCGCCGCCCAAATCAAATACAGCGATCTTTTCTTCATGCTTTTTATCTAGACCATAAGCCAGGGAAGCAGCAGTAGGCTCATTAATGATCCTTTGCACGTTCAAACCGGCAATACGACCGGCATCTTTTGTTGCCTGGCGCTGAGAATCGTTAAAATAGGCCGGAACGGTAATAACCGCTTCAGTCACAGTTTCACCAAGATATTCTTCCGCAGTCTGCTTCATCTTGGTCAAAACCATGGCGGAAATTTCAGCCGGGGTATAGGATTTGCCCTCCACCTCGATCATGGCAGAATTCTCATTCCCTTCGACAATTTTATACGGACATACTTCAATACTTTTCTTTACTTCAGCATCGGTGAACTTGCGGCCCACTAATCGCTTCATGGCAAACAGAGTCCGTTCCGGATTTGTTACTGCCTGGCGTTTCGCCACTTGTCCTGTGAGTCGCTCGCCGCTATCGGAAAAAGCAACCACCGACGGGGTAGTGCGATTACCTTCGACGTTCTCAATAACTTTGGGATCTCCCCCTTCCATAATGGCGACACAGGAATTAGTCGTTCCCAAATCAATTCCTATTATTTTTCCCATGATTATTCTCCTGCTTTAGTTGGATTACGAAAAATCCACTCTATATTGTGTTTCTAGTTTCTATTCCACATTCTCTTTAATCTTCTTGCTGACTTGCCTTTGCCACTACGACTTTGGCGGCCCGGATAAGGCGATCCTTGTACAAATATCCCTTTTCAAACTCTTGCATGACATGATTGGCAGGGACATCATCACTTTCCTCCATAACCATCGCTTCATGAAAATTTGGATCAAAAGGTTTGCCTTCGGATTCAATTGCCTGAAGGCCATATTTTTCAACGGTGGTCAAAAAACCTTTCAAGGTCATTTCAACACCTTCGAGCAAGGCTGCAACATCATCAGAATTACGGGCTTGCTCAACTGCACGTCCTAAGTTATCAATACTGGGAAGGAGGTCTTTTAAGATTCCTTCTTCAGCGTACTTCAGCATATTAGAACGCTCGCGCTCCATACGCTTTTTGAAATTTTCACAGTCAGCGGCCAACCGCAACATCTGGTCTTTGGCTTCAGAGGCTTCGGCTTTTGCCTCTTCCAACGCTACCTTTAATGCAGCTACTTCCTCATTTCCTTTGGCGGAGGTAGCAGCTTCTTGGGCTTTTTCATCTTGCCCTTCCTCTTCTACAGCAAATCCGCCCTGTTCCAGCTGAGCTTCAAACTCTTGACTCTCATCAACACCATTTTCTGCAGACTGCATTCTCGCTCCCATTTCCTAATTAAGCAGCAAACCGGCCATAAAAACCAACCTGCTGTATATACTCCTATGCAGGCGGCTAAACTCCCGAGACTGTTCCATTTTCCCTTTATTGATTGGAAGTTGGAGCAACAATAAGTATGGCCTTTTTCTTTGTCAAGGTCCTAAGCGTCTGTTCAAAAATTACTTAAATGAGCCTTATTGTATTAATAGCCAGCCCACCGCAAGCGCTGGACATACACTGCACTGGCAATTACGGCTTAGCAATTTCATATGTTTTTTCAGTTTATTGTTGGTTTATGACACTTTTTCACCCATGAGGCACTAAAGTCCATTTGACCGTCGTAATAGCTTCTGGTAGGCTGATACAAGATTTCAACAGGAACCATTTGAAAATATAAGAAAAAAATTTTGTGGAGCAGCCTATGCGGCCCAAAATCGTTCCTCTTCTCTTTAGCTTTTTCTTTTGTATCTTTCTTCTGCCTTCTACCGGATTTGCCATAAAAGAAAAAATCCGGGCAGGAGTACCGCCTTTTTCCATATTGGAATTAATCATGACCACAAACCAGGAAGCCCAACCTCCTCCTTCCCAGGATAGGGCTCCCCTTGTCTCCTGGCTTGCTTCTTCGGATA
Source organism: uncultured Desulfobulbia bacterium (assembly GCA_964443295.1). Classification (GTDB taxonomy): domain Bacteria; phylum Desulfobacterota; class Desulfobulbia; order Desulfobulbales; family CG2-30-60-27; genus CAYUCH01. Next base: position 5,138 of record CAYUCH010000160.1, on the reverse strand, counting down.
CTCGCATACAAGCCAATTCAATTCTCGCCAACCCTCCCAACGCGCTTTATGCAGTTCGTAATGCAGGCGGCATATTCCAACAAGCTGTGGGCTCTTTGGACTTTGGGGTCCATACATTACGGACTCCTTTATTATTGATAACCGCCAATACTGATAGCAAAGCAATCAAACTGATACGTGAAGGTAATTTTGCACACTCCACATCTCTGAAAAAAGAGCTGCAACCATTGATTGACTTTTACAAAAACCCTGAAAATTCCCAAAATGACCCTGCCAGACTTGTCGAGAAATGGGTGGACTTCCAGGTGGGTCAGGCTGTAGAGCATTTTCGCCAGCGTATCGATTCTCGTCGTTTGGTTGTTCTTGGTGGAATAATCGACCTTGCCAACCTCTACGACCGGGGTGTTGGCAGTTTAATCATTATAAGCGCAAATGGTGTTACCAACAGTGGCGAACTGAAGCATCTTCCCATCATGCGCCGACTCAATGAAGAAAGCCTCGACTTTGTCGGCCGGAGTGGAATTTCAATTTTTAAAACAGACTCAAAAAACAGTCCAGGAGATGGGGAAGAAGGCCAAATAGAATCCGACGCAGATGATCTTCCGATGTTTTCCCCTCAACACGACCAAATGCCTGAATATCTGGATAAATATTGATGAGGTTCCAAGGTTCCCCGTTAAGTTATATCCAGTCCTGAGCTCAAAATTTCCTACGTAAAGAGGTTAAAAAATGCGTAAAAAAATCATTCCCAACTTGCTCGGTTTTGTACTTTTATTTTCCCTCATTCCTACCTCTGTCTTTGGTCAGAGCAATTATGACAAGGTGCAAATCAAGACTATCCCTGCTGCTGAAAACATCTACATGCTCAAAGGGTCGGGAGGCAATATTGGAGTCTGTGTGGGAGAAGATGGAGCATTCATGATCGATGATCAGTTTGCCCCATTGACACAAAAGATCAAAGCCGCCATACGAAAAATCAGCTCAACCGAAATTCGCTTTCTCATCAATACCCATTGGCATTTTGACCATGTTGGCGGGAATGAAAATATAGGTGAAATGGGAACGGTTATCATTGCCCATGACAATGTTCGCAAAAGAATGAGCACAGACCAGTTCATAGATTTTTTTCAGAAGAATGTACCAGCTGCCCCCCATGCTGCCCTGCCGGTCATCACATTTTCCAAAAATCTCACATTTCATCTGAACAATGAAACCATTGACGTCTTTCATGTCAGTAAAGCCCACACTGATGGCGATGCTGTTATTTATTTTAAAAATACCAATGTAATCCATACCGGCGATATCTATTTTGCCGGGATTTATCCTTTTATTGATACCAGCGCCCATGGATCAATCAATGGAATGATAGCTGCTGCCAAGAGTATTCACAAAATTATTAATAATGAGACAAAGGTCATTCCCGGGCATGGCCCCTTGTCCAATAAAGCCGAACTTACAGAATATATTTCCATGCTTGAAGGGGTCAGAGATGCCGTAACACCATTAGTGAAGGCGGGAAAATCCCTGCAAGAAACCATCACCGCTAGACCCACCCAGAAGTTCGATGAAAAGTGGGGGAACGGCTTCCTTAAACCCAATCACTTTGTTGAGATTGTCTATAACGACTTAACTGGAAAACATTAATTGGTGGTTGCATGAAGAAATTAGCGTTATCAGTATTTGTCTTTTTCTTGTTGAGTAGTCCTGTTCATGGTCTGGAAATCGGCAAAGTTGACATGCCCGATTCGATTTCAGCAGGCCAATCAATTCTCAACCTGAATGGGGCGGGAATCCGGACGAAGTTCTTTTTAAAACTCTACGTGGGAGGCCTCTACCTGGCAGAGAAAAATCAGAATCCCGTAGAGATAATAGATGCCGATGCGTCCATGGCCATCAAACTGCATATTATCTCTTCCATGATCACCAGTAAGAAAATGGAAAATGCCACCAGGGAAGGATTTGAAAATTCGACCAATGGCACTATTTCTCCAATTCAAGAAGAGATTGAAAAATTCATTGCGGTATTCAAAGAGGAAATAAAAGAAAACGATGTCTATGACCTGGTGTACACATCAGAAAACGGTACGGAAATTTTCAAGAACAACACACTCCATTCCACCATTAAAGGCCTGCCATTCAAACAGGCCCTGTTCGGCATCTGGCTCTGTGATAAACCGGCCCAGAAAAGTTTGAAGAAGGCGATGTTAGGAAAATAGGTATTTCGACCTACTTTTTGGAAGACGGAGTCTGGTCCAGCTTCTCTGCCATCGTGTTAATGGATTGAGCCAAGGCTCCGATTTCGTCCTGGGATTGAATATCTATATGTGACTCAAACCTTCCTCTACTGACCTGCTCAGCATGATCTTGCAATTGTTGAAGAGGCTTTGTAATTACTCGAGAGATAAAACACGCTATGAGAAAAGCGAGGAGGCTTACACCCACTGATATCCAGAGTATTTCTTTTGTTGGATTGATTAGTTTTCTCACATAGTCGGCTTTAATCCCAATATGAAGGGAGCCGACTTGCACGACACCTTCCGTGACAGGAACAGCTATATCGTAGGCTGACAGCCCATTTTTTTCCACAAGAGAGAGTGTGTAATCCTGCTGCTCGGGAAAGCTATGGTCAAGTTTTAAAAGTTGTTTCGGTATGTCCAATATGTATGTATGGGCAAGGAGGTATCCCTTTTTATCAAAAACCAGGATGTATTCAATCTTGTCCTCTCGAAGAACTTTCTCGTCAAATAATACATCAGTAATTCTATGGACCTTCTCCTCGATCACATTACGGTATATACGTTTTGCAAGACTCTTGGCAAGAATCACCTCTGATGTACTAATACGCTCTTCCTGAAGAGTTCGGAGAACAGTTAATGTAGTGTAATAATATGCCGCTCCCAAAAGGGCTATAATGAAGAGAAAACTTAATGTTATTTTATGTTTTACTTTCATTCTCTGCTTGGCCTACATCGGGATGAAAATTTCAAAGGTACCATCTTTGGTTACGCGAGAATAATAAATACCATCTAATCCCTGATGATCAAGGACACCATAATTGATTCTCTTGCCTATCCCGATGTCATATTTATACAAAGATTCCAAGGCGTTCACAAATGATTCACGGGTGAGATCAGGCCCAGCAACTTCCAAAGCAGCCACGAGTACCTTGGCATTTATAAATCCTTCCAATGCCACAAAATTCGGTTCATCATTGGGAAAATGTTTTTTGCTCAGTGTCAAATATTCACGAACTCCTGGTAATGAATCTAAAAACGGTGACGGGACAACCTGAGTCACAATTATTTTATGATATTCGGTGGCAGGGATATTTCTATCTTTAATAATTTCTTTTCCAAAAGCTTCGGAGCCAACAAAAGAAACCGTATGAAAATATGGCCGGAAACCTGCCACATTACACAATCCAATAAATTTCGCCAAAGGACTATATGTGCCAACCATGACAACGGAATCAGCCCCACTGTTTTTTATTGTCAGCATGGCCTTTTCTACATCCATACTCCCCCTTTTATAGGTTTCCGTGGCAACGGTTTCCATGTTTCTTCTTTCCAAAGCCAGCTGCACACCTGAAAGTACTGCCAGTCCAAAAGCATCTTCCTGATACATAACGGCAATTTTCTTATGGCCCAATTTGTCAACGAAATAGGCCACTGCTCCCTCGGCTTCCTCATAATACGAATCTCGCACATGAAACATAAAAGGACGATGGGGAACACGCAAAGCCTCCGCCCCTGTGAAAAAACCCAAGGCCGGAATTTCCGCTTCTTGCACAATGTCAATTATCTTGACAGATGTTGGTGTTCCAACGTAATCAAACAAGGCGAAAACCTTGTCTTGATTTATCAGTCGTTGGGTATTGGCCACAGTTTTCGGGGGATCATACTGGTCGTCACGGCTGATTATCTGGATTTTTCTTCCATGAACACCCCCCCTTGGCATTGACTTCATTTATGTACGCCATAGAGCCATGCAGTGTTTGAGTACCAAGGAAACTGGCATGTCCGCCAATGGCGGCAGAGGATCCGACAATAACTTCTGTATCCGTTACTCCGGGACTGGACAATGGTGCCGGTTCATTTTTTTTACACCCGACAATACTTAAGATGACAAAAATGTAGAGTAATATCCGAAGAATTTTATTGTCCATATATACCGCCTAAATTTTTGGTTTATGCAACAGCCGACTTTTAAAGAAGTCGCATCCAATAAAACGCTTCAACGCCTTTCCCAATCAATTTTCCATATAGCCCATACTCTTAAATAATAGAGGTTAACCACATTGAAAGCAAAAGAAATGATTTTCATTCATACCTGTTTGTAGTCGGGCGAGAAATACTTCCATTGAAACCCCAAAAAGGACAATGAGAACTCTCTCCTTATCGTGAATGTTGAGTTGACCCCGTCCGGGCCAACCAAGATGCGACAATTTGCCGCATTCCCTTTCATCAAAGGCCATGGTAAAGAGATCGCCCAAACTCGATCTGCCACTATGTGGAAGTTTTCAACACCAAAAAATACAGGAAACAAATATGAGAATGTATACATCAGTACTTGCAGCAACTTTATTTCTACCCATGATCTCTATGGCCGGAGAACCGGTTCGCAGTGATCTTGATGAAATTGTCGTCACCGCCTCTCGCGTACAAGGTAAGGTAAAAGAATCTACTTCTGCCTTGTATCTTATTAATAAAGAAGAGATTGAACAGGTTAAATTTCGAAATCCAACGGAACTGCTGTCGCGCTCTGCCGGTGTTTTTTCCCATGATTTTGGTGGGGAGTCCGAGCTAACCTCCATCCGTGTCCCCACTCATTTCACCAACCCTTACACCATTACATTGGTGGATGGTGTGCCGACCTCAAGCTACGGTTCGGGCTCCAGCAGTCAAATTGCCGATCTTAACAGTGATAATATCGCCCGCATAGAGATCATCAAAGGACCCGCCTCTGCCCTTTACGGCAGTAATGCAATTGGCGGCATTATCAATGTCATTACTAAAAACCCCACTCCCATTCCACAAGTTAAAGTCTGGTCTGAGCTGGGTGATTACCATCAATTGCGGGGCGGTCTTAGAGGTGGCCTGGTTTGTTTGGACAGGATCTACCTTCCTTTAAGTGGAATG
>CAYUCH010000159.1:0-8533 GCA_964443295.1 uncultured Desulfobulbia bacterium | reverse complement strand
GACAAAGACCCGGTTGCACTTTTCCGAGCTATAGTTGTTTTCGACGCAATAACGGAAAGTTACACCTCGTACATTTTTGTAAAAAAGCTCAGTTTTTCAGTAAAAATCGCAAAATCATAACCATAGTTCTCGTTGATTCTGACGATTTGATCAAGGTATCCGATGACCTTTCATCAGTCCAGTTTTTTCATTGCCGGTTAAATAAAAAAAGGATGATATGACTGTAATTTAAGGCAGGAAGTTTGATTATGAACTGCTGATTTTGGTTTTTAAAGGGTATAGGGGTGTTGGTCTTTCCGGGATTTACCACCAAGTTGAGGTCGTTTTCTCTGGAAAGGCTTGCCAGTAAAGGGATTACAGGGAATGGCCACCGACCACCAAGTGACCTCTAAGCCGGGCTCCAAGTGGGCTCTAAGTTCAGTTTTTACCCCTCCAAGTTGGCTTTTTGCCCCTCCAGGTTCGTCATTTTTTTTCTTTAACCGGCAGTTTTTCAGGGAGCCCTGGGGGGCGGACGGGAAGCGGTGGCACTGCCAAGAAGCCCGGCGAGAAGAACACCGCCAGAACCGGCGCCAGCCTTGGCAGAACGGGCGGGCGGGGGATCTGATAAAGACAGTGGTTGGCGGCTTTGTTGCTGGTATGTTGCATAAAATCCCTTATGTTTAATGCAGCGTGGCGCAGCCGTACCTAGCTTGGCCTGCATTACACATAAGTCGATTTTATGCGCCCGCCAGGGACGGCATCTGATTTCCGCCGGACATACCATGCAACAAAGATGACAACCACCACATACCATGAAGCCCTTGGGGGCTTTGGGGGATCTCATGAAGATAGCGGGTAATGTGGTAGCATGGCCAAGCCGGTGGGTGGCGGGTGGAGGTTTGGCCATGCTACCGCTTTACCCGCCTACCGATGCAGTTTCTTACTTGCTATCACCACCATTCATCAGCCATCAAAAAAAGAACTGCCCTCTACCGACATCCGATAAAGACGGGCTACAGCGCAGGGAGCGGAAGCCACGGCAGTTAGTGGCTGGAGCCCGAGCATGTAGACCATCCTTGATCTATTCTTTATCTTTCTCTCGGGGATGGCACCGGCTGTGGATCTCCTTGAGGTCATTGATAGTCACTCGGGTATAGACCTGGGTGGTGTCCAGGGACTCATGGCCAAGGAGTTCCTGCACTGCTCTGACATCTGCCTTGTTTTTCAGCATGGCCGTGGCACAGGTATGGCGGAAGGTGTGAGGTGATACCGTCTTCTTGATCTTGGCTTGTTTGGCGTATTTCTTCACCAGCTCCCAGACCAGATTCTTTGATAGCCTGTTGCCTCTTGATGACAAGAACAGGTGATGGTTGTACGGGTCTTTGATCAGTTCAGGTCGTACCGACTTTATATAATTTTCCAGGTATCGACAGGCGATCCGCCCCAGGGGCACCATCCTGTCTTTACGGCCTTTACCCAGGATGATTCTTAAAAAACCGTCATTATAATCAACATCATTCAGAGTCAGATTGTTTAACTCTTCCTTTCTTATTCCGGTGGTATACAACACCTCCATGATGGTCTTGTCTCGATATCCCAAGGCACATTTAGTATCAGGGGCATTGATGATCCGTCTGGCCTCGGCCTTGGTCAAGATGCCTTTGGGCAGAGATTTGGGCACCTTGGCATATTGCACACCAAGACCAGGATCAGTGATGATGTAGTCTCGTTGCTTGAGGAAGGCGGTGAAGCCCTTCACCGTCCCAACCATACTATTCTGATAACTGACACTGTGGGGTCGTCCTCGATGGCTGACAGCATGATAAAGCTCGGTCTGATAATCAAGGACAAGGGGTTTGCTTATCTGCTCAAAGCTATCAAGACCCTGGCGGTACAGGAAGAGGAAGAACTTGTTCAGTTTCCGTTGCTGTTCACTTATTGTCCGCTCGGCCAGGTTTCGCACCTTGAGCGATTCCAGGTATTCTTCCGCCAGTTTTTCAAGGCTGTGTGCCATAGTGAGGCCTCACTCGTTCGATTTGCGGTTTTATTGACTTGCGGTCAACCTTGTCCTTTTCCCTAGGATGGCTTTTGCTATGCGCCTTTTTAAGATTCAGGTTCAGTCCTTTGATATAGATCTGGGTGGTGTCCAGATTCTCATGGCCCAGCATCTTTTGGACGGCCACGATATCGGCCCCGTTTTTAACAAGCTGACTAGCAAAGGTATGACGGAAGGTATGGGGTGTGACCTTCTTTTTGATCTTGGCTGCCTTGGCGTATTTCCGCACTATGATTAACAATATCTGGCTGCTTAACGGGTTTCCAAGCTGGTTGACAAAGAGTACCCTGCTTTTCCGATTCTTTTTCGTAAAGTGTGGTCGTATCTTACTGATGTATTCCCTTAAGAACCGCACCGCATGTTTGCCCAGGGGCACCACCCTATCTTTCCTGCCCTTGCCCTTATTGATCCGCACCATCTTTCCTTGCAGGTCAGCATCATAGATGGTCAATCGGCTCAGTTCGTTGACCCTGATACCGGTTGAGTAAAGAACCTCCAGCACGGCCCGGTCACGGATGCCAATTTTAGTACCGAGGTTCGCTTGATCCAGGAATTTTCCCATCTCTTTGGTGGTGAGGATATTACGGGGCAAGGCTCTGTCTATCTTTGGTTCCTGGATATATTCCATGGGGTTGATGAAGATAATATTGGCCTGTTCCAAGAACTCGAAGAAGCGTTTCAAGGAGCGGACTTTGATAATGATGGTGTTGGTGCTGTAGCCCTTGCCGTCATCCTTGCGGTAATCGTAAAGGGTGGCAATATAGCTTTCCATGTCAGCCCTGGTCACCCCTTTGATATCCTTGGTCAGCCAGGCCAGAAACAGCCGAACATGGCCAGAATAATCCTTGATGGTCACGGCTGTGCGGTTCAGCACCTTAAGGTGTTCTATAAATTGAAAGAGCAAGCTTTGTGTATCGGTCATATTCGTTTCTCTATGGTTATGAGGCAGTAATTTTGAGCTTTAAAGGGTGGTGGGGTGTACCTCTTTCCCGGATTCACCACCAAGTTGATGACTTTTTCGCTGTCAACCGTTGGTAGCCTTGGGATTACGAGCAATGAACCGCAACCACCAAGTGGCCACCAAGCCGGACTCCAACCACCCTCTAAGTCCTATTTTCACCCCTCCTAGTTGTCTTTTAGGCCCTCTAAGCTGGCAGTGATGCCTTGCTCGTCAGCCTTCTTCTTGACTTCGGCCAAGTCAGCCAGGCCGATCAAAAAGGGTTTGTCATCCTCGCCACCGCCCTTGTAGACCAGCTCGTAGAGGTACTCCTTACCCTTCCTGCCGGTTAAAGAAAAAAGATATTCAAGTTCTTCAAGCTGCCTTATATGGGTCTTGACCTGGAAGTCACTCCAACCGGAGGACTCCCGGATATCACGCCGGGTAAAGGTGATTTCTTTAGCGTCTTTATCCGCCTGCTGTTCACACATATCTTTGATAAGGATGAGCAGTTTTCGTGATGAGGGTGAGAGTTCATCCAGGGATCTGCCCAAGACCTCGGCGGCGATCTCGTTGGCCTTGGCAATATCATCGAGAGTGACCAGGATATATTCTTCCTTTTCGCCGTCATAATTCATGGTGTGATGGGGGCGCTGGTACTGGAACAGAAAGGTAATGGTTAAGATTAGGTTTAGGTATTTCATGTGGTCCCGCCTGGCCCTCAGTGATTTACTGTCAAAGCTCAGGAGGTCGGCATAAGGATTGATAACCCGAATAGGCCTTAACAGTCTTTGGGCGGCAAGGTGCTTTGAGATAATCTTCTTGGCTGCCAGCTTATTCATCAACCCTGCCATGGTGTGGCTCTGTCGCTGCTTGGCCAGGATTTTCTCTGTCATCTCCTGGGATTCATCAATGGAGAGAAAGACAAAACGACTGGCCGTTTCCCCATCTATATCAACCTGAGTGGTGGTGATAAAGACCATGAGGGGGCCTTCCACGGTATTTTCCCCGGTCTTCATCTCACCGGTTACCGGGTCTTTGCCTGTGTAGGCCACCGTGATTTTCTTGGAAGATTGAATGGTTCTAATCGAGTAGATGGCCCCGTTCATGCCGTCCAGCTCCTCAATGGCCAGGATTTTATGGGCCAGACTGTCGGCCTCTTTATAGAACAAGGCCTGGTCGGTCAAACGGGTGTACTTGATGAAGTCTTCCTCCGGGATCAGGGAGAGGATGGTGTCTTGCAAGCATGATTTCCCAGCAGCACTTCTTGACTGGATCATCACCGACAAGGGGTCACTCATCTTTCTGGAGACAGCGGCCAGGTAGCAGAGAAGCTTGTTCATCTCTTCGCCGGTAAAGCCGATGGTTTCAAGATCTTCGGTGATTTCGTTCAGGATATCAGGGTTCTTCAAGAAGGCCATGGCCGATGCCTTGTCCTTGGCCGTGATCTCCGCTCCTTTTTCCTCCTTTGTCTTCGGCGGCTGGTAGTCCTCTGCCTTTTCAAGGAGCTGTTCCATGTCTTTGTTTATGGTCTTTTCATCTACCCCGAACAGGTCAGCAAGGCCACGAACCAAGAAGGCCCGGGAACGGGCCGAATAAAAATCCACTGTATCAGGGTGGATACGCCGGTCGCCTTTCTTCTTACCTTCTTTGATGCCTTTGACCGTGGCCTTCAACTTGTTTTGCTTGCGGTTGATACCCCGGACTTCGTAATGGCGACCGGCAATGGTCACAGCAAAGCCATTTTCAAGGGTCTTGTACTCATTTGCTTCGGGCGGTGCTGGTTTGGGTGGTGGCTCCAGCCCGGCAGACCTGAGAAACAGCTCTTCATAGGCCTCTTTGGGGTTGGCTGGCTCCTTGACTTCGGGGTGAAAGAAGTTGTTCAGGTCGTAGCCCTCCGGCAGCCTGACCAGGTAGCCGCTGATGCCTTCTTTCTCCAGGCTGGCCTTGGCCTTCTCTGCCCCCTGGTCTCCAGCTTCATCCCCATCAAAGCAGATATATGCGGAGGTGACTTGATTCTGTTTCAGGTGCTGGATGATTTCAGAGGTCAAACCGTTGGTGCCATAACAGGGAATGGTGTTCTTGATCCCTGCATTGATCAGGGCCAGGCCATCAAGGATGGACTCGGTAAGGTGAACCACCGGGCCTGATTTGGCGGCCTGACGGTTGAAGATACCCTTTCTTTCTCCGGGCAGATAGAGGTGGCAAGGGTGATTCTCCTTTTCAAACTCAAAGACTTTACGGCCATAAAGGCCAACTGGATTGTTATTCGCATCAGAGAGGGGAAAGGTGGCGCAGCCGTAGAAGTGTTCCTGACCCTTGGCGTTCAAGATGCCCAACTCCTTGAGCTGGGTCACGGTCTCGCCGTCATCGGGCAGGACATTTAAGAGAGTGCCGTTGGCAAAGCCCACCTGGTAGGCCGCAAAGATAGACTTGTCGGTGATGCCTCGGTCTTGCAGGTAGTCCCTGGCCCTGGGGTCTTCGTTAAAGGCGGTGTGGTAGAAGTCCACCACCCGTTTCAGCAGCTTGTAATAGCCTGGAGTCAGCGCCGGGGCTTCTTCTGTTTTTTTCTTAACCGGCTTCTTCTTTGATTTGGTTTTCTTGGAAGGGGTAACGGCCAGGTGGCCCTCCAGTTTGGCAATGGCCGTGTCAAAGTCACTGCCATCTATTGCCCTAGCAAAATCGATGACATCACCACCCTTGCCACAGCCGAAACATTGCCACAGTTTTTTAGAGGGAGTGACGGAAAGGGATGGGGACTTGTCGTCCTCATGGAAAGGACAGAGGCCTTTGTAGCTTTTGCCTGACTTTTTCAGGTCAATGCCACAGGTCTGGATAAATGGAACCAGGTCAACGCCGTCCTTGATGGTGTCGATTCGTTCTTGTTCGATCATCTTCTCTTCCTCCCAGCTAAAGGAATGAGATTACCTTCCACATCTTTCACCCAAAATGTCAGATCTTGACAGCGGTAATTATTGCTGTTCATGCGGATGGCGTGGGAGCCGTACTGGATAGCATCTATTTTGAAGGCAATGGGTTTGCCGTCTTGACCTAACCCCTGGTAATAATATTTCGAGGTTCGTTTGATCTTGGCAAAGAGTTCTACTTTTCGGTTTTCCGGGACTGGAACTAGGTCGGGGGCAGGTATTTTAAATCTACCGCCTTGCTTGATGGCGGTTTTCTCTTGATCGGTCATTTCTTTTTCCTCTTCTGTCTTTCATCTCAAATAATACATTTCGTAGGTGGTTCAGGGATTCTCGGAGGATTACCGGGTTCACCAGGGCCTTGCCTTTGTCATAGTCACGGTCAAACTGGTGGATGCCTTTGCCACTGATTGCAAAACTGGCTATTTGCCGGTCATTAAAGCTGATACCGGACAGATCACCGCCCTTGCAAAGCAGGAAGGCTCCCTTAAAAATGTCTGTTGTCTCGTAGTGGGCCATTGTCATCACCTCCTTTTTAAGCCCAAAGAGTAACCGCCCCCCCCACTTCGGCCTTTGCCCGTGTCATCATCCGAGACGATGACACGGGCAAGACGGCTTCTATGGTGTTTTAGGGTGCTTGGCGGTGCCTCAGGTGTGGAATTGGTAATTATTGAGGATGACCGGGAGATGTGGTAGAAGAAGAACTTCTCCGGCATCTCACCGGTGATCTCGTAAGCCCATCAACTTTTTCTCGCCAAAGAAATTGGAGTTGATGGGCTTTTTTCATTTCAAGGGCCAACCGTGACCCTAAATTTCATGACACACAGAGTTATAATATAACACCTTGTGCGAATCAAGAACAATTTTTCAATTGCTTAAGCCTTCATACAGAATAATAATGGCACATGGAGGTGAATATGACAGATAAACAATCAGCAATATCCCCAGATTTCCCAAAAAAGCTTAAACAACTACGGCAAAGCAAAGGGTGGTCACAGGGGCAAGTGGCTATGAAAATCGGGGTTGATATGCAACGAATTTCAAAATATGAGCGTGGCGTATTATTTCCAACGACTGAGTTAGCCTTGAAGTTGGCAGACCTTTTTGAGGTGAGCCTTGATTACATGCTCCGCAATGAAGAAAATATGGCGAGTAATCGGATAAAAAACCCACATCTGCTCAAACAGTTAGAGGCAATAGACAATTTGCCAGAAGAAAAACAAAAGAATGTGGAGGCCTTACTGGATGCCTTTATCAAGCAACAAAAACTTGAAGAGTTAATGCACAGTTAAATGAGTTGAGGAGGGTCTACAGCTGGCGGCTTCAGCCGCAAACTGCCGCGTCTTTCGCTTTCGCCATCTGTAGCCCGTCTTAATCAGATTAAAACTGCATCGGTACATGGCCAAGCGGACAGGCGGCAAAGACCTTGGCGTCCATGCCTGACGGCCTTTGCCGTCTGCCACTTTGGCCATTCTTTATTAGACCACCCCAAACCCCTGCAAGGGAGTTCACGGTACTGTGGTTGTCATCTTTGTTGCACGGTATGGCCGCGATAATCAGATGCGGCCCTTCGGTCGTATAAAATAGGAATATGTAAAATGCGGCCAAGCTCGGTACGGCCAGAGGCCACGCGCATGTTACATATTCAATTTTATACAACATACCGCAACAAAGCTGCCAACCACCGTCTTTAGTAGATAGCGGTTCATCCTAGTTGGCCACTTCGTGCGGCGGGAAAAGAGGTCGTGCTTCCGCCAGCTCCCTGGCCCGCCTCCCTGAAACGAAAAAAGGCGGTAGAGATTAAGTCCCCCACCGCCTTGTAATATTTTCATTTTTCGCTAGAAATCAGATCTTATACTGACCCTTTTCATCCAATTCCCATGGCTTCGCAAATGGATATCCCTTAGCCTCTTTTGTAGACAAGATTCCAAATTTCACTAAGAGCTGGCCCCACAAAAACATTCCAAACATACAAGAACCGAGAACAGTCACAGCAAAAAATATTACATGCGAAACCTTATCGCCTTGATACCAGTTAGCCAAAAAATACATTAGGCACCTAATAGTAGTATATGCAGATAGACATCCAACTATAGGGGCTGAAATTTGAGTGAAAATAAATTTTCTTTTCATGGATATAGCCACAGTTATTGCATCCCAGCGTCAAGGCCACCTGCTGTTAAGCCTCCAGCAGTTGCAGAAACTGTATTTTGACCAAAGGAAGTAAATAAAGGTCTACTGCGCACCGAGTTAAGCAAAGGCCCTCTGCTTACTTGATTCAAACGAGCACCAGCAAGGCCACCGCCCAACGCACCTCCCGCAGCACCAGCAAGCATAGAATTCCCTAAAGATCCCATGTTGACACCTTGACTACATGGATTAGTGGCTTGTCCTGCTAAATTACCGACACCACCAGAAAGGGCACCCATTAAAGCCCCAGAGGCAAGTCCATTCAAACCTGGTATAGGAATTGTAGAAAGGACTCCTGTCAAACCACCGACAAGGGCTCCTTGAAGCATGCTAGTACCATTTTGATGCGCGGAATACATTCCATATCCAGCGCCAATTGCCCCGCCAATTGCTTGAGCGGCCCAAAGCCCCTCAGGATCAATAAAATTAACCGGATCATTGGAGACA
>CAYUCH010000158.1:2432-8579 GCA_964443295.1 uncultured Desulfobulbia bacterium | reverse complement strand
AGCAGATGTTTTGAAGATGTCGGATCTCATTGATCAGGACCTGGACAAATTCATCAGCGAAACGGGCACAAAATATGTCAAACAGGCCATGGAAGGTGGCAAAGGGGTCATTCTTCTCACAGGGCATTTCGGCAACTGGGAGCTCCTTGGAGCCTGGGCAGCCCGCAATGGTTTCCCGTTGAAGGTTGTGGGTAAACCGCTCTTCAGTCGGCACATGGACAAACTCCTGGTGAATATCCGAAATCGGGCCGGATATACCAATATTGCCAGGGGTAAAGCGACACGGGAGATAATTCGAAGTATCAATAATGGTGAGGCCCTGGGAATGCTCATCGACCAGGACACCCGTGTACCTGGTGTCTTTGTGAACTTCTTTGGCACCCCTTGCCATACCCCTGTGGGAGCAGTGCAACTTGCTCAAAAATTCGGGGTGGATATCATTCCCTCTTTTATGTACATGAAAGATGACCTTACCTACCAAATTGAATGTCAAGAAGCCATCACCTTGGACGATACCGGCAATGAGGAAGAGGACCTGTTCAACAACACTCAGAAATGCTCTGACGCCTACGAACAGATGATTCGCCGCTTTCCCGAGCAATGGGCCTGGATGCATCGACGCTGGAAAAAGAGACCTGAAATGTATGGCAAAGATGCAGTGGGTTCTAAAAAGGTGTTTGGCAAATTAAAATGAGCATGGAATCCCCAAGCATCTTAAGACAAATCAAGAATTTCAGAGACTGGCTTCTCTACCTGATCATTCTGATAAAGGTTAGATTGTTTCAATTTCTGCCAAGACCATGGGCCATTGGCCTAATGCGAGCTGTTGGAAAGTTATTGTTCCACACCGCAAGAAGCAGCAGAAAGAGGACAATCGAACATCTCACCATGGCCTTTGGTAAGGAAAAAAGCCAAGATGAGATTTACAATCTGGCCAAGCTGGTTTTTCAGCATTTCAGCATCACTCTGGCTGATATGCTCAGAATGCCACAACTCATCGATCAAGGACTGGAGAACCTGATAACCGGAGAACTTTCCGAACATGTAAAGCACACATTATCAGACGGTAAAGGAGTTATCTTTCTCACCGGCCACTTCGGTAATTGGGAATTACTTGGATCCTGGGTTGCCCATAAGGGGATGCCTCTTAAAGTGGTTGGCAGTCCTCTCATGAGTGAAAATATTGACAAACTTCTGGTAAAGGTTCGGAATCAGGCCGGCTATACTAATATCGCCAGGGGTAAAGCTACCAGAGAAATAATCCGTACTCTAAAGAAAGGGGGCGCCCTGGGCATGCTTATCGACCAGGACACAAGAGTACCGGGAGTTTTTGCCCACTTCTTTGGCAAATCCTGCCATACTCCGGTGGGCGCAGTACAACTTGCCCAGAAACTCGGAGTGGAAATCGTGCCGATATTTATGTACCTGAAAGAAGACCTCACCTATCACGTTGAATGCGGTGAGCCTATTCCCCTTGACAATACCGGCAATGAGGAAGACGACCTGTTCAACAATACCCAGAAATGTAATGATGTATATGAAAAGATCATTCGCCGCTTCCCCGAACAATGGGCCTGGATGCATCGACGTTGGAGAAAACGACCTGAAATGTATGGCGAAGACACTATCGGGTCCAAAAAAGTGTTTGGGGAAAATGACTGAAAGCCAACCTCCCATAACATCATATTCTGCTAGTTTTGCCATTGATGGCGGCAAGATTAAGGCTATTCGGGAGTCTAAAAAGCTCACCCAACTCTATATAGCCACCTGTCTCGAGATCACTGTGGATACCGTGTCCCGCTGGGAAAACGGCAGATCCCCCAATATCAAACTGGAAAATGCCGAAAAGCTAGCCGAGGTGCTGGAAATTTCTCTCAGCGAGATCGAAAGCAGTCCGCCTCCTGAAAAAGAACCTGAATATGCTGTGCAGGAGCCGCTACCTTTACCAAGCAAGAGCTATTTAAAACTCCTGTGGCTCCTCATCCCCATCGCCATACTCATATTTGTTCTCGCTATGAACCGTCTCGTCCCATTTAACCAGACAACGGGAGAGGTTACCGCCAGCCGCCTTCTGCCCAAACATGCCTCCCCTAAACAACCTTTCCCTGTTGTTATTAAGGTTCAGGGCTCAAGTGAGCAACCCATCTCATTTATTCTTACAGAGAACCTGCCCCCCAATTGCCAGGGCATGAAAGGTGAACCTCCTCGTTTGAGTCTCAACAACCAAAAGGGAACCATCAAATGGTTGAGCAATACTGAGGATGAAGAGGCACTCTACTTTGCCTATCTGGCACAAACAGACACCGACCTAGCAGAGGGGCAAACACTCTCCTTCAATGGTGACATTATGGTCAAGGGCGGCCCTACTTCAAAGCAGACCATTACCGGCAGTAACATAATCCAGATCACCCATTTCCACTGGGCAGATGCCAATAAGGATCACATTATTGACGATGAGGAAATCCTCGCCATATATAACTCCTTTGAAATCCTCCAGGATCTGGGAGTCGATATTGATGAAATTCGTCGTATATGGGCCAGCAAAGGATACCGTTGGGACAAAGACGACAATAAATTCACTGTGGTCCCATAGCAGGAGAAGACAAACATGAAAAAATCTACACCTCTATACTCTCTTCTTGCATGGTGCATAATAACCATACCTCTCCTGTGCATTGCAATTCAACCTGCGTTCAGCAGCTCAGAGGAGATTGCTGCCCGTTATTTGCAACCAAGGGGCACCAAAATCCGTTGGAAAATCCGCATCCCTTCTCCGCCACCGGCGGCAGTCATAGTCACCCAGACCATACCGGCTGGTACGGATATTAAAAGTTCTTCGCCGCAATACAGCAGCTACGATAAGGAGACCGGCACTGTCAAATGGTTACTTGACAATGTCAAGCCTGGTACGATGATCATGAAAATGGAACTTGACAGACCGATTCGAAAAAAAGGAGAAATTAGCGGCAAAATCACCTTCCAGGACAAGACCACCAGGCCCATTGCCGAAGTCTTCATGACTCCTAAAAAAACCTCCCGCAACAAATTAAAACGCATTGAAGGTTGTTAGGGTCTTTGCAAAGTCTGAGCTCTTCAGCTCTTCTTCCGATTTAGCAGGTCAGCGCCCTCTTTATTTGGTTAGTGCCTGCTTTTTATCATTTGATCTCGGATATCCAAATCTACACGTACGTATCTAAAAAGTACCAACAATGTGTTCCCAGCGCCTCCTAACAATGCAGTTGCCCCAAATCTTTAGCCTTGACACTGGCTGATAACTTTAGAATGCTGGGCGTCGAGCGCGATTTTTCCATACAAAGGACTATTCTATGAAAAAGAAAAAGTTTTTCACCATTGCATCTGCAATCTGGGCCGTACTTTTAGTGGCCCTGATGGCAACATCGGCCATGGCTGTTACCCAGACCTCCCGTTCTGAGGAAATGACTGCCAACAGCACCTGCGATTTTGCCGGATCAACCACATATATTTTTACCCAGGATGATTACAATATCATCATGGCCTATTTGGCTACTCATGAATATGTGCAGATCAAAGCCGCCTTGAACGGTACTGATATCAATCCAAGTGCTGACATTCCTGTGCTCTGTGAATCCATCATAAACCCAGCCTTTGACGGCACCGGCCTCGGTGCACTGGGTGGAGATATTCCCGATGACCTTGTCGTTCTTGATACCATGGGTGTTGAGGTTTCCGATATGTCAAATATCGCCGGTAATTTGGCCGGTGTTGGCGCCAGCGGTGATGCAACTGCTGCTGATACCATTCCCGATGTAACCGCTTATGTTTACGGTGCCGGCGGATCTCAGAGAATCACTATCTACATCACCGATATGCAGGCTGCTGACGGTATTGATCATTCCGGTGCCACAACCGACTGGGAAGACGCTGCCAACTTTCCATGGATCAAGATTGGTCTGTGGGATGAAGTTGGTGCCGATGGTGGCACACCTACTGCCCAGGCGGGCGACGACGAGTTCGGTACTGCTATCTGTGCTGATGTGCATGACTTCGGTGGCCTCAGCAAACTTACCCTCTCCACCGATTTCGAGCCTGTCACCCTCACCGTTACCGGTTCTGACAACGAGATTGGTCACTTCATCCTTGCTGATCCTGATGCATATATAATTGAAGACTGTATTGGTACCAAGGCTGCTCCTGAGTACTGTGATCCTCCCACCGAGCAGGTTGAACTCTGTTATGTCAGTTCGCAAGGTTGTCCTCAAACAAACTACTACTGTTTTAAAATCACCAGTACAGAGTGGCCTGAAACAGGACTTATCGATGTGGTAATTCGCTCCAATGGTGCTGCTGACAGTGCCACTGACCAGGCCGGTGTTTATTTTACTGACCTCACCCTGCGTGATGAAGACAATGTGGCTATTGTACCCACGGCAATCTCTTGGCGAAATGCAGCAGGAGAGGTTCTATTTCCAACTCAACATGATGACTGTGACGACTACCAAGCGCAGCAACTCGTTGCAACTTTCGATGTTGCTGACATTGCTGCCGGTGGCATAAACAACAACGAACTCCGCGTATGTATCGATTACGTTGTTAATCCTGATGAAGCCAATGTCGACACAGATGTACATTTCTGGACTGAAGCGAGAACCATGCCTTGTGGCCCCTTGTGGTCAGCGAATATGCTGACAGCTGCTAACCTGACAGAGTGTCTTAACTGGCATGATTCCATGTATTTCCAGTATGTACTCACCGGTTCTGCTCCCTGGGGCGTTGGCATATCATTGGTCAACTTGTTGTGGTGGTGGTTTGAACCTGCAGATATGGAAGTTACCATGACTGTGATTGATAGTACCGGCACCCAGTGCACCATGATTGAAAATGATTTCACCACTATCTTCTGGAATTTCATGCTAGATGATGTCATAGGAGACCTGTCCTGCACACCTGCAGCAGGCCCGGCATGGATCAATTTCACAACCAACTTCCGAGTTGACGGCTGGCTGTTGCTCACCGACGGTAACGACTTTGCCGGTTCAAGTGCCAGGCTGACCGGTCCCGATGACTTTGGACAATAACAGTCATCACTTCCACGTTTAAAGTTGCACGCTATAAGATAGAAATAGCCGTTTAAAAAGGAAATATGTAATGAAGAGACAAAAAGTCTTTACCAGTGCATTTGCAATCTGGGCCGTACTTTTAGTGGTTTTGATGGCTACGTCCGCCATGGCTGTTAACCAGACATCCCGCTCTGAAGAGATGACTGCCAACAGCACTTGTGATCTTGCAGGATCTACCACATATATGTTCACCCAAGATGATTACAATATCATCATGGCCTATCTGGCTTTGAATGAATATGTCCAGATCAGGGCCGCCCTGAACGGTACTGATATCGATCCTGCTGCTGACGTACCTGTGCTCTGTGAACCCATTAGCAATCCTGCCTTTGACGGCACCGGCCTTGGCGCCATGGGTGGTGATATTCCCGATGACCTCGTGGTTCTTGACACCCTGGGCATCGAGGTTTCCGATATGTCCAACAATGTCAGTGGTGACGCTACTCCTGCAGATACCATTCCTGATGTAACCGCGTATGTTTACGGTGCTGAAGGATCCTCTAGAATCACCATCTACATCACCGACATGCAGGCTGCTGACGGTATTGATAACTCCGGTGCAACAACAGACTGGGAAGACGCCGCAAACTTTCCGTGGATCAAAATTGGTCTATGGGATGAAGTTGGTGCCGATGGTGGTACACCCACTGCCCAGGCAGGCGACGACGAATTCGGCACTGCCATCTGCGCCAATGTCCATGACTTCGGGGGCCTCAGCAAACTGACTCTCTCCACCGATTTTGACCCTGTCACTCTCACCGTTACTAGTTCAGACAACGAGATTGGTCACTTCATAGTATTCGACGGTTTTGTTCTGTCTGACTGTGCTGAATCCATGAAAGTTGGTGGTGAGGAATACTGTAATCCTCATACTACACAAATTGAGCTCTGCGCTCTTGCTGAACAGGCTTGTCCACCAACTAGTTACTACTGCTTTAAAGCCAACGGTACCGATTGGCCTGGATCAGGTCTTATCGATGTGGTAATTCGCTCCAATGGCGGTGTCGATGGTGCAACAGACCAAGCTGGTGTTTACTTTAGCGACTTT
>CAYUCH010000158.1:0-2422 GCA_964443295.1 uncultured Desulfobulbia bacterium | reverse complement strand
GCGTGATGACGACAATGTAGTTATCCTGCCCACTGCCATTTCATATCGTAGTGCCGACGGTGGTGTTCTTGATGCAACTGCACATGATGACTGTGATGACTTCCAGTGGCAACAAGTAGTTCTTACTTTTGATGCTGCTGACATCGTTGCCAGCGGCGTAAATAACAATGAGCTCCGTGTATGTATCGACTATATTGTTAATCCTGACAAAGTTGTAGCCGATACCAACGTACGTTTTTGGACTGCGGCAAAAAGCTTGCCATGTGGCTCTCTTTGGCCTTCCAGCAGACGTTTCGCTGCTGCCCTGGAAAAATGTGGCGGCTTGGGTGACCGCCTGTACTTTCAGTACGTAGTTACCGGTTCTAGTCCCTGGGGAACCGGAATTGCAGTGGTCAACTTGACACCAACCAACACCAATGGTGTAACTCCTGCTGACATGGACGTAAGGGTAACTGTAATCGATATATACGGTAAAGAATGCGATATGTACAAAGACGACTTTACCACTCTCACCTGGAACTTCATGGTGGATGATATCATCCAGGACCTGGACTGCACACCTGAACCCGGCCCGGCATTGTTAGAGATATATTCTAACTTCACCATGGATGGCTGGATGTTTTTAACCAATGGATACGGCTTTGCCGGCACCAATGCAAGACTGACCGGTTCTGATGATACTGGGCAATAAAAGTTGTTTATTGTAACACCACTCTCCTCTTTTCCTTACCATACCTGGTAAGTCGCCCTGGTACGTATACCAATACCAACACGACATCAGTATCGATACCAGTCGATATCCTCTATTCAGATTCCTTCATTTCTCTATGCTGAAATCAGGAACAGGAATGTCTCTTTTCACCAGATCATGATGAGGAGACAAGGTAGTTGATCTCAACAAAAGGAGTGATGGTATGAAAAAAATGTGTGTCACATTGGTCGGTGTGGTTTTTCTGATGACAGGAATTGCCCAAACAGTATCTGCAGCCAAGAAGAACAAAATGGAATGCGAGATTCTGGCGTCTGAAAAAGACAAGGTGATCATGGATTGCGGCAAAAAGGCTGACAAATTAACTATCGGGTCCAAAGTAACTCTGCGAACAAAAAGCAAGAAACCCAAGGGAGTCACTGGCTGTTAAACAGCATGGTATCTGCCGTGGTCATCAAGGTGGCCACGGCAGCAACATTAATTGAAAAATACTCTGTCGCATATTGTTCCCTTTCTCACCTTCATCACTTACCTAGCAAAATAATTCCGGAATCCTGGACCGACTTTCCGGAATATCTATCCAAGCTGGTCCCATTAATTTATATGCCTTTGAAACTTTTCCTCACTCAATCCCTTGCAACACAAAGGAGCGTATAAAAATATGGTCTGCAATACTCATGTTGGTGCAAGAATTGCATCTAATTATTAAAATGCTAAGCAAGGCATGGCAAGATATTTAGCTTTTCAATTTGTAAATCGACACAAAAAATAAAAAAGGAAAAGAGATAATGAAGAAACAAGTAATCTGCCTGGCAACAGGCATTGGACTGTTAATGATGACCGGGATGGCCCATGCATCACTCACTACTATCGGCACTGCAGCCTATGACTCAAATGGCGACGGTATAATTGAACCCGGTGAAAATTACAACCTGATCTGGGACGATGACAACAATGGTAATTCCATAATCTGGTTTGATTTTACAAATGACAGAGCAAACTGGTCAGATCAGAATAGTTGGGCTTCCGGGCTTGAATTAAATTACAACATTGATCCTGCTTATGTTGTTAGTTGGGATGAAGATACCTGGCGACTGCCAAGCCCTGGACTTGTTCCATTAAATGGCGGATACGATCAAACTACTTCTGAGATGGGCCATCTTTTTTATACAGAGTTTGGTTTGACCAACTGGTATGACAGAGGAGAACAACTTATAACTACGGCTGAATTAAATAGCACTAATTTTGACAATTTAACTGCAGGTGGATATTGGGTCGGCAACGAAGAGGGCAATCTCCCATACGGCTCTTGGCACTGGTATATGTGGATGCACAGTGGGCAACAGGGGGATTTTTATGATTTTCCCCTCGGGTCATATGGTATATCCGTTCGCAACGCTCAAGTCTCAGCAGTTCCAATACCTGGAGCTATCTGGTTACTTGGTTCTGGGTTAGCCTGTTTGGTTGGGCTGAGAAGCCGCAATTAGTAAAACATCCATATATCGGTCATGGTAAGGCAGGGACATTCATTTGGCCCTGCCTTTTTTAGTTGATCTAGATCATGGTTATAAACAATGCTCTTGAGGCTGTTTCCTATAACCAAGTATACATTTTTGTTTGATGGATGTTGAAAAATTGCTGGGAAAACAATCCGCATGGGATAACGTATAATATTTTTCGCACATTTGAAAGGCATGGTGACCTCGTTATGGT
>CAYUCH010000157.1:0-8587 GCA_964443295.1 uncultured Desulfobulbia bacterium | reverse complement strand
TGGGTGGCCGGCTTCGCGTGGAATAGGTGGCCGAGATCAGTGGAATACGCACATTCAACATTCATACGCAAAAGGGTGGGGAATATACACCTGAAATGGCAAGGTTTTATAAGCCTTAATTGTGAACATACGAAATGATATGAAAACAGCCCTTCTTGATGCCTCATCAGCCATTATTCTTGCAAAAGGTGATCTTCATTTAAAACTCATTGATACATACAATATCGTAATGGCGCAGTCTGTCTATGATGAAGTTACAGTTGGTAAAATGGCTGGTTCAGAAGAGTGGAGAATGCTCTTTAATGAAAATCGAATATCTCTCGCCAAGCCACAAGAAAATACCAATATTGATGGTCTTCATAAAATGGATCTCGGTGAAATTGATACCATCAAGCTATATCTTGAAGGGCAGGGGGAGTTTCTCATTACCGATGATGGGAAAGCTGCCAGGTTTTGTAAAAACGCTGACATCCCTTTTATAAATGCATTGTTGTTTCCCGTTGTATTGTATTTTCGAGGAGAATTCGATAGGGACAATCGAGGGGAATATTTTTCGAGGATCATATCACTAGGACGCTACTCTCAGCAAGTAATCGAGTATGCCGAGAAGTGTTCTGTCGAGGAAATTCGTTTTTGTTTAAAGGCTGAGTAACTTCGGTGGTACCGGATCAAGAATGTGTAGTTTTCGGAGCAGAATCTCAATGTCTAATTCTGTTGGTACCGACTGCAAGTTTGCCTGAAACCCTGCGATGGCTTTTGCTGCCATTTTGCGAGCACCTTTTCTATTTCCATATTCAAGATGAATATACACACCTGCCGCCCGGATCATGGCCTGGAGGATTAGTTTTTCTGGACCGGTAGCTTTCAACCAGGCATGTTCCAGGATTTCATGTACCTCGAAAAAGAGTTCAAGATCCCAAAGGACCAGGCCTCTAGTGAAGGCGTCATTAATGTGTTGAAATTCAATTATTTTCAAGGCCTGTTTGTAAAGGTCGAGACGGTTTTTAATATAGCCTATGTAAATTGGTGCAGGATCCCGTGAAAGAAAATGTGATGCTACATCCTCCACCGGCTTAATGTCATTTCCCTCGATGGAGGTCATCAGAGCTTCGGAAAGATCATTACGGATATCACGGCTTAAACGGTCTCTAAATGGATCGAATTTATGCTCGCCCATGACCACACCTGAAGTGAAAATGTGATGGATACATGTACTGTTAAGAGTACTTCAACTATAAGAATGATAACGGAATGCTGCCAAGATTTTTTCAAACCTTTATAAAGCAGTTGAAAAATCCTTTTTTGGAATGCTCTGGGGCAGGAAGTCCTAAATGGCGGCAGATGACCTCTTCTACTTTTTGATCTGCAATATCTGATCCCTCTACGACAATCTCATCGCCAATCATGATGGCTGGTGCAACTGGTAAATCCAACTCGAAATATTCGTCGGTGAGGTATTCGTTTTTTGGTTTTGAGGTGACATCGCATTGTATGTCATATTTTTTACCCAACCTGGGCATCATTTTGCAGAAATGTTTTCAAGGTTTACCGTTCGGTTCATTGAGGAAGAATTTTACTATTAACATTGTCTTTCCTTGTAACTATAAGACTTTTTCCATGCGTGCAATAAACTCTTCAGGTTCCACGAAATCAATCAAGCGAAGATCGATCCTTTCTTCTCCATTTTGGTCAAGAAAAATAACGGTCGGAACACCCATTACATAATATTCACGGACCAGCCGTTGATAAGTGAGATTCTCACCCGTGGTGAGATCGATTTTGATCATTGTGAATTGTTGCGATTTATTGACAACATTGGCATCTCGAAATGTGATTTCGTCAAATTTGCGGCAAGGAGCACACCAATTGGCGGAAAAATCTAGTATGACTGGGCGGCCTTCTATGTGTGCTTTGTAGATTATGCTTGTTGAGTATGGTTCCCATATAACGCCGGTGGCGCGAAAAAATCCAGTCCAGGCAAAAAATATTGCCAGGGCAAGACAGGCAATGCCAGCGGCCTTTTTAATCCATTTAAAAGCACTGAATGAAGCGATGCTTTTATCAAGTATAGCAAGATGAATTCCAGCACTCAATGTGATGCAGCTATAAAGGATGATGCTTAACTCTCTTCCAAATACGGAACGGGCAAAATAGGCCGCCATGCCAATGAGCATCCAACCCATGAGCTTGCGAACCCACACCATCCATTCTCCTGAGCGTGGCAGTTTGTCCAACCTGCCGGAAAAAAAGCTCAGTATGAAAAGAGGTAAGCCTAAACCTAGACTCAATGTGAAAAATACGACAAAACCAAACCAGCCAAGCCCAACACGACTGACCCAGGTAAGAAGACCCACCACAAAGGGACCAATGCAAGGAGCTGCGATTATTCCCATGGTGAGGCCCATAAAAAGTGTTCCGAAATAGCCAGCATAGGACTGTGATGCAACCGAGGTCAGGGCACTTGGTAAACGAATTTCCCATAGTCCGAAAAGACTGAGGGCAAAAAGAAAAAGTATGGTTGAGATTCCAATAAGAACCAAAGTGTTTTGCAGCAGTGCACCAATTAGGCCACCAGTCAAAGCGGCAGTTACACCCAAAAAGGTATTGGTGGCTGCAAGTCCAAGGATATAAAGAATGCCATGAACCAGGAGTTTCCCGTGGTTTTTTTCACCACTGTGGCCACCAAAGTAGGACACAGTAATCGGGATGAGTGGATAGACACAGGGAGTTAGATTGAGAGCCATGCCGCCGAGAAAGACACCTATAATTGTCCATAATAGAGCAAAACCGGTGGGAGCAGGTAAAAACGTTTGATCGGACTCGTTGGTTAGCAAAGGACGCAACTGTGATACATCTGTTTTGGCGATGGGTAGTCCTCTTTCTTTCCATTGAGGAAAGCCTTCTGGATACCGGTAGACATTTTGATAACCCAATGAAACAGCCACCCGGGCTGCGGAGTCACTGCGGACTCATGTTAAGCCTGCTCAGTAAAAGACAAAAGTCTTGTTTTTGTCTGGGCCTAAAAATTGTTCAAGTGCGCCTTTTTGGGTCAATCTGGCAAGCCAGGTGGGTTCCATGGGGAAATTGATGGAATCCTTGATGAAACCAGCGTGGTGTTCCCATTCCTGCCGGGTGTCAATCAGAAGGAGATTGTCTTTGTTGTTTTGAAATTGATCCCATAAGCCATCGACATTAATGAGTTGGTATCCGCCATCTTTTGCCTCTTGTTGCACTGCTGAATGATCAGATTGTTCTGGTGGAACAGCCCAGGCTGACAGAAGAGAAAATACTAAAATAATGGTGGTATATATTGAAATTTTAAAGAGCTTTTGGGTATTCATAATTCACTTCTCTTTTATCTAGGTATGGATTAGTAACTCAGGTTCAGATCTTATTTGCCAGTTTTAATTTTGAAAGGAGAAATGATGCTCCTCGTTCTGAAAGCCCAAGGTCTTGGGCAAAACTTACAGCCTCAACATGATCTTGTTTTTTAGCATAAGAAATGGCTTCTTCTTCCAACTCGTCAAGCCAATCTTCAAAAAGTATTAGAATGTCAGGATCTGTTACAGCCATTAATTGCTCAGACTGGGATACACGATTTACCAAGGTTTGACACATTTGAGTTGGATCGACACCTTCGTCCATGCATTCAGCCAGTCAGAGATTCACCATGCTGCCGATTTTATCACTGCCGGCATCACCAATTAATTTGACCACAACATCAAGTCGCTCCTCTTCACTGAGATGGGAGAATAGACTTTTAGTCGCATCAATAATTTCTGCCAGAGCCTCTTCAGGACTCATCTGGTCAATAATTGTTTGAATTCTAGTCATATATAAAGCTCCCAAATTAGAAAGTGTTTTTTTGAGCCAGTAAATCAGTCGCTAATTCTTGTAGCATTTTTAAAATATCGAGAACCCTGTCATCCCTCAGTTCGTAAAAGATAAAAGGTCCTTTTCGTTCAACAGTCACAAGCTGAAAGCGCTTAAGTTCTTTAAGGTGGTGGGAGACAAGAGGTTGGGAAATTTGCATCTCTTCGACGATTTTGGAAACAGATTTCTTTCCATGGCTGAGACAATGGAGGATCCGCATTCGATTTTCGTCACCCAAAGTTTTAGCCAGGAATGCAGGCTCCTGGTAGTTTGCAAGGGGTGAGTTTTCTTTCTGTTGTCCTGGTGTTCCTTTCAAGTATCTTTCCTGGGCTCAAATTGAGTTGGACGATTTTTCATACGAGCTGATAAAGGTACATTAGACATAAGCACAGCGATTCAACATAGAAAAGCTGTTACAGTCTCTTCAGTAGATTAGTTTCTTGTTATCAAAACTCACCATATCAATATATGCTTATATGGTTGCTTGAATATGTCAATCAAAAATTCGGATTATGACAGATTATTTTCCTCAAAGTCGTCACAATTAAATATCACATAAGGACGGTCAGGCGTTGCATGTCATCTGGAGGTTCGATTTTGGCGATCCCTCCACATACCTAAAGCCAGGATCAGGATGTAGGCGATGAGGAATAGTATGGGGAAGGGAATTCCTGGAATGCCATATTCACCCAAAGGGAGAACCATTATAAATGGTTTCCCAAGATCTGCAGAATACCCTTCGGTGGGTAAAGAGTTGTCAAGCCAGGATAGTGAAAGTAGGAGAGGGAGGATGTATATCAACGTCTGTTGAACAAATCGCTGGGCCAGATAGCTGTTGAAGTCTTCGTTCAGTTCTTGGTCTGAAGCTTGGTAGAGCATATCTCGAAAATGTTGGTTTGGACAAAGTATAAATTGCTTTCGATGATCAAGATGTTTTTGAAAAGATGATTGGAATGTTGTCTCAAGAACCTTGATGAGTAAAATACGGCGCAAGAGCAAAGAGACGATGCCGGTTACAACAGCAAGGGCAATAATCTGCCAGAAAACAGATGCTGAGATCCCGCCTCCAAACTGGCTGAAAAGACTACTGTTTGTATGAAATGACCACCACATTACATGTTTCTCCATATGGTAAATATTGGCGCAGTATTTACGTGTCGTTTATGCCCTTTTACCGGCTATCGCAGGAAAGGGATGGCGCTGGTGTATTTCAAAAAGACGATGATGAGGGCCAGGGCCAGCATGCGTTTTAAGAAGATTTCCGGCAGTTTTTTTTGGATTTTCGGTCCCACCATGCCGCCGCCAATGGCACCTACAGCAATGCAAATGGCCATGAACCAATCCGGCGAATATCCCATGAGGAAGTATTTGGTAATGCCGCCCACTGAGGTGGCAAATGTGCCAGCAAGAGCAATGGGTACGGCTAAATACATAGGATAGCCCATGAGGGTGGTCATGAATGGCATGAACATAAAGCCACCGCCCACCCCAAAGGAAGAGGCGATCATGCCCATAATAACGCCGCTTATCAGCATGAGTAATGGTCGGGCAATAAAGGTTTCGCCCCAGAATTTCATGTCGAACCTGATGAGATTAAAATGCTCGAATTCCACCTTGCCCATCTCAATATCCCGGCCATATTCTTTGGCCTCCTTGGCTGCCTGGTTGAATTTCTGGACAACGGCTTTCATGGCCTTTTTCTTGGTAATGGCGGAGGGCAGACTTTCCAAGAATAGTTTTATGCCAATGACAAGGCAGACGATCCCCAGATAAAATTTATATGCTTTCATGGGGAGATATTTTGCGGAGTATTCCGGGCCAAGCCAGAAGGCACCTAATGCAATGCCGGTTGCAAAGAAAAGGGCTAGGGGCCAGGCAAAACGTCTTTCCTTAAAATAATTTAATAAACCGGTCACTGGCGAACAAAGGGTCAGGAAGAGATTGGTTGGTTTTATGGTGTTGGCGGCGTTAATGCCCACCGGACCCTGGGTACCCAACATGGTAATCTGAAAGGCAGCGGTGAAAAGGCCGCCAGCTGCGCCCATGATGACAAAAAGCACTCCGATGATGAAGGAACCAAATACAACTATCAGTGGATTCATGTATGTGCCGGCAGTGGCAAAATAATAACCAGATGGACTGGTTGTGAAGGTGCCTGCAAGGACACCGTTTACATGTACTCTCATTTCAGTGTCCGGGGCGATATTGTGGTACGGTGTCATGCTGACCTGAAAGCGACCGGTGGTTTTGTCCAACTGCAGTGAAACGCCTTCATTCCATGACTCCGATTGTTGCTGGAAGTCAGAAAGGATCATGCGAACGTTACCTCCACCAATTGGGTTTTCCTTGCTCACCGTGTTGATACCGAATTTGTCTTCGTGGGTATACGTTAAGAAAGACCACTGTTCCTGTGTGGTCACAGGCCCCAGCATAGTTTGGATTTCTGGTCTGATATTTACCCAGTCACTGATTTTATTGACACGTACCTCGTACTTGAATGGTGGAAATGCAAAAAGACCCGATGTCTGACCCTTGGCTACGCTTTTCGGTGTAGCCAGGGTTTCAGGTGCGCTGGTGATCAGGTAATAGTTCGGTGGGATGGAGGTCTCAGCGAATTTTTCGTTGAGTTTCTTTTTTTCTTTGCCACCCAAGGCATCGGCCGGTTTAAAGAGTTTGGCAGTGCTGATTACCACAAAAAGATCTTGGCCAGGTTCAATGGCACCTTTTATGGTGATTGCTTTACCTGATTTTATTTCGTTATTGCTGAGCTCGGCCTCTATAGCCCAGCTATGAGAGACAGAGATATGAAACAGGGTAAGGCAGAGCAACCCAATCAATCGTATATATTTTTTCATGTTGTAACCTGATTTAAATGATGGATCGGTTGCTTTACTTTTTGCCGAACAGTCTGCTAATAAAACCGCCCTTGTTAGTGGAAGGAACCGGTAGTCCAAGATGACGGCAGATAGTGGCCTCCAGTATTCCTTCCTTGATATCTTTCCCGGCCGTCACCACTTCCTCGTCAATCATAATGGCCGGTGCTACCGGCAGGTTTTCCTCCTGCCAGGCCGTGGTTTTGTAGTGGTCACGAGGATGGGAAATTACAACGAATTGAGCCTCGTATTTTGTGTCCAACCTGGACAGCATGTCCTTAAAATGGCTTCAGGTTTTTCCACCGGGTTCGTTTAAAAAGAAACGTATTTTTTTCACTGGTTTCTCCATTCTTTTTGATTGTGGTCTCTCAATAGTATGGTGGCCTGTCTCATTGGGCTATTACCAGGTGATGGTTTCCCGTTCCAACATCATGGCGGCAAGGGTTGGGATGTGAACGATCTTCACGCCATCAACGAGATCATCTGTTGTGATATTATAAGTTTTGGCGCAAGCGCCGCACAGATACATCGGTACATTGGCTTTCAACAAAACGGGAAAGAGGTCGCGCACGGGTGCAAAATTTCTTCCCTCAATGGTCTCGGCCACACCTTTTTTTGCCAACATCGCTCCCTCGGAAATAAAGTAAATCACCAAGTCGGCGTTTTCACTGAGCAATGACGCAGCCAAACCGACGGCAGCATTGGCACGGTCATGGTTGTCGATGGAGTGGGTGATTACTAAAACAAATTTTTTACTCATGAGAGCCTCCTTCGCCAGGCTATCTCTCAATTGCAGGCTGCCGGACGGCGCGTACATATCCTTTGCTTTTTTCAGCAAATTTATAGCCACCGCCACATTCACCGCTGGCTTCTAATTTCCCTGGTTTTATGCCACCGTTAGTAGCATCCGCCCAATATTTACTTGCTGGTCTTTTCAGTTTACAATCACCGTTTTTCTTCTTGTCATATATCTCCACTTTCAGGTACTTCAATTCATCCATAGTAGGTAGTCGCCAATCGGAAAAACCACCTAAGTCAAGGGTGTTGGCATAATTGATAGCCTTTTCCGATTCTTTGAAAGACCTGCTCTTATTTATCTGCCACATGATCCCGGTTTTGCTGTCTTGGCAAATGCCGTTGCCAAGATCTTTAAGTTGAGGTTTACCTGCAGTGGCATACAAGGCAAACCCGAAAACAAACATTATGGTGATTGCACAGAGAATTGGCAAAATTGGATTTTTCATGGTTCTTTTCCTTTCTTGAATTATAGCATTATGCTTAATAGTATATAAATATATATTTATATACTATTAAGCATATGTCAACTCATTATTTATGTTTGATTTGGAGTGCTATATGGCATCACTAAATGAGGTGAAATGATAGGAAGTTGTATCCTGTGAAATAATATGACATGGCGAGGTAGCCTGTGATATAGTTTTAGTATACCGCTGGTTGTGGAAAGGGCGCATATTGCTTAAGGCCTTGATGTGTAAGGATTTTAGGTGGGGAGGGGCCATGATGTTAACCACGCGTACAATTCATTATGTCGTTGTATTTCTTTTTTTCACACTCTGTTTTTTATCTTACTCCAGTTACAGTCTTGCCCAAGTTTCAATAGAAAAGTCAGATCAGAACCATCTCCTTAAACAAGAATTCCAGAGAGACGACCTTACTGTACAACCTCGTAATAATAGAGTCGATGTTACCTTGTATGGACAAATCAATAGAGCTTTGGTTTACGTTGATGATGGTTTCCAAGATACCTGGCGGCATGTTGATTCAGATGCGAGTTATGATCGAAAGTGGTGTTTGAGGGAGAATTGTAAAAATAAATGACG
>CAYUCH010000156.1:0-8872 GCA_964443295.1 uncultured Desulfobulbia bacterium | reverse complement strand
ACCATAACGAGGTCACCATGCCTTTCAAATGTGCGAAAAATATTATACGTTATCCTCAGGAGTTCGCATGCTGGAGGGTGAGCTTGATTGCTTATCGGGGAGTTGTACGGCAATACTTGATTTGTCTAGTGATAATGGGGTAGTGACTGGATATAGTCGAGTGTGGTTAAAGATGAAAGATTCGGTTAATGGAGGTCATTTCAATCCATATATGGATTTTAACATCGTAAATCCATAAAAGTATATATTGTTCAATTCAAAAGAAATGCGAGGTGGAAATCAACCTCGCATTTCTTTTTTATCTTTTAATAATCCGTCAATTCTCCATAGTCCCATTGGATGCAATGTCGGATACTCCATCGATGATCATCTCCCTCTGGTATAAAGATTAATAGGCGTCTTGTTGCTAACGGTTTTTATTACTTAATTCATTGACCGTTAATCCAGCCAGTAATTCTCTATTCCTTGTATGGGTGGTGGTCAGGGAAACTCCGTATAGTTGTTGCTGGAGAATATTCTTCGATAATTTTGTGCGTACGTATTCTTTAATTACAGGTGGTTATTGCTTAATTGTTGTTTTTGGTACGGTCTTTGCTGTGTTACAGTGTAGTGCACGGTACCATTGGAATGGCCGATGGCTGAGATACATACAAACTCAAAATTTGATAAGGATATTAAGGCCCGGCATATGTGGCCCATCTCGGGGTCATATCGTCGCCATCGCTTTCATGTAATTGGTTTGACTCACCGGATTGCAGGTTAATGAGATAGATCTGTGGAGTATCATCCTGGTAACTCGAATACACTATTGAAGTGCCATCAGCTGAAAAACATGGATAGCTCGCACCGTCATCATCAGTAAGTTTCCTGGCATTTTTACCATCCTGGCTCATCAACCAAATTTCATAAGATCCGGAAATATTGGAGTAAAAGGTAATGAGGCTACCGTCAGGCGAAAAACGAGGTGACCAGGAATTACCACCTTTGAAAAGAAGTTGCTGGTCATTTCCGTCTGCTTTCATACTGTAAATGCCGTAATCACCATGTCGATTGGAGCAAAATACGATGGTTTTTCCATCAGGCGAGTAGGAAGGAGCACGGTCTTCAATAGAGTTTTCCGTAATGGATTTTTGATCTGATCCATCAATGTTCATTCGAAAAATTTCAAAGTCACCGTCGCGATCACTGATAAAAAGCAGGTGCATGCCATCGGGGCTGAAGGATGGATACCGATTTGTACCCTTAGTGGTAAGGCGTCTTTTTTTACCACTGGCTAAATTCAGCGTGTATATATCATCCTTACCGTCGGTTTTAGAAATATAGGCAACGAGGCCTTGCGGAGAAAGTACCGGATACCTGTCATCGTGGTTGTTGTTGGTGATTTGCTTCAGGTCTTTCCCTTCCGGGGTCATGGTGAATATTTCAAAATCACCGTCTCGGTCGGAAGAAAAAAGGATAACTTGGCTTTGCCGGGCGAAGGATGTGGCAATGGTAATAATGAGAAGTATGATGATGAGTATGTAGCGCATGATATTTTCGGAATTTTCCTTATTTTCTTTATTTTAACGGCATTGAACGATTTTATCGGCTGGTTATTAATTTCCCGTTAATAATTATAGGTTTGAACCCGTTATTTATTTCGAATCAGTTAATATGTGATTAATTTCAGCAGTCAGTTTTTCTAAGGCAAATGGTTTTTGTATGAAACTATGGCATCCCATTTCTAAAAGCTTGTTTGCCTGGGATTTGATATTGTACCCCGAGGCGAGAAGCACCTTCACATCAGGATTAATTTCTTTTAAGGCCTGGAAAACCTCAGCACCATCCATACCAGGCATAATGATATCAAGGAGTACCAAGTCAATATCTGGTTTTTTTACTTTATAAATAGCCAGAGCTTCCATGCCTGTCTTGGCAGTGAGCACCTCATAACCCACCATTTGGAGTAGAATTTGGCTGGTTTCTAAAACACTTTCCTCATCATCTACCACCAGGATGGTGCCTTCACCTTTAATAATCTCTTCAAGATTGGAATCGCCGGAATCGCCTGATTTTTCAGTGGCAGGCAGGAATATTGAAAATTTGCTGCCATAATCGATTTGACTTTCAACTGTAACAATCCCACCATGGTTTTTAATGATTCCATACGATGATGCCAGTCCAATCCCAGTACCGCCTTTTTCTTTTTTTGTGGTGAAGAAGGGATCAAAAATTCTCTGACGAGTATTTTCGTCCATACCGATGCCGGTATCGGTAATATCCACTTTAACGAATTTACCTGCTTGAACTCCATGATGGCGGACAAATTCTTCATGCAGTCGGATGGTTTTTGCCTCAACAGTGAGATTTCCTCCCTCGGGCATGGCCTGGGAGGCATTGATGAACAGGTTCAAAAAGACTTGGCTGACCTGACCTTTGTCTGCGAGGATATCCATTAAGCCGGCATCAAAATTCCTGGTTACACGAATTTCTTTTCTCGTGCGGCTGAACATGGAGAGGGTTTCGTCAAGCAGGAGATTAATGTCAACAGGGGTCAAGCTATGTTCAGTGCCACGGGAAAAACTTAACAGCTGCTTGGTAAGGCTGCTGGCATTTTTGACAAGGTTTTCAATGGCAGACAGGTCATGAAAATGAGGATGGTCTTCATTAATTTCCATCAGGAGCAGGGTGGCATGGCCTTGTATGCCGGTGAGCAGATTATTGAAATCATGTGCTACACCTCCGGCCAAAATGCCAATGGCCTCCATCCTCTGAGCTTGTAAATGCTGTTGTTCAAAATAAAGCTCACGACTAATGTCACGCATGTAACAGAGAAGTGCAGGCATATTTTCATAAGTGGTGGGTACAGCATGGAGATTAACCCAAGTTTTGGTGTCTTGCTTACAGTAGAGGCGAAATTGTACGGACTCTTCAGTACCATAACCTTCATTAACATCAACAAGCCAGTCAATAACTTTTTCACGATCGTCTGAATGGATGAGATCGGCAAAGTCTCTCTGAAGTAAATCATTATCCAGACAACCGAAGAGTTCAGTGGCACTGTGATTGAAAAAGGCAATTAAACCATCTTGTAAAAAGAAAATAGCATCTGTTGCATAGTCGACGATTTGACGTGATTTGGCCTCGGAGCGGGCGAGATCTTCCTGAACTTTTATGCGATCTTCTATTTCGGTACGCAATTCTTCATTGGCTTCTTGCAGGAGCGCTGTATTTTTTCTTATCTGGGATTTAAGAAAGAGACTCACAGCAATCAGCATGAGTAGAATGATAAAACTTGGCAGTAACGAATAAAAGAGCCAATCAGGCAGAACGGAATTAAGTTTAGAATGTATGTCAATAAACCACTGGGCCTGGAATTCATCTTTCGCCTGCCCTTCGGCAAATGCAAAATGGATTGGTGAAATAAAAAAGAATAAAAAAAGCAGTGATAACCGGATTAACGGTTTCGGAATTGGAGGGAGATAAGAGAGAATATGGATCATATTCTTTTGCATAATGAGCATAGAGTTTTCATGTGATGTTCTCTCTTCATCATGGGCCAAATGAAACAAAGTTAATAATGATATTGGTACTCCGAGATGGGGCAATTGTCAATGAAGATGAGACAATAAATAGCAGAATTAACTGCTTAAATCATAGGTTTCATATTTGAAACTGGAAAAACTCTCATTGGCAGATCAGCAGATGATTTTTCCATGGTAAATTCACAACCGTAGACTTTCTCCAAGCTCTCTTTTTCAAGAACCTTTTCAGGTGAGCCAATTGATTCGATGCCATTCTTGCCCAAAAGTAAAAGTCGATGGGCAAAGAGTGCGGCCAGATTGAGATCATGGGAGACCATCATAATCGTTATATTGTGTTCGTGGCGTAGTTTTTCCATGAGATCCATAATCCGAATTTGGTGAGAAGGATCCAAGGAGGCAGTTGGTTCATCAAGCAAAATTATTCGAGGTTGCTGACAAATAGCGCGGGCGATAATTGCACGTTGACGCTCGCCGCCGGAAAGTTGGGTAAGCGGTCGATTGGCTAAATGCTCGACCTCTGTAAATTTCATGGACTGGTTAGCAATTGTGTGGTCGTGTTCTCCTTCAATGGATGTGGTGCCTATAAAAGGAGAACGGCCCATGAGCACAGTTTCTGTCACAGTGAAAGGAAAATCCAAGGCAGTTTGTTGAGGAACCATGGCTAGAATTTTCGCCACCTCCCGCCTTTTCATTTTTTCAAGCGCATGGCCATGAATTTTAATGATACCAGCGGAGGGTTTAAGGAGTCCGGCAATAGTTTTGAGCAGAGTTGTCTTGCCGGTGCCATTTGGTCCGATAATTATAAAAAACTCACCGGTTTCGACTTCCAGTGAAATGTCTTTCAGGACCTGTTGTTTACCAAAACTAAAAGAGAGTTTGTCGGCAGTAATAGCCTTCATTTACCTGACCTCCATAGTAAAATCAGGAAAAGTGGTGCTCCAATGAGGGCAGTGACTATTCCGACGGGCATTTCACCTTCAGCCGGGATAGTTCGAGCCAGAAGGTCACAGGCGATGAGAAAAGATCCACCACCCAAAGCACAGGCCGGCACAAGCAGGCGGTGATCCGGACCAATAATAAGTCGGAAAATATGGGGCACCACAAGGCCGACAAAACCAATGAGGCCGGCTTGACAAACAATGATACTCACCATGAGTGTTGTTGCGATCAAAAGTGCCAGAATAACACGTTTCACATTCAGGCCAAGTGAGGTGGCAGCCTCATTTCCCAAAAGCAGGAGGTTCATGGGGCGGGCAAGAATAAATAGGATGAGAATACAAGGCAAAATAGCCAGCAGTATATTCATGCCTTCCGGGGTAAGTCTGGAAAGATCACCCATAAGCCAAAACAATATATTATGTACTTTACTGGCGCGGGTAATGGAAATGAGGAGCATGATAACCGCACCGCAGAAGGCATTAACCATCACTCCTCCAAGGAGAAGACTATTGCTGTTCACCAAGGTTTGACGAGTGGTGGGAGCAACAATAAGGCAAAGGGTGAGCATACTGCCGACAAAAGCCATAAGAGGGACTCCGGGAAAAACAGATAAGCCCGCAAGCATACCAAGTATAGCACCGATGGCAGAGCCCCCAGATATGCCAAGAATATATGGTTCGGCGAGTGGATTTCGAAGGATGGCCTGAAAAACCAGACCGCCCAGAGCCAGACTGGCCCCGGCTGCTGCTGAAAGAATAATGCGGGGAAGGCGAATTTCCCAGAGAATGGTGGCAGCAATGGGATTCGAGTTTTCACTGCCAGTGAGTAGAGCGAGGGTTTCGGCGAAATTAAATCCAGTCGATCCTGTCGAGAGCCCAAAAAGGGCACATGCGAGAAGGAGGAAAATTAAGGCCAGAGAGATCAGTATGACCTTAGCTAAGATTGGAGCAGGCCTATTAGTCATGGGAAAAAAGCTCCGGATGAATTATGGTGGCCAGCTTTTCCAAACCTTCTATGAGGCGTGGGGTAGGGCGGTCAAAAAGGCTGGCTTCTACTACTGCTACCCGATTATTTTTCACTGCCGGGATTGTCGGCCATCGTTGCCAGTCATTTTTTAATTCTTCTGGACTCTGCCCACCTGCCATTGAAGTAATTGCTACAATTTCTGGTTTTAAATGAAGGATTTCTTCCCAGCTAAAGCGTGGATATTGTCGTGGTCCAGCGGTCAAATTTATACCGCCTGCAAGATGAATGAGCTCATCTATAAAAGTGTTGGAGCCTGCAGAGACCATGGGAGAGGCATCGATTTGAAAGAATACCGTTGGGTTGGTCGTGGTCGTCTTGATTCTATTGGTAATTTGTTTTTTTCTTCTTTGCATATCTTTCACTAAAATCTCTGCTTTTTTTTGGGCATTGAGTGCATTGCCGATTAGAGAAACAGACTCCATAACCTGTTCAAGATTGCGTGGGTCCAAAGCAAAAACCGGGATACCCAGGGCCTGGATTTTTTGAACCGCGACAAGGGGATTCCCGTCACGGGTGGCAAGGCAGAGGTCCGGTGCCAGGGCAACTATTTTTTCCAGGTCGGGCCGCACATACGTTCCAACACGGGGTAATTTTTTAGCAGCTTCAGGATAATCACTGAAACGGGTAGCACCCACCAGGATGTCTTCCCGACCAAGGGCATAGACGATTTCCGTTAAAGATGGTGAAAGGCAAACCACTCTTTTAGGTTTTTCTGGAATCGTGACTGTATTTCCCACCTGGTCGATAAGTTCCATTGCCCCAATAAATGAGGGGCTGGTGATAAGCAGAGAGACTATTATTAATTGAAGAAGGTGTCGCATGTATTCTCTTTTAATTGAACCGTAGGGGTAATCGTTGTGATTACCCTTTGTAGATTTTTTGCTGCTTCTATCATATTGTGCAAGCACCACCCAATGGGCAACCACAGGGGGGTGCAGCTACTACAACTCGAATTTTATAGCCACTTGATCCCACATCTCAACCGGAACCATAGCTCTTTTTCCAGGAATGAACTTTTTCCTGAGAACCGATTTTATGGCTGCTTTATCAAGAATGTTATGTCCACTGCTGGTAATAATGCGTATGTCTGCCACATTGCCAGCAGTATTAATTAACACATTAAGTTCCACTGTGCCCTGCAAGCCTCTTTTTTTCGCCCGTGGTGGATAGGGAGTTTTCCAGTCTTTCCTGGATAGTGGTTTGGGACGCTGAATAATTGGGATGGAGGGCGTTTCTGAAATCTCTTGTCTGATGATTTCAGTCGCCTTGGACTCCTCTATTATTTCAGTGGGTATTTCATTTACTTCCTGAATGGTTTTCTCTTGAATTTCCTTGGGCTTCTCAACCTGGACTCCCTTCTCAATTGGTGGTGGCGGAACCGGCTCTTTTTTTAAACCCCGTGGTTCTATTTTCTGCTTTGGTTGGATCACTGCCTCCTGGATCATTTTTTCTATCTTGGGAGGTTCTGTTATTTTTGCTTCAGGTTGAATTTCAGCAGGAGGTGTAGGTGGTAGTGATCGTAAACGAAGGGTGATCTGCTTTTTCTCCGTTCCTCTATTCAGAGGAGGGAAGAGAGACTCCTCCCAATGCCCCATAACCAGAAAACCATGGACAGCCAAGGAGAGGATTAGTGCAATAACCAATCTATGCGATTGAATAATTCTAATGGACGTATGTGGATACAGCACCATAGCTTCGTCCTTTACAATTATTCTTCGGGAATCCCTGATTGAAGAGAAACCTGGTGCAGGCCAATAGTCCTCATGGCATCTAATACTTTAAATACCTCCTCATAGGATACAGTTTTGTCGGCAAATATGAGAATTTCTTTGTCCAAGTTGCCATCAGCTCTGCTAAGCAATTCATCTGCGAAGTTTTGTATGCTGTATTGTTCTTTTCCAATAAAAAGAGATGCGGGTTGGCCTGGCTCAGCTGCTTGCAAGGTTACGGAGAGGTGGTTGTCCCTGTCAATTTCAGCACTGCCGGCAATGGGAAGATCCACATCCATACCACGGTGTACGGCCATGGAGAGCATGGCATAGATAAAGACAACAAGAAGCAGAAAGACGATGTCGATGAGCGGCAGCATCTCAATTCTGGGGCTTTTCCGTATGGAATCCAGATTGATTTTCATCTCTGTACTTTCAGCCTTTTGTCCTCAAGTTTCTCATAGACAATTTCCAAACTGGTCGCATATCGTTCAATGGTGTGGGCTGCTTTCTCAACCCTGGAATTAAGATAATTGAAGGGGAATACTGAAAGGATGGCAATTCCCAATCCAGTGGCTGTTGTGATCAGGGCCTGGGCAATGCCGGCGGTGACAGCCTTGGGGTCGGCAATTCCCGCAGCTCCCAGCATCTCAAATGAATGAATAATACCAATAACAGTACCGAAAATACCGAGAAGAGGCGCCACCGTAATCATGGTATCCAGCACGCCCATGAATTTCTGCATCTTCTTGATTTGATCGGCGGCGGCAGATTCCATGGCTTTCCCCATGGAAAATTCACGATGAACAATACCGGCGATGAGGATTCGTACCACATAATCTCTTGAGCCGGATACTTGGTCACGAACAGCTTGCCAGTCTCCTTTCTGACAGAGCTCCATAACCTCATTCAACAATTTTTTGTCACGGTTGAGATCTATTCCCGACCAGAAAATGAGTCGCTCAATAATTACAAAAAGGACCAATATTGAGCAGAGCAGCAATGGGTACATTACCGGGCCGCCGTTGTTGAAAATGTCCATCATGCTTGACCTTCCAGGGTTAGTTTAATGTCGAGGAATGAGTATCCCTGTTGGGAAACAATCTCACCAGGAGCTACATTAATAGATTGTGAAAAAATTGGACCATCTATCACCACCGTATGATATTCACCCTCTTCACCGCAAGCATCAACGCCAGAATTTTCTAAATCAGTAATGGTTTCTTCATTGAGAGTTCTTCCCAAGAAACTCGTATCCAGTAATTCATCTTTAACAGCGATGATAATTGCGGAAAAGCCAGCATCAAGAAACTCAGTCAGTAATTCCTTCCGAGCTCTTTTCCACAGGGGTAAAGAAGCGTGGATGCCTTCAAGGCCGCACACTCTTTCAACCCATTCTCGATGGGGCTCTAAATCGATATCACCGAAGACACCCATGGATACGCCGTCATTTTTAAAGCTCCTTAAAGCATCCAGGAAGATGTTTTCGTATGCATCCCATGAAGTGTTACAGGTGAAGAGAGGTAGTGATAATGCCTCGGCCTGTGCTTCTACAATGGTGCGGTGAAGACCATGGGATTTCGTCCTCTCTCCACCTTCGGTGAACATGGTTAGAAGTTGATCCGGTTTATTACCGTTTTGCATTGTTTTAAAAAGTGCAAGACAGGAGTCTTT
>CAYUCH010000155.1:0-9033 GCA_964443295.1 uncultured Desulfobulbia bacterium | reverse complement strand
TGGAACAACATTTTCACTTAACGACCTGTCCGAATTTTCCCGACCAGCTCTACATGTGGTCATAGTGGTGATGGTCAGATTCGTATCCAATGGGGAGATTACAGTAGTTCTGGTAATATTCTTGAGCCTCTTGCCTTAACCGACACTCCATCTGGGGAGCAATATTCCTATACATACTCACGTACTGGAAATGTAGTCGGACTCCGTCATTATGTAATAGACAATGGTGGTTCATGGCTGGTTGAAATGGACACACAGGCTGACTTCACCCTTCCACAGAGTCCACCCATAACCCTTGTCTGGGATGAAGGATCGAATCAATGGGTGCAGCAATAAGACATACTCTCTAAGTAAAAATATAATAACGAGAAAAGGGAACACTTGGTAATTAACAACCAAATGTTCCCTTTTTTTCTAGTACTCTATTTCTCTGCTATTAATTATCGCGGAAAAATCTGCGGAAGATGAAAAGTCTCGTATTTACTCACGAGTCCTTTCAAGTTGATATTAATCAATTCCCTCGTTTTTTTGTCTGTAAAACCAAGTTGCTGGAAATCTAA
This sequence comes from uncultured Desulfobulbia bacterium, assembly GCA_964443295.1. Classification (GTDB taxonomy): domain Bacteria; phylum Desulfobacterota; class Desulfobulbia; order Desulfobulbales; family CG2-30-60-27; genus CAYUCH01. The sequence continues at coordinate 8,473 of CAYUCH010000155.1, read as the reverse complement.
AATACTCTTATCAGAATGGCATTCATCACAGGCCACGCTGAGATCATTCCTGGCAATATCCCGGTGAAAAAACGCCATCTGTTCCTTCTTTTCTACCGGGCTCATTGATGACTCTTTCTCCAGATATTCCCTGGCCATATGGGTATCCCAAATATTAATCCGGGACCTTTTTTCTCCCATGACAGTATTTAATACCGTAATACGTGCCAGATTATGTTCCAGTTCTTTGGCGTCAATTGCCTGGGGATTATACCGGGTGCCATAGGGCTGTCCCACAAAGATAGCAAAGTCGGAACTGGCCCAGTCATAAGTCAACGGCCCAAACATATCCCGCTTAATATGGCATGCCTCGCAATACATGAATCCGGTGTGCATATTGAGCAAGGCCCTTACCAGCTTACTCTTTCCATGGGGATAGAGAGGATGGCATATCCGGCAGGATGTAGGGTCGTGCAACTTGTCTATATAGGCCTGCTCTTTTTTATGCAGGGAACTGTAGTCGTACGTTTTCAACATTATTTTATCTTTTGGGGATGTATGACACTGGGTATTACACTCCACCCTTGTTTCCCCGGTATGGGGAATTTTATTTAAGTTCGTGTGGCATTGTCGGCAAGAAAGTTTGCCATGGGGGGATTGGACATATTTTTCTTCATCAATATGGAGAATTTTCTGGCCGTTATTCATACCGGGACGCACAAGTCCCTGATACTGGTGACATGTCAAACAACCATCCATGTCACGGGCAAAAGATTCCGTTTGAAAATGGGAAAAAATTAAAAGAAAAGAAATCAACAGCAGAACATAGTGACGCACAACAAAACCTCTTCAGTTTTCCGGTTTACACATTTCAACTCAACCAGTCTTTCTTGTTTGAAAACCAGAAAAACCCCAAAATACCCTTCATTCGGGACATTCAATTTACAGTAAGATCTGGTAAGGAATCAAGTTGAAAAAAATTTCTACCCCATTACTACTCTGTGGTTTTCTTCAACCCAAATCCCTCAATAAAAGTAACAATTTTACCCACCTGGCCTGGTGGTATGATATAGTGCCTGCTTCTGGTATACTTTTTCTTTACCTACACACCCAAGTGACACCTTGACATAGAAATAATCATGACAATCCATCATATAAGAAAATCCATGCTTTGCCCTTCCTGCCGAAAACTCATCAGCAGAGATGAGACCACGTGCCCGCATTGTGGTACACGAAGCCCCGGCTCATGGTTGCGGAACAACCAATTCATGGAGATCCTTTCTGATCCGGACCAGTTAATCAAACTCATTATGTATACCTGTGCCGGTATGTTTATTCTTTCCCTGTTGCTCAATCCTCGCAGCTTGGCAATAACAGGTAATCCTCTCAATTTTCTTTCTCCATCCAGATGGAGCCTTGAAGTACTCGGTGCCACAAGCTCCCTCATTTTTTCGCACCAAAACAGCTGGTGGACCTTGATCTCAGCAAATTACCTACATGGCAGTCTTCTCCATATTCTATTTAACATGATAGCTCTATATCAATTAGGTCCCTTGGTTTTTCAAGAATATGGTGGCTCCAGAATGTTCATTATTTACACCATTGGCGGTGTCGCTGGTTTCTATCTATCCGTAATAGAAGGAGTCCCTATAACAATTGGCGCATCTGCTTCTGTGTGCAGCCTTATAGGCGCAATTCTCTACTTTGGCAAAAGCCGTGGTGGAACCTATGGTAACGCTATATATAGCCAAATTGGCGGATGGGCCATATCAATAATTGTTTTTGGATTTTTGGTGCCTGGCATTAATAACTGGGCTCATGGCGGAGGCATGGCAGCCGGAGTTATCTTGGGTTATTTACTTGGATACCAGGAACGCACTCGGGAAACTTCAATGCACAAACTGCTTGGTATGGTTTGTATTGCTGCAACAGCAGTTATTCTCTCCTGGGCCATCCTAAGAGGTTTACTTCTTTTTTTACTAGGATAATTGGAACAAGACCATGTCAGAAAAAACCAGTCCACCGGATACAGACTTTCAAATCCGCTGCCCCAAGCTCGGACATCAAATCACATTTTCCTATTGCCAGACTGAAAATCAGGGTATCCCATGTGCCAAGGCAATTGGTTGCTGGAGTCCCTATTTTCAGGCTGAAGATTTCTTTCGCGCAGAACTTTCACCAGAAGAATGGCAACAGGCGTTTGAACAGTCTGTGAAACCCAAAATGCTCTCTCTGGCCGAATTAATTGCGCAAGCTCAGAAAACATCTACGAAATAATTGCGATCATGTTTAAAAAAAAGGAAAAAAAACAACTTTAAAATGGCAATAAATTCTGTTTGAGTTGTAGTCTATATATATACATCACAGTCAGCCAGGCGTTCAACCGGTCCCTTTACCATGCCGTAACAACGTGGCACATCATGTGATTCTGTACTTTATGATTACACCGCGTTGGTTTTGGGCCGGTTAACTCTCATGTTGGAAGGTGGATAACTACAAATCTCTTCTCAATGAGGCATCATGTCCAAACCGCCCCTTCTTTATTCAGTAACAGACCTGGAAGGCCATGAACTCCTGCCCCAGGGATCTGCACTGGATGATCAAACATTGGATGACCTCATTGCAAGTGCAAAACCGGCAAACTTGCGGATGCAGTGCATAACCATGCATAGTACGGTTGCCAAAGACCTGCGCCGCTTCCTTTCCATTCCGCCATATCATGTTATTTTTTCCGAACAGGCCAACAAGACATACGTTCTTTCAATGTTGGAGAAATTTCGCCTCCCCATACCGCTCATAAAAATCCTCGATTATTTCAAGGAGAACCATATATATACGTATCGTCATTGCCTGGTGGTCTATGTCCTCTCCACTCTTCTCGCCAAAATTCTCAATGCCAAGGTAAAAGACCCCCTGGCCGGTCCGGTGCATGACATCGGTTTCTATAATGTGCCATACGATATTCTCAATAAGGAAACTCCCCTGACAGAACGGGAAAATGACATTGTCAAACACCATGCCCAGGCCGGTTATGTTTTGCTCTGTTATTATTTTCGGAAGAGGAAATGCCGTTCAGCTAGAATAGCCCTGGAACATCATGAGCTGTTGGATGGGACCGGATATCCGGCAGGAATTAAACAAAAGGATCAATCTGTCGAAATCGTTGCCTTGAGTTCAATGTATGACGCACTCATTTCCAACCGCCCTTTTCGCCCACTGCCCTTTAAAAACCGTGAGGCTTTAGAAAAACTCACCCTCATGGCCGAAGATGGAAAAATTGCTTGGAACACCCTAGAAGCGCTCATTGCCTTGAATCGTGGGAAAGGAATGCACAAAAGTAATGTAATCGTATCTAAAGAAAAAAGAGAGCTACAGCCCAGTGACAATGTCTATGGAGCAAGGGCACCGGGGTGATACAGGATGGAACCCAATTTCATTCCTTTTTTACTTGTTCAAAACTCTCAACGAGATCTTTCAAAACATCCTTAACTTTTTCCATATCCTCCAGTTCTTTGTGCATGGTGATTACGGTTTCCTTTAAATGTTCCATGGCTTCAAGGTCGTGATGCATGACGATCACAGTTTCTTTTAGGTGCTCCAAGGACTCAAGATCGTGGTGTTGACGACGGACTGTATCCTTCAAGTGTTCCATGGCCTGCAATTCATGGTGTTGACGTTTGACCGTATCCTTCAGGTTTTCCATTGCTTCCAATTCATGGTGTTGACGATTGACGGTCTCCTTGAGGTTCTCCATGGCTTCCAATTCATGGTTCTGACGTTTGACCGTATCCTTTAAATTCTCCATGGCTTCAAGATCATGATGCTGGCTTTTGATTGTCTCTTCCAATGCCTCAATGGCAGCACCATATACCTTTGCTTCCTGTTTCAACACTGCAATTTCTTTATTTACTCCCATTTCACTCAGGCGATATTCTTCTCCAGCTTTTTGCACGGCTACTATCTTTTCATTTGTGGCAGCCAACTCATTTTGCAATTCACGAGAGTTTCTGTCTTGAATCAATCCCCACCCCAAAGCAGCAAAACAAACAAGAGCCAAGGCTATAACCAGATGATTTATCTTCATATTTATCTCCTTATTATCTACTCCCAACAGGCTGGATTAGAACAACCTTCTCACTACAGTATATAGAAAACAAGTGCTTCTACTCAATGGAAACTAATAAGGAATATAGAACTGATATATTGTATATATTCCAGTACATTTAAAATAAATATAATTTAGTCATGAAATCGTACGGTTCCATATCAGCCTTCTAACTGGACAAAAAACCATGAAGACCAATGCAAGAATTTTCACAATCTCATCAACAATGGTTATCTTGTTCTTTTGTATATCTTGTTCAGTAATCTCAAGAGATATTCGCGAAAATGCTCTACCGCCGATCCCTTTCAAAGAATTGACCGAGAATATTCAGCAATACAAAGGGGAGATGGTAATTCTTGGTGGATATATCCTTGAAGTTGAAAGTAAAGAGCGTGAAACGTTACTTTTGGTGTTACAAACTCCCTTGTCCATGGGACAAAGCCCCTCAATCAAGCAAAAAACGGAAGGAAGAATTATTGTTGTACACCATGAATATTTAGATCCTGAAGTCTATCAAAAAGATAAAAGAATCACGGTTGCGGGACAGATTATAGACACTCGGAAAAATGAATCCGGAAAGTGCATCATTCCCTGCTTAGAGATTGAAAGCAGTGAAATCTATCTCTGGCCTGAGTATAATAAAAACCACGACCTTCTCTTTTATGACCCTTTTTATTCACCTTATCGTATCCATCCGTATTACTTACATTTTCAACTTTTACATCATCCATAGCCAAAGTCGCCGCAATATTTTTTGATATCAAGGCCTATAACAAAAAAACGAACACCGCCGCTTGGCGGTGTCCGCTTATAAAAAAACAAATTGAAACAACTAATAACTAGAGAACTTCTTTGAATGGCTGAAACCCTGAAGCAAATACAAAGAGAGTTACTTGTCCATTTGCATCGTAAGGAACTTCCATATCGATCAGGCCGTTATTATCTCCACATGAAAACATGTGCTGGCCATTTGCAAGTACTAAAGCACAGACAGGTTCGCCTTCATATTCAATGGTACCGGACATTTTGACCCAACCGTCTTTATTGGTGCTAAACAAATTTCTGGTTACAACGAATACGGGACTACCTTGATCCACCGTCATGCTTATATCATAGTTCACAGTTTGATTTGGAGTTAGAACTTGCTTAAATGGCGCAAGCCCTGACACGAAGGAGAAAAGAGTTATTTCCCCATTTCCATCAAGGGGAACGGTCAAGTCGTAGCTGCCGTCACCGGAACAAGAAAACATCTTTTTTCCATTGGCAAGGACCAACGCACAAGCCGGCACATCTCCAAAATTTACATTGCCATCTATAGTGATCCAACCACTCGGTGTTTCTGTAGAATCACAAACATCTCCGCGCCAATCTCCATCTGAGTCTTCCTGACCTGGATTTGATACCTCTGGGCAATTATCCAAGTCTCCGCAAATACCATCACCATCTATGTCATTTTGAGAATCACCAGGACAACTGTCCACATCTCCACAAATGCCGTCTCCATCTATATCATTATCTGCGTCATTGGGACACGTATCTTCACCACCACAAATACCATCATCATCAGTATCGTTCTCTGCATCATTGGGACACGAATCTATATCGCCGCAGATACCATCTCCATCTATATCATCCTCAGCATCATTGGGACAGGGATCTTCTTTAGCACAGAGGCCATCACCATCCTTATCATTATCCGGGTCATCCAGGCAGGCATCACAAACATCTCCAACTCCGTCATCATCATCATCAAGTTGGTCAACATTTGACACAAATTCACAGTTGTCTACATCACCACATAAACCGTCCTCATCACCATCATCATCAGCATCATTAGGGCATGTATCGCATACATCTCCGGCCCCATCATTATCGGCATCATTTTGATCGTTATTTGAAGCAGTGGGACAATTATCTACATCACCGCAGACTGAATCACTATCAATATCATTATCCGCATCATTGGGACAATCATCCAGGTCATCGGCAATCCCGTCTCCATCAGTGTCCGATGAGGCAGGAGGACCGTAAATAGCTGCCACTCCAGCAATATCGTCAGCTTGTGTTTCCGTTAAATCACCAACATAGGAAGTCATGATGCTAGCAGGCCCATCATCTTCGTGCCCCAAGCCAAGTGTGTGCCCCAACTCATGGAGCGCAACTCGCTGAAAATCACCAATCCCGTCATACTCTCCAGATTCCCAGGGCTCGTAATATACCGACCAGGATAATGTATTATTAAAAATAATATCACTATGAGTAAAAGTGTCTCCTATACTCCATGAACTTGCCACAGCAAGAGTATTGGCTCCCCATGCATCATCACAGTTGGTGATTTCGAAACCGACACCATTTCGATTATTACCTGGGCCATCACAGGGGTCCTCATACGAACTTGAAACTACATAGTTAAACACCGTGCCTACGCCCCAATTGAACATGGCGTTTTCAAAGGAATCATTCCAAATATTACCGGGACCCGGAATATCAACATAAAACGTTGTAGTGGGACTTGGCCAACTTGGTCCGAGCAACTCATAGGCCACGGCAGAAGAGGCACTTACTATGCCGACCATAAGTAAAAAACAAATTACAAAAAGTGTTCTGCTCTTTCTGCCCATACTTTTTCTATTGAAAATCATAGAGTCAATCATTCCATTCTCTCTTGCAATGCCTTCTTAAACTCACTCAAAGTCAATCCATCTTCACATGCTTGATCATTTGATACAACGAGTCCTTGAGGGAACCCTCTACTGAAAATTGCCCTTTTCTCACTTCCCGCTTCCGAAGTTTGACTCATTTGCTGATTCATAACACCAGTGATAGGCTTTCTCTCATTAGTCATAACTTTCAGGGTACCTGTTTCATCCTGCTCGACAATGAAATGACCTTGACTCCAACCATAAAACGGATGACCTTGCACCCTCTCTAAAGTTTCGACAAAATAAATGCCATGTTCATCTACTTTTGGAAAAACCATTTCACTCACATTCATACTCACATCACCAATAGTACCACCAAGAAACCGTAACGTAATAGTCTCTCCATGGTAATCACCTTTGATGATTTCATTTATCTCAAAGGTAATGTAGGTATGAATGCGTCCATTACTGTTCTCTCTAGCCTCACTATTTTGAACAGTTCCTTCAAAAACGAACTCTGACTGTTGGACCAAATCAGTGAATGAAACTGTGAGTACGGTAGTGGCAAAACCATTAGAGACAAGACAAATAAACATTACCATACAGAAAAAAATATAATTCCGTATTCCGCGAGATATTGATTGCATGCAATTTCTCCTGCACATTGAAAGAATTCGCTTTCATCTCTTTGAATGAAATGAGGATTAGCAAAATAAAACCATTCTTTATTTTACCTTATTTTATTAAAAAAAATGATGTTTTCTTATTGAATTGAAATTTTCCCCCACCATCTATACCTTTTTTCACATTACCCATATTCCATCTTGATTTTGTGAAACGTTCGTTTCGTCATGACCGTTTCACTGATTTTGACAAAAAAAAAGGATTGGATTGATTTCTTGAAGAAAAATCATCCCAATCCTATTTAAAACTAGTGGTGCCCGGGGCGAGAATCGAACTCGCACACCCATTCGGGCGAGGGATTTTAAGGCAAGAATTTACAAGTTTCACCTACCTCCCCATTTCTTCATTTATCTTCACCAACTATTTGTTTTTATTGACTTTATTATATTCATGCGTAGAATTCAACTTAAGAATTCTTCACCTTATTCCACCTAGTTTCAGCTAAAAATGTGGGGCAGGAGTGGGGCAAATTTACCAGAGCAGGGACTAAAACATGGCAACAAAAAAACAACCAACACAGTACCCAGGGGTCAGATTCAGAGAACATACAACTAGAAAGCATGGCGTCAAAAAAGACCGTTACTATTTTATTCGTTATCGTCTCCATGGCCGAGCAAAAGAAGAAGCATTAGGGTGGGCTTCAAACGGATGGACAGCCGAAAAAGCAGCTACGAGACTCTTAGAAATAAAAGAGGCTATCAGGATAGGCAGTTCAGGCCCTGTTACCCTGGCTGAGAAGAGAACTGCTGCCAGAGAGGACCGGCTCAGGCTAGAACAAGAAACTTTAACATTGTCCGAATTTTTCAATAAAAATTACCTCACCCATCCAGATAACGTCTCCAAAGCGTCAATTAAAAGAGAAAAAGGACTCTTTAAAAAATGGATAGAGCCTATTATGGGACACAAACGATTAATAGACATTTCGACCTTTGATTGTGAACGCCTTAAAAGCCACATGCAAAATAATGAAAAGGCTCCTAGAACAATTCATTATGGTCTGGCACTGATCCGCTGCGTATTCCACTGATCTCGGCCACCTATTCCACGCGAAGCCGGCCACCCA
>CAYUCH010000154.1:0-9162 GCA_964443295.1 uncultured Desulfobulbia bacterium | reverse complement strand
GCCGATTATGAATCCGATGAATCCGAATTCTTCGTCAATTTCTCACTGATGTTCAGGACCAGGTAAAAAAAAAGGGACTTGGAATTTCTTCCAAGTCCCTTGTTTTATTTATGGTAGCGGGGAGAGGATTTGAACCTCCGACCTTCGGGTTATGAGCCCGAATACCAGCACTTACCCCATTTTACCTCATCGTACTAACATGTTAATATAACACGGAAATTTCACACCAACTTTACCTTGACCTACCCAACATTACTATAATATATTAATATTGTGCGGGGAATAACACGGGGAATAGCATGTGCAAATAACTCCAACGAGGTTATACTTTGGCTACAATGAAACGAATAAAAACAGCCTATCCAGGAGTTTATTTTATTGTCGGAAAATCAAAGACGAACAATAAAGATGAGAAAATCTATTACATCAGGTACCGCAAAAAAAATCGAGAAATCGAAGAAAAAGCCGGAAGACAATTCCAGCATGATATGACACCTGCCCGCGCTGCGACTTTACGCGCCCAAAAGATTGAAGGAAAATCACTACCCAACAGTGATAAACGAAAGGTAGATGCCGCTAGGCGATTTGCCGAGCAAAACAAATGGACTATTTCCAAACTTTGGGCCGAGTATAAAATAAACAAACCTCGCTTAAAAGGACTCACGACGGATCAAAACCGTTTCGACAACTATGTTGATCCTATTTTTGGAAAATCAGCTCCGGAAGAACTCACACCAAAGGAAGTTGATACCTTTCGTCTTAACCTACTGATAAAGCGATCGCCTGCTACGGTAAAAAATGTATTGGAACTTCTACGCCGGATTATTAATTTCGGAGTTAAAAAAAATCTCTGCCATGGAACTAATTTCACAATTGAAATGCCGAGAGTGGAGAATTTAAAAACTGAAGACCTCACTGTTCAACAAATGAAGAAACTTCTGAATACAATTGACAAAGAGATTAAAAGTAACGGATATATCATGGCGGCAAAAATGATGAAACTTGCCCTTTGCACCGGAATGCGTCGTGGAGAAATGTTCCGCTTAAAATGGACTGATATTAATTTTGAGCGAAAATTCATCCGGCTAAGAGACCCAAAAGGCGGGAAAGATCAGGAAGTTCCTCTGAATCCTCTTGCCGAGAAAATCTTTACAAGTATGATCCGGGCAAGCAAGTTTGTATTTCCTGGTCGTGGTGGACGTATGAGGACAGATATAAAAAAACCATTGCAAGAAATACGTAAAAAGGCAGGTCTTCCCTCTGATTTCCGCCCTCTTCATGGTTGCCGGCATGTATACGCTAGCATGTTGGCCAGTAGTGGTAAGGTGGATCTTTATACCTTGCAAAAACTAATGACACACAAGAGTCCACAAGTTACGCAACGATATGCCCACCTGCGCGACTCTGCATTGCAGAAAGCTTCAAACTTGGCAGGTGACATCATAAATAGGGCTGTGAAAAAAGAAGAGGCGGATGAAGATTATTGAGATTAAATAAGGTGCATGAACTGAATATCAGTACCAACTTTCACCGTTCTGAAATTTTACAAGAATCCGGGACGCCCATTCCTTCCAGATTCAATTGCGTGTCCTGTAAACGCTCATAGACCATATCGAAAAAATCCAGGTAACAATCAAAAGACACCGTCTTTTCCCCGAAGTTCTCCTGGATCTCCCTTACAACTTCCTCGATGATTATGGTTTCTGGATAGACTTTGGCCCGCCAAGCGTTGATTTCAATGTCATGGATGATTTGACCGATCTTTTTGGCAATAGGATCTTCAACCTTATAGGCCAATAGAAGTGTTTCATAGCCTGCCAAATTATGGGTCCGGCGAAATTTTGCTTCAGGCACATCAAAAGCGATTCCCTCAGTCAATTTCTCACCTGAGGGTTTTAAAATGAATATGGCGTCTCTATCAATGAAGCGCTTGATCAACCAGGCAGAGGCGCCTTTGTCCGGTTCAGAACCTTCCCAGGTTGTATAAACATGGGATTCTGATTCATCACTTTCCGCTGCCACAACACTAATAGTTGCAAAAAAGAACAATCCAACAATGAATATTGAAGTTTGAGCAATTGACCTAAGCATTGATCATTTCCTGTATTTCTTCGTTTGAAAGTCTTTTCAATTCACCCGAATCAACGCGGAAGACCGCATCCATGTCTTTGACAAAGTCCGCCAGGGAGTGGGTGACAGCCAGGAGAAGGAAGTTCAATTCCTTCTGGAATTCCTGCAAAATAGTCCAGCATTCTAGGCGGGTTTCTTGATCTTGTTGGTTGAAGGCCTCATCCAGCAATAATATTTCAGGCTTCCCAACAACGGCCCGGGCAATGGCCAACCGTTGTTGTTGACCACCTGAAAGTTGCGAGGGAAACCTTTTCTCCATGCCAACCAGTCTTGTCTTATTAATAATTGATTGAATTTGTTCCTTCTTATCACTGGCTTTTAAGCTCTTGATACCACCAAGCACAAAATCAAGATGCTGTTTCACCGTCATGTGGGGCCACAGGGCAAGATCCTGGAAAACCATACCGATCTTTCGGTCCCAGGGAGGCAACCAAGTCTGTCTATTAACAAATACCGTATCATGCCAACGAATTTCGCCTTTATCCGGTTTATCCAGGCCGGCAATCAATCTGAGCAGGGTGGTCTTTCCCACTCCCGTGGGACCGATAACGGCGACCAGGCCAGTCTGGATTTCAGCACTGCAACCAGACAGGATGGTCTGTCCATTGATCGCTTTATCAATGGATTGCAGCTTAAGCATGATTCGGTTCCATTTTTCGTTTCCAGATACTTCTCAAAAACCACAAAGCGCCCATGGTCGGCAGTAAAAGAAATGCCACCTGCAAAAGACACATGGCAGCCAGAAGACTATCCGGACCGTAGTGGACCGTGGAGAAAATGCGTAATGGCAATGTCGATACTCCTGGCGGTGCCAACAAGACGGCTAAATTCAATTCATTAAAACAAAAAATAAAGCCCAAGAGAGAAGCCCCAACCAAGCCCGGTCTCATCTGCGATAATAACACTCGATACATGCTGCGCCACCATGAACCGCTACAGGCGAAGGCGGCTTCTTCCTGAGCCGGAGATACCTGCCGCCAACCGGCTGAGACCATCTCGAAGAGGAGCGGGAACCATCGCCCGGCAAAGGCTAAAAACAAGACCATCCCGCTACTATACCACCATCCTCGCCATCCTGCCTGGTTCCAAAAGAGAATCATGGCCAATCCCAAAAGTGAACTGGGCAGAGCAAAGGCAGCCACGCTCATCACATGCACCCACTGTCCCGCAGGCCTGATCCTTCGATGGCAACAATAGGCGAGAAAAAAGGCCAGGACAACCATGAAGAGTGTCACCAGAATGGCGATAATTGCCCCTGTTAATAGATCCTGCCACACAGCAACAAAGGCACGTTGAATGACCTCAAAACCTTTGGTCATAAAAATCAACTGAGATGTGGGTAAAATCACGAGTAGAAATGCCAGCCCAATCACCAGAGAAAAAATAAGCCATTTCATTTTGTTCAATGATAAAGTAGGTGCCATTTTCCGACGGCCATCGGTGGCAGCAAGGGGAATACGGCGTACCAATCGGACCAAAGCGATCATCATCACCAAAGCCAAAATTAAGGGTGGTAAAGACACAGCCAAGGCCTTCTGAGTATTCTGGTAGGCAGCCAGCTGAATAAATATCTCAGTGGCATACACATTGGTTTGAAAGAGATCCGCCACGGCAAAATCAGAAAAAGTTAAAAGAAAAACCAGGAGTCCTGCGGCAAGCAGATACAGGAGAAAATAGCGACCTTGAATCATTACATGGGCCCGAACCGGCCTGCCATGGAGAAGGGCCGCCTCGTGGTTTCGATAATCCCAATTGATAAAACCCACTGTGATGAGCAAAAGAGCAATGGGATAATAACTTATAGCCAACACCCATATGGTGGCAAAAATACCGGATAAACCAGTTAAGGGAGCAGTTGTCAATCCCAGAGAAGAAACCAGGCTAACTAATACACTGTCATTGCTGATAAGACGCGACCAGGATAATGCATGGATTGAGCTGGGCACCATTCCAGGCAGTAAAAAAAAGGCAAGGTACAAGGTCCTGCCAGGTAGATCAGTTCGTGAAAAGAGGAAGGCAAGCAACCCTCCCAAGAAAAGCGATATGAGAGTGGTTATTCCACACAGGAAAACAGTGCGGCCCAGTAAAGCGATATTGATCGTTTCGCTAAAATTTTCGGACACCAGGAAAAGGCCACCGGCTTCAAAGAGCTTGAATCCAGGCGGCAAATACAAAAACAAAAGGAGACCGACCATGAGGCCGGCCACCACATTTCTTCGATCCCAATGGGTTAACGAGGCCATTCTTCCCGAAATACGGCCAACATGTTCTCGAATTCCGCAGCGACCTGCTGATAATCCATTGCCATATGTGTTAAGGAGCTGCTGTCGGGTAAACGTTCCGGACCGGGTACCTTATGTTGCACCGGGATCTGGGCTCCCCTCCCCTTGGCCAGCATCTCTTCCACCTGGGCTGAAAGGATGAATTCAACCAGTTTTCTACCCACCTCAGGATGTTTACCGCCTTTGACCAAAGAAACCGTATTGGGAATAACAAAGACACCGAGCCCGTCTTCCTGCTGATCTGGGAAAACCATTTTCACCGGTTTGCCGTCAATGATGGCGCCATTCACATCATCGGTATCAGTGAGGCCGAATGCATAACGCCCTCCTGCCACCTCGTTTTTTACTTGACCGTTGCCGGGTAACAACGCCACACCGTTTGCCTTCATATCTTTAAGCCAGGTACGGAATTTCTCTTCACCCCAGGTAGCTTTCAAGGCCGCGAAATGTGTGCCCGTGGTACCGAAATGGGGATTAGCAATGGCTGCCTTACCCTTCCAGCGAGGATCAACAAAATCCTGCAGGCTGGTGGGCTCCTGGCCCGGCTTGACAAGATCAGTGTTAACAATGATCACCCTGGCCCGGGCCCCGAAACCGGCCCAATGTCCTGCCTTATCCTGCAATGCGGTATTGGCGGCTATTGAAGACAGATTTGAATATGGAGCCAAGACTCCCTTTTCCTGTAAAATAATGGTCCGGCCGATCTCGTTATTCCAGAACACGTCGGCCTGGGGATTATCCTGTTCAGCAATCAACCGGTTCACCAGGCCCGTGGTCTTGGTGGCCTCGGTGTCGTAAGTCGCTTTGACCTGTATCCCGGTTTGCTTGGTGAATTCCTGTAATACCGGTTCGGAGAGATTGCGATCGTGGGTTGTGTAGATGACGACAGCGGCCTGTTCCTTGGTGCATCCTGCAAGAATGGCCAAAAAGAGTATCGCCCCGATGAGTAATGAAAAACGCGTAAGGTATTTATTCAATTGCTGCATGTATTCCCTCAAATTTAGTATTTACAATCTTTAAGTAATTTCTATTAGATAGGCAAAAAAGTAATCTACCATTTCACCCAAAAAACTGGCAAGGATTTCTTGCTTTCAAACTCTATTCTGGATTCCCACTTTCATCATTACACGAGTTTCTCTTTTATCATATTCACCTTGTCAGCCAAATCAAGGTCCTTATTGATTCGATCCCGCAGCCTACTTGCTGCTCGACTTAATGCGGAAACATCTCGTCGTAAATATTTTCCCAAATCAGTCAGTGATGGTTTTCCGGCATCTTGAATAAAGTAAGCGGCAACCGCCCTGGCCTCTGCCCCTGGCTGTTGCTTTCCCGGCGCTATCAGGGTCGTTTCATCTATCCGGTAGATTTCACAAATACTCTTTGCAAGCTGCTTCAAGGTTGGAAAGGCCTTGTCTTCTCTCCCAGTCTGGTTAATGACCTCTTCGCAAAATCGATCATCACCTAATATCCGCCCTTCACGAGTACCCCTATGAAATTCCTTGCGATGTTCCTCTTGAGCACCCCTCATACAAAATTCCTGAAACAGGTGCTGTGCTCTTTTCTCGTGCTTTGCAAACTGCGATAAAACCCAGTCAGTGGTCAACCACGATATGGTTTCTTTTCCCAAATAGGATCGATGACTACTCCAATCATAGCCTTCCGGGGCTTTAACAATACCCGCCCTTAATGGATTATTGTGAATATATCGGACCAGTTCAAGAAGATAGCTGTCAGCATCGATCAAAAGAGCTTTATACCTACCCTGAAACAAATGACCCATCCGATTCTTACGACGGTTGATATATCGTGTGTAACGGAAGCTGATATTCTGAATAATTTTCGAAAGGGGAATATCACCAACTTGAATGGCAAAATGAAGGTGGTTGGTCATCAGACAAAAGGCGTGAATTCGGTGACCATATCTCTCAATACCTTCTTGTAATAAGAGATAGAGCCGGTAGCGGTCTGCCTTGGAATAAAAAATATCCTGGCCACCATTACCACGGAGAATTACGTGATAAACAGCGCCAGGATAATGAATGCGGGATTTGCGAGCCATGCTGAATTGCTAACAAGAGAAAATCAAAATGTCAAGCCTGACCCCTTTTCACTGACCCCTTTTCACTTCCTTTTAATCTTTTGCTAGGCCGCTTTTCCCTCTATCTTTTCGGCAATCCAAATCTTTAAAAGTGCTTGCCTGGTTACGCCAAGGCGCCTTGCTTCTTTGTCGACGCGCTGGACAATCCAAAGGGGAAAATCAATATTAACCCTCTTGGCAACCTGTTCAGGCCTTCTGGCTTTAGACAGATCAAGGTGGGAGGTGATGTCTTCGCCGGTATCAAATTTCTCGTCTAAATCCTTAGCTTTCATACAATGCCACCTCTTCTTTTCGAGATCTTCGTATAGATATAATTCGAATCCTTTCAGAACGAAAAGTGATAATCCCAGACCAGTGTTTTTCTTGTATTTTTCCAACTACTAAAAATCGTGGCTCGTCTGATGTCTTTGCAGGAATTTCCAATAAATCGGGATCATCCCAAAGCCCTTGAGCTTCGACAAAATCGATCCCATGTTTTCTTTTGTTGCTCTTGCTTTTCTTTTCGTCAAACTCGAATTCCATATAAAAATCATACCAATTTTATATAAAAAAGCAACCTTCGGTATTATAAGAAATGTGCCACACAAAAAGAGATTCACGAGCAATGCTGGAATTAAAAACAAGAGAAAGTCAAAATGTCAAGCCTGACCCCATTATATTTTTTGGATGACCCCTTAGAGCTTAGGCTGCCCTTTTGATCAATGGCTTTATTTTTTTATGACTTCGAAGGCTGTGCCAGAGATCCCAGTCGCGCTGCAAGTTGAGCCAGAATTCCGGTCCTGTTCGCAGTGCTTCACCTAGGTCCAACGCTGAGGCCGCAGTGACACCGCGCTTCCCTTTGACAATCTCATTAAGACGGGCATAAGGCCAGCCGAGATGGCGAGCTAATTTAGTCTGAGTGAGCCCAAGTGGATCTAAAAATTCTTTTAAAAGCATCTCGCCTGGATGGGTGGGAGGCCGCTTTTTAGGTAACATATTCACCTCGCTTAGTGATAGTCAACAATGGCTATGTCAAAGGCATCCTCGCCTTGCCAACGAAAAACAATACGCCATTGGTTGTTGATCCGCACACTCCAAAATCCTTCGTAGTCCCCCACCAGTTTCTCAAGCCGGTTCCCCGGTGGAATCCTCAGGAAATCAAGTGAAGGAGCTGCATTTATCTGATCGAGTAATCGCCGGGCCTTTCCGTGCAGCGCTGTGGAGAGTTTACGTGCCTGTTTTCCTGAACTGCCATGGTAAATCTCTTCGGCAATTTTATTAGAAAAGGACTTGATCATATCTATTTATACCATATATCGATGTTCGATATAAAGATATTTCTTATAACTCATTTTTATAACCCAGAATTAAGCGAATTTGAAAGGTTACATGGTGGACTGCAAAACAGAGAAAGTCAAAATGTCAAGCCTGACCCCTTTTCTATTACTTTTGTGTATATAAAGATATTTCTTATAACTCATTTTTATAAACCAGAATTAAGCGAATTTGAAAGGTTACATGGTGGACTGCAAAACAGAGAAAGTCAAAATGTCAAGCCTGACCCCATTATGACCTGTAGGGGTGCGTCAAGGATAAAGATTTGACCCCTTAGGCCTGCCTGACCTCGCAAAATGTCAAGCCTGACCACATTTGTCGGTCTTTGATCAGAGCTGAGGTGTCAAGGATAAAGATTTGACCCCTTAGGTCCTTAGGTCTTCTTAGGTCTCTTGACTCTTTTTTCTCTTATTGCCAAAAACTATACCCAAAACTCCAAAAAGAAGGACATTAACGAAGTCTGCTATAATTGCACTGTAATAACTCACTAGTGTTATTATTTCATTTTCTAAAGATCTATGTTGGGAGGGCTGAAAAAACGATTCGTACAATGAAGAAAAAGGCAAAAAAAGCCATCTAAATATTTGCAACAAATCGATTAATACTACAGCCCCATATATCAACAGGATGAAATTTATTAAATATAAAAAAAACACTCCAGCGATATGGACAAGCACGCCCAACTTAGCGCAGCTTGCCCAATCATCTTTATGTTTATTGGGCAATGATTTTAGCAACAAAAGAAATCCCCACCAAAAAAACAAAATTGAAGGGACTTTACCATTACTAATAAAAGGTGCGCAAAAACCAAAAACAATAATTACAAATGCTAATATTGTCCTTTTATTACAAATAAATTCGTACACAAGAAATACCTTAGCCTGTAATTAGTCTGGTTTTGGAATAAATGGCGATCTCCAGTTTCGATCGCATTTTGCAATCCATAAAGGCATAGCAGGTAACCAATTTATTGGAGTAATATCAGTATCAACAACTTTATCCTCCCAATCTCCTTTCTCTACTCTGCTCTTGCCAAATTTGAAATGAATTCCTTTACATTTATCGTAACATAACTTCCTAGGTGTTATTGTTTTCTCTTTATACCCACTCTGGACTTTTTTCCATGTACATGACCCGCTAACACCTTTAACTAGTACAACAGTTTGGTCATGCTCCCATTTTGCTTTACCAACAGGTTTGAAAATTTCTTTAACTTTATTAAACCATGGCATACAAGTCTCTAACCCCTGAAAATCAGAAAAATTAAGTGGATTATTTTGGACAAGAACCCGGTCGAGCACCTTCGGCCTATAGTGCAAAACCGTTGTAAAATCGCTA
>CAYUCH010000153.1:0-9368 GCA_964443295.1 uncultured Desulfobulbia bacterium | reverse complement strand
TGAAATGAACCAGGTAGGGATCGGATTTCACTTCGATATTCGGCGCTTCCCCGGTACCCCTGATGATTGGATTTACCCCTTCCACAAAGATTGAATTGATTTTTAAGGGTTTAAAATCAATCGCCGTGCCATACAAACCATTGGCAGGACCGTAGCTTGGCTTGCCGTTGGCATCCCGGAAATCCCAGTAAAAGGTGTGCTCACCGGCTTCTTGAAAGACATGGGTAAAATAATCGGGCAAGACATCTGAAAATTTAGCATAGATATCAAGGCCAACCCTGGTGGGACCGGTGAGACTCACAGTGCATTTCCAATAATCATTAATGAACGGCGCATAACTTTCCAGAGTATCAATCTCCGTCACCTGGCCTGTACTGTCATACCGTCCGGGATCATAGAGGGCCTCCCGGGTGCCGTCGGTGGCATAGAGCTTATAGCCGTATGCCTCGTTGTCCACCAGGTTTCCGGAAAGACCTATGCCGTCCCAAGAAATGGAATTATTTCCCGCTACAGCGGAAATTGTGGATTGCCAGAGGATATTATCCTCGTCATATTCCGGTGAGATCTCCAGGGTGACATCAGCGGGCATGTTCATGTCGAAACTGAAGACCGCCGGAGCGCCATCTGTGGGGCGGAAGACTTGCTGGTCAACACTGACGTTGAGAATTCTCAAATTGGCAATGGCTATCTGAACCGAGTCTGAATTTTCATTTCCACATGTGTCCGTGACGGTCAGGCGAAGAGTATACGTTCCATCAGCCACCGGCGTATTACCATCAAACCCGTTGATGGGCCAGATATACAGGTTACTATTGGTGATGCTCTCTGGAGAGACCAGAACCTCTGTCCATTGATCGGGGGTGGCTGATTCACTTATTTCCAGACGATATTCCTGGAAATTTGCATCGGTTGCGGTTCCTCTCAGCGGAATTGTGGAAAGAGCGGCCAGGGTAGTGCCGTCCAATGTATTATCAAGATCTGCCACCGGTAGGGTATTGTCCACATTGACGGCCAGATGTCCAGAGTCTATGGAACCTGATGGTCCGGTGGTTGTGATACTGATAGTGTACCGACCGTCCGGGACAAATACATCGCCGGAGTCTTTCCCATCCCAGGTGAAGTTGATATCGGTACCGGTGCCGGGTTCGGTTCTCACCGTGGTGCCGCTGGCATTGCGAACTGAAAGGGTCCACGAGGTATCTATGCTCAATACTGCACTGTATGTGGTGCTATCCAGGAAACCATTTTGATCGGCAGGCGAAATATGGAGAGGGCTACCAACAACCTGGGTTGCCACCGGGCCGCTCAAAGGATCTGTAGATTGATTGCTGTGATCGATGGTGGTTATGACTTGAAGGCCATCATTTGAATTTTGAACAACTGAAACTTCCCCTCCCTCAAACCAATTGCCCTGCAGATTGAGGACATCAGCCGCTACTCCATCCGGCAAGTATCGCGATGCATAAATATGAGTTATATTTGGCATGATGCCGTTATAAAAATCATTATTGTTAATCTGCGGTCCGGTGCCTGCCGGGTGATTGACATTAATCCTAACAGCTATCGCGTACCCATTAAAGATATTGCCGGTGATAGATACAGGAACGGAAGTCTCCCCCCATCCTATGATTAAAGCCTCTCCGGCGTTATTCACATTATTAATAAATATATTATTCGTGACATTAATTGGATACTGAGAAATTGAAACCGCAAAATCCCGACAGTTAATAAACTGATTGCCATGCACAACTCCGGTGCACACTTCTCCGTAGGTTGCAGGGCGGAATCGAACCCCCATCTCACAATTATCAAACACAGAGTTCACAATGTCGGCATGGCCGGAATAAACCTCAACCCCCTGGTAAAAGTTTTCAAAACGGGCATAATTTATGATCGCGTTTGATTCGGCATCTTCGACATGGACACCGCTGGTGGACCACTTAAAAATTCCAAATTCGTTTACTTCAGATGTAAACAATACCCTGTTGTCAAGAGTTCCGTTGACCACCAGATTGGCACCTTCCCGAATCTCCAGGCTGGTATTATGAAAATTGAGGGTGACGCCTGCTTCGATGGTCAGTGTGGCACCGTCTATGACCTGTACTGTACCGACAACTTCATAAACCATATTGGCGGCAAGGGTTCGATCGGAAGTGATTTCTCCAAACAAGAAATTATCCAGTACTACCTCGCCATTAGGGGAATCCAGAAAAGGAGCGAATTCCACTATAGTATCAGCACTGTCGATCCCACCGGAAATATCCATGACATCCCTGGTGCCCCACCAATTTTCTCTGGCATCAAGAGACAGCCCCCAATCAAACTGGGTGACCACATAATTCCGAGAATTATCATAGATGTTATTCCGGCGCACAAGAGGGCTCGGATGATAGAAACCACCATAGCCTTCCGGCAAAATTGGATCTCTACCAAACACCCAGATTGCATTGCTATTATTTATAATATCATTGTCGTGAATATATGGATCAGCACTGCTATTCTCCACTCGTATGCCATTGGAATTCTCTTCGATTATATTGCCACTGATATCAGGATCACATGATTTGACCCTGATGCCGAAAGCATTTTCACTGACTTTATTGTTGGTTATATCAATGTCGGATCCTGTGACCCAAATGCCATTGTATAGCTTTTTGATGATATTGTTATTGATGACAATATTTGTAGAATCATTCACGGAAATACCAATAATGCCGACAGGCGCGGTGCTTTCACTTTCCTCCAGGAAAATGAAATGCTGGATTAGGTTCCTCTCAAGCAAACCATTCTGTACATTTGTGAGGGAAAGACCAAATAAATATGAACCGCTCTTACCGGAAAATTCCCTGATTATACAGTCCAACACTGTTACATCAGCACTCCCTTCCGCTTTCACCCCAATTGCTGCTTTTTCAATTATGGCATGTTCAACACGACCTGTAGAGTCCGGCCCATTGATTTGTATGCCACCCCAATATCGACTCCCTTCCCCCCTTCGGTCTGAGGTCATGGTGATTTCATTATTCTCTTGGCCCAAGAGTTGGAGGGTACCATTCACCACAACTTCGTAATCCTCGGTGAACAATAATTCCGTTCCGGCCGGGACGGTCCAGGTGGCTTCTTCGGCAACCAGAATATCACCTGTAACTTCATAGGTGCCTTGCGGTAGAGTCTGGGTGGAATCGACAAATCCCATGAAATAATTGCCAGATACGATGGGTCCGCCCTGGCTCTCTAAAAAGGGTGTGAAATTAACTAGCGGTAAAGTTGGATCATCACTGAAGTCTCGAATTGAGGTACCAATGGCGCCGGGATCGGTGCTTCCCCACCAGTTGTGGGTTGCCGTGAGAATTGTGTGTGATTCATCACCAAAACCAACTACATAGTAATTATATGGCCTACTATACTCCTCCTCGTCGATATTGTCGTATATTGCATTATAGGTAACCTCCGGAGCAGAGGCCTGACCATTGCCACTCACTTCCACCCCACGCCAATTTTCAGTGATTATGTTGCCGTTGGTAATGACCGGATCAGAGTCATGGAATACATAAATCCCCCTGCCATTGCCGCGGATTGTATTCCCCTGGATCGATGGAGATGAATCGTCGAGCCTGATTCCAAAGAGTGAATACGTAATGCGTCCGGACAGGGCTTCTATGTGATTCCCCCTGATGGTACCATCGGCCCCACTTTCATATAAAACCCCACAACCGCCATAATTAGTAATAATGCAGTTGGTCACATCCGCGTTTGTCCCGGTTACTTTTACACCGTCGAGAGCATTGTCGATAATTGCGTGTTCTATTACACTTTGCCCATTACTCAGACTCGTTATCTCAATGCCGGGCCAGTCACTGGAAGGCCAATAACTAGAGCCGTCTTCCTCTGATCTAAATACCACCGGTGTTAATTCCGTGCCGTTGACATCAATGGAACCATTTACCTTAAGATAGTGGTTATCCAGGAAGATCAGTTCCGCACCGGCAGAGATTTGCCAGGTTTCATCTTCAGGTACTATGAGGTTTCCGACAACAAGATAGGTATCGGGTGGCAAGGATTGGCTCGTATCAACCGGACCGTTTAAATACTCACCGGGAACCTCTTGACCGTCCGGGCCATCCAGAAAACGGGTGAACAAAACTAAAGGATTTTGAGCGTTACCGCTGGCATTCCAATCCCAAATTGTATCACTGATTTCAACCGGGTCTGTGGAGCCCCACCAGTTGAGCTCCGCATGGAGGGGTATACTTGGGTCGATGAAATAGGTTGTATAATAGTTGTACTCGTGGCCTTGGTTATAGTTATCGTAGATATCGTTTCCGGTTACTATCGGACTAGGGTCAACATCTGACAATACACTACTCGAAGTAACATAAAGGCCGTATTCATTCCCGGTAATAATGTTACGTTCGTTTATTAAGGGGCTTGAATCCAGGTTGATAAAAAAGCCCATCCTGTTTCCCTGCACCCTGTTCCCTTGAATAGTTGGGGAGGCATTTTCCAGGGTGATGCCTCTGGCATCATTCAAACTTTCATTCTGGGGATCTATAAGATTATCGCTGATGGTGCCGTCGGCATTGTCTTGATAAATGATCCCACGCCTGCTGTACTGTATAATGTCACAGCTACGGATATCCGCATTGGTACCACTTACCGTTATAGCTATCTCAGCATTTTGAATAATGGCGTTGTCAATAACGCTGGTCCCATCACTTAGAGCGGTAATCTCTATACCTGGCCAGTCACCTGTTCCCTGGTTCTCTGACCGCATGATTACCCTCTGATCGTTAGTGCCGTTTACCTGGAGAGCACCATTCACAGTGAAAGTGTAATCGGACATGAAAATTAATTCAGCACCTGGGTCTATGACCCATGTCTGACCCTGAGGCACGGTTATGTCGCCGATGACCTGATAGGCGCCTTCGACCAATGGCTGGCTCGTATCAACCGGACCGATGAGGTAATCGTCAGCCGGCTCTCCACCGCCTGCTCCAGACCAAAAGGGATTGAAATTTACAAATGGTAATCCATTTCCATTGGGACGATTTCGATCGCGTATAGTTGCCAAAATTTCATCAGGATCACTGGTACCCCACCAGTTCTCGGTGGCAGTTAATGTAAAATTTTGCCAATCGTAAAAACTACCTGTTGTGTAATAGTTCCAGACCTGATTCCCGCTGTAAACGTTATTATAGATGTCGTTGCCGGTCACTTCAGGGGCCGGGTAACCCTCCTGGTTGGATCCATACACATAAAGACCATGTCTGTTTCCGATAATTATATTCCGCTCATTTATCACCGGTGCTGATTGCATATAAACATAAATTCCCCGGTCATTGGCCCTGATGGTATTGCCACGAATTGCCGGAGATGATGCGTCCAGCCAGATTCCATAGGTCGTGAAACTCGGTATGACCTCTTCATTGCGATCGATAATGCTGTAATCAATGGAGCCACCGGCATTATCATATTTGAGCCCAGCTGTGTAATAAGAGTTAATTTTGCTGTTAGAAACAACGGCACTCGTATCGGTAACGGTAACTCCTGTGGTGGCATTTTGAATGATGGCATGATCAATGACACTGGATCCATCACTCAAATCTTTTATATTGATACCGGGCCAATCATTATTTCCGCCTGCAAAGGATCGGAATGTAACTTCTTGCTCACTTTCACCGTTTACTTGCAGAGCACCATCTACATTAAACACATAATCTGACATAAAGATGAACTCGGCACCGGCGTTGATTGTCCAGGTTTGATCTTCGAGCACCCTGAGATCTCCAATAACCTCATAGGTGACACCTGCCAAGGGCTGACTTGTGTCCAAGGGACCACGGAGGTAATTGCCAGGTACATCATTTCCCTGCGGACCATCCAAAAACGGTGTAAAATTTACCCATGGGCTTGTTGGCCAAACTTCATGGTCTCCAATTGTAGCCTGGACAAGTCCGGAATTAACTTCTCCCCACCAGTTATTGGCTACATCAATAGAATAATTTGCTGCATCTGCAAAATTTTGTGCAAGAATATTCCATTGGGTGTTGTCATAGATTTGGTTGCCAGTGATTACCGGTTGTGGATTCAAATCAACATTGCTTCCAGTGATCCCGTCGATGCGAATTCCTCTGGTATTTTCAGTAATACTATTATTTCCAGTGATCTGAGGAGTTGCTCCACGGGTAATATTAATACCAGCCTGAGTATTTGCTTGGATGGTATTGCCTTGCACCACCACCGAACCATTTGGAAAATATGGAGAATACGGCAGATAACTAATTGCGAGACCATTATTATTGTCTGAGAGATTGTTATTCACTACTGTTCCGGTGGACTCGGATAAGATAACCGCAGTAGCGGTGGTATGGATGGTATTATCAGTAATTGTCGCAGTAGAACGGTTCAGGTAGATTCCTCCACCGGTGTTCGAAGGGTTATAAATAGTATTGTTAGTTATGGTGACACTACCATCAAGTGTTACATAAATACCATAGTCAGAAAAAACTGTTATTTCCGAGTTGGTTATCGTGGCCTGTACACCCTGGACGGTGATGCCATATCTGCTCCACTCTATATATGCGTGGTCGATTCTGCTTCCGGCAGCATACAGCCTTATTCCCGTCCATTGACTCTTGGGTTCATTGCCCGAGGTGAATACCACTTCATTGCCATCTTCTCCTTCAACAATGAGTGCTCCATAAACATTGAGTGCGTAGTTTCCCTGGAATTGAAAAACCGCCCCTGCATTGATGGAGACAATTTCTCCTTCTGGAACTGTAAGATGGCCTTGGACTATATATGTACCAGCTTCAAAAGTTGTAGTATCCAACTCGCCGCCGGGAAGTACTATGGGATCAGGCTCAAGCTCCACGTCCGGGAGAGTAACCAAACCGTGGATGGCCCGCTGCAGCAGGATGAGGTCACCCGCATTGAGATCCTCATCTGGACTACCGAGAGGGGCAACATCACCAACCAACATCTCATCGTCGTCTGGAACCAATTCACCGTGAATGAAACGTTGGAGGATGATCAGATCTGCAGCGGTAAGCTGCCCATCTCCACCTGGACGGGGAGCGAGGTCACCACCTGGAACAGCAGACGCCAGGTATGATGTGAATCCAAGTAAAATGACAAGAACCGTTGGAACAACGCAGTATCTCAGTATTACCTGGAAAAGAGAAAGGAGTTTTTTCTTCATGGTTTAATTACCCGAACTTTCTTCGTCGTAATCCCAAAATTCCCTTCGTAGCCCCGTAGATTGACGGTAATATAATGAACGCCTTCATTGAGCGATTCGGTGTCCCACATCCAGGTCACCGGTACATATCCTTTTTCCGCTTCGTAGGTATAAAAGCCGTCCACAAAAATCATGAGCTCAAATCGCCGGGCCGTTACCCTGGCCATGTCTTTTTCAGGTACAAATATTTTTAACGGCACCTTGCCGCTGACCATGAGCAGCCCCTTATCATCCTTGGCAAGGTTGTCCGGCAACAGCAATTCAACTTCAACCTCGCCCCGAGTTTCAACCGGTTGTTGATCCCAGGCATGCATTCGTTTTTTACGCTTTTTCTTGGGAGTCCGCTTGGCAACATGTGGTAGGTCCTGGATCAATTCGACTTTACTGGAAACCGGCCCGACGATCACCGCATTGGTAGGCAACGGGAAAGCCCGGATATCAAACTCCAATTTGGGATGTTTACTGAGATTTAAAACATGGTCTTCATCCCAGCCGTCCCAAGGTTCTTCGATAGTTCCCGGGGTCCGAACAACCCAGGCCACCAAGGTTCGTAAGAGGGGGCCGCCTTCCTGCAGGCCGATACGCACTCGCACTCTGGCAGGTCTGGAAATGTCATAATGAATAACACCATTAGCAGGATTCCATTCCACATTGCGCGGCATAAAATAGGGGCCGGGCAGATAATCAGTCAGATCATGTTCCACGGATTCACCGGTCTGGTTAACGGCAAAAACCGTGTAATGGTATGCCTCAGGCGGAACCAGCCTACCTTTGGAATCTTTTCCGTCCCAGCTGAGCTTGTGATCTCCTTTAGGAAGGATTTTCTTGCTCTCAATTTCCCGGATCAAATAATCCCGTTCATCGTATATCCTGATTGCGGCTCGAGCCGGTTCGGAAAGATGGAATTGAAATATGGCTGTCTCTTCTTTAGCAGGATCAAATACACCTGGTTTATGATGGACATGGGTGATCTGCACAGCCTGGACAATGGATAATGGACAAAGCAATAGGCATATGAAGTAAAAGAAGATTCTCATTTGGCTTCCTCCTGTTTCCGAGGATTCCAAACAGGAAACCGCGCTCCCATCGGATTTGTTGTAAGTTGTTTCAACTCCTTAGTTTTCATATTGATTTTCCAGATATTCAATGGCCCACTCCGAGATGACTCAAAGGCAAGATGTTTTCCGTTTGGCGACCAGGAAGGTCTGGCGTCCAGGCCGGAATCATTGGTGAGACGGACGGGTTTATTTACGCCATCCTTGAGCCAGATTTCATAATTTTCCTTCCTGTTGCTGGAAAAGGCCAGCACTCCCTGGGAGGAGACGGCGATATCCAGATTATAGAGTGCACCATAGGTTATCTGCTGGATAAATCCCTTTGTAAGTGAAACCCGCCAGATATTATGGTCTTCTTTTGAGGTGACGCCGGTGAGATAATAGACCCAGTCACCTTGAGGTCCCCAGGCCGGGCTGTGCTGCATGCCAGATGTTTTGGTGATTTTTTTCGGATTTGTGCCATCAATATCTACTATCCAGATGTTATTGGCATCGGCGGCATCCGATGCGTTCAAGGATAAGGCGATGTATGCACCGTCCGGCGAGATGACCGGATCGATCAAACCGCGCATGGAACCGGGGATGTCAATCTTCAGCGGTGTTTCTTTGCCGGTTTCCACGTCAATTTTGAAGACATTTCCATCATTTTTCGCTGTGAGAATATGACGGCCATCCGCATACCAGGAGAGATGGGCCTTATCATAAGCGCTGGCTGTTACCTGCTTCTTATCACCGCCCTTATCATCCATGGTCCATATCTGCCAAAAGGAATCGGTATACGCCAGATAGGCGATGTCCGAAGCCAAGGCTGGCGTGGCCAGAGCTAAGAGTGTGAGGATAGAGATAAACAAACCGGATGACAGATTTATTTTTTTTCTAATTTTAGCAGATTGGTGTGTTGGCATAATTTTACAGTCTGTAGATATCATTCTGTTCATAAGATACGGAAAATAAAATCAGTCCCCTTTATTAGACTGAATGCTGATCGTTAAATGCTGAAAGCCGAAAGCTCTTCTACTTATACAAATTCACATATCCCCAATAGGTGGTTGTCATTTGTGAAACCACACCGG
>CAYUCH010000152.1:0-9393 GCA_964443295.1 uncultured Desulfobulbia bacterium | reverse complement strand
CTTTTGAAGAATAACCTAATTACAGAGGGTGTCCACTTTTCATGGGTAGGTCCGAAATATAACGGGTCAATTTGCAAGAAAAAATAGCCACCAGGCAGCAGAGTTTCTCGCAAGTCATTAAGAATGCCATCTATTATATTGCGGTCAACATGTTCAAAGACAGACCACGAATAAATACAGTGCGCCTTGTTTTCTTCAGCAATTCTCTGCCCTGGTGAAATGGTTTTAAACTCTAAATTTGAGGGGAGATCTGAATTTCCAAGCTGCATTTTCATAGCCGGTTGCAACCGATCATATATATACTGAATATCAATTCCGGTAACTTGCAGAGGGTTAATTTGCTCAGCCACTCCAAGAGCTACAGTTCCATCACCACATCCAAAATCTATTACTTTTGCACGTGAAAAGTCGACAAAGGGAGCGAGCCAGTCAAAAAGAATACGAGGGACCTTAAGAAGCCGATCTTGGAACTGGGTATCCGAAATGAACGCTGTGCGCTTTTCGTCCATCTGAGTAAATACATTTGACGGTAAGGTTTCCATAATCCGGCCAACATACCACATTGAGCATAAATTGGTATGCAATTCATAGTTGTTTTAAATAAGAGGAGCAAGGAGAAGATACAAAGGAGACTGCAAAGGATAAAAGGAAATTACGGATAGCCGCGGGATGGACGTACGACACTTCATAACAAGTATAATTGAAAAAAGAGGGACTGAATTATTTTCGACCAGGATGGCATGTTCACATAATCATCTAACGTGCAAAAATTATTCTGTTCCGGAGTTCGAGAAGCATGTCATCCCAAAAATTCTTTACCCACCTTGCTCATAAACGCCCCAGAATGAGGCTATAGGTCATACACGGCACTAGTTTTCCGTTAATTTCCAGTTCTGGCAAATGTTCGACATTTTTACATAGCAGTTTAAAATTGCCATGGCAATTTTAATGTGGCATCAAAAAATGCCATGGACAAATAGTTCGCTGGCCGATATACTGATTCTATGAAAATCACACGCCATATCAGCAACATTGCCTTTTCGTCGGAGTTTGGCCGGCAAATGAGATTTATCGCCGGCCCCAGACAAACCGGAAAAACCACCCTTGCAAAATACTTTCTCGACGCATCAAACAGTGCCCCCCTCTATTACAATTGGGACAACCGGAAGGTGCGTGACGTGTATCTGAAGGACAACCATTTTTTCAAATCAAACATCTACAATGTCCCTGCCGGTGATGACGGGAAACGATGGTTGTGTATGGATGAAATTCATAAATATCCCGGCTGGAAAAACATTCTAAAAGATTTTTTTGACAGTTATGGTGAAGAAATCAGTTTTATCATTACCGGTTCCGCACGACTTGATATGATGCGGCAAAGCGGTGACAGCCTGACCGGTCGGTATCTAAATTTCAGGTTAAATCCGGTCACCCTCCATGAATTTTCAGGAGGTTCATTTTGTCAAGAACCACCAGACGATGCAGCCGACCTCCTTCGTGAAAAGCTGAATACTCCCCAATACCATCAGGATGATTTGCTGACTTTATTAAAATTTAGCGGCTTTCCAGAACCTCTTGTTGCCGGAACAATCCGGTTTCAAAATAGATGGAAAAACGCCTACCTAGACACCCTGGTCCGGGAAGACCTCAGAGAATTAACCCAGATTAAAGATTTGGAAAAAACATCAATACTGATGCAGGTGCTTCCTTCCAGAATTTCGTCCCCTTTATCAATCAACGCATTAGCCGGAGCCATTAATACCAGCTTTGCAACAGCTGCAAATTATCTTACCGCTCTGGAGCTCGGCTATCTCATTTTTAGAATTGCCCCCTACCATGAGAAGATAGCCAGATCACTGACTAAGGAAAAAAAGGCATATTTTTATGATTGGACCCGGGCAGCAAATGAGGCGAGCCGCTTTGAAAACTATATAGCAGTTGAATTAAAGAGCAGAATCAACATTTGGGAAGATAGCGGATTTGGTGATTTTGAACTCAATTATATTCGCGACCGGGATGGACGAGAAACAGATTTTCTTATT
The DNA here is from genome assembly GCA_964443295.1 of uncultured Desulfobulbia bacterium. Classification (GTDB taxonomy): domain Bacteria; phylum Desulfobacterota; class Desulfobulbia; order Desulfobulbales; family CG2-30-60-27; genus CAYUCH01. The sequence goes on along the minus strand of CAYUCH010000152.1, from coordinate 7,351 downwards.
GTCCGGGACGGGCGTCCATGGCTACTTGTTGAAGTCAAGCTATCACGCTCGTCGGTTGACTATCATCATCGAAAAAACCGAAAAACACTTGGTAATATACCATTTATTCAACTTGTACTGGAAAGCAATATTGCAGAAAAAAATGACGACGGGACCTGCCAAATGTCGGCATCACGTTTTTTAAGATAAACTGATCCTTCTTTGAATCCAAAGTTCTCTATTTGAAACATTTTTATTTATGCCCTAGAGGGTGCTTTTTGCGATCATTCTGTAATTTGGTCCAACCAAAAGCAAATTATTTGGCATCATGGTCTGGACGGTCTCAATAATACTGCCGAAAAGCACATCTTTAATGATGCCATGGCCATAGGCACCGGCCACAATGAGAGATGAATGGGGCACGTGATAGAGGTTGTCAGCCAAATTTCCATTTTCAAAAAAATACCATTTTCGAACCGCACTAAAATCAATGTCCGCCACATCGGTTTCATGAATAATATCTTCAAAATACCGCTTGGGATGATTGTCTGCCTGGGTAAAGACATCAACCGGCAAACCTGACCTGAGAGCTAATTGCAGGCCGAGTTGCAGGGCTCGCAAGCTACTGTCCGAGCCTCCAAACAAGACTGCAATACTCTCCCATTTTTTAAATGTTGACCCAGTCAGTAAGACAGGAAATTGCGCTGCTTTAATAATATTCCTGACCTTGGGGCCGATATATCCAAGACCAATTTTGGTAGAGAGATCACTGATACTCCGTGGACAACACATGACATCAAAATTAACGGGGACATCAGGTAGTTCGCTGGAGGTGGATGTTCCAGGTTCCAAAAAAAGTGGCGCAGGCAAACCCATGGAACAGACAAGATCCTGAGCTCTGGCCTGGGCGGTCTCGAGATCTGCCACATAGGATTTATCAAGGTCAACCTGAACAACCTCACGGTCAAAATACATGAGGAACTGGGTATTACTGGGGATATAGATAGTTGGTGAACATTTAACCGTTTTACAGAAAAAAGCAGACGACAACAGGGTCTCTCTACCAAACGGTGTATTACGAAAAATATGGAGCAGCTCCATTTGTTATTAACTCCCTCTAATGCACTCCTAAATCTTTAACCCATCTCTGCCAACAATTTGTCAATATCATCCTGGGACTTACCTCCTCCCGAACCGGCGGAGGGAGTGTCATCCGGACCATCAGAATCATCCGGTGTGTCTGATGTGTCCGATGTGTCCGATGTATCCGATGTATCCGAGGTGTCTGAGGTGTCCTGTTCTTCACTATCACCCTCTTGCTTTTCCGCACCTTGAAAACCGATGAGATTGGCTGTCTCCATCAGCATAAGAAGACCCTTTTCAACCTCTTGAACCAGACTACTCACCCGTTTAGTAGCCTGCCCACTTAAATCTTGAAAGCTCTGGGCCAGAGTGATTTCCATGAGGTATTTCTGGATATTCTTGTCCAGCTCTTTGAGGTCTTCTTTTGATTTATTGTCATCAAGATGTGATATGAGGGAATCAAATTCAGATAACTCTTCAAAAATTTTATCCACTTGGTCCAGGGTTTGATGGCTGCCCTCTTCGGTCATTTTACTGATATGATCCAGACGACCTTTAATGTCCGGCACACCGGTTTTCTGGTATGCCGCTCGTTCAGTTCCCAGTGCACCATCGGTTTGAAAAAGATCAATAGCATCATCAAGGCCTGACTTCAGATCACTGAGAATTTTTTTAATCTTCAGTCGCAGCTCGTCGGCAATATTGAGAGACCGACGTATGAAGCCAATAGTGAAAAAGGCAATGATGAGAGAAACCACTACTCCGGCCACAGAAAATCCACCGGAAAACTTTTTATTTCGTGCTTTGACCTTTTGCAGGTTTGAGATAGCTTTTTTCAAGCTTACATCTTGAAGATGATGCTCAAACTTCAATGCAGCTTTGGCGGCCTGATTATAACTCTTTTCAAGGCTTTTGAGATCGTTGTAGAATTCACCCTGTTTCTCCATATAGATATTATAGGCCTGCTGCCTGATCGCCTTAAAATAAAGGCCAAGCGTGGCAATGTCGCCATCAGCTTTTTTCAAAAGTGTTTCTGCCCTGCTATAATCGTCAGCAGCAATTAACTGGCTTATTTCACCGGCAATATTATGGAGGTTTTGGTGGAGTGGATCGATATCTTCCAACAGAACTTCGGCAATATCCTCATCTTTTGGCGGTGTAGTTGAATACCATTGATAAAAACCACAGGTATGGAAATCTAAAGCAGCAACCATGATCTTCTTCTTCTTAACGGATTTTCTCAGAGCCCTGACATACCGAATGTGACCGAGTTCTCGAATACTGAGGACATCAAAAAGTGGCCGGACGTCACCCTTGTACTCAGTGGTGTAATGAAGCATTTGCTCCCGAATTTGCAGGAAATTTGGTAGGGCCTGACAAAAAGTTTCTCCACGACTAAGAAAACGGTTGGCCAATTTTTCTTCTTCGTCTGTAAGATCGGCAGCATTAATTTCTTTCCTGATCTCATCAAACTCCTGCCAGAGAGTTTCAATCTCCTTTCTAAGGTCACCAAGTTTGTCAGTGGCAGTCTCTATGGTTTTGGGAATGGCCTTGGCTTGGGCCATGTTAATGGTGGTTTCCTTGGCAAGCACGGTGAGCCGGTTATTGCGCTCGACAATATCCATGGCCTTAGTATTTTTTTTCGTAGCATAGGCAGAGATAAACCAAAGGGAGAGAATGACAGCCATAATAAAAACAAATGATGCTGTTAATATTTTTATGGGGGATATTTGCCGCAAAATAAGCTCCTTAAAATTGTTCTCGTTTTGCTGCCAGGAGAATCTTCCCTCTGCCTCGCCTTATGGATAATTAATTTGCCACGCTCAATTCAGGTTGCCATTCAAGCCATTTCTCCTCGGGTTTATCATAGAGCTCAAAGATATAACCCTGGGGAACAGGATCTTCGGCATCCTCAGTTTCCGGGGTGGCAAACCCGACTCCTCCAAAGAGAATTGCTTCGACGGATTGAGTCTGTATTTTTGTTCCAGAAAAGAGAGAAAAATCCACCCCAATACCACTGACATTCCAAAATTTGCTCCCACTATGGACCAAGGAAACATATCGTTCTTCAATGCCTATGCGTATCATGACACGGGTGGCGGTATTTGACAGATTCGCATCTAAGACTTTGCCAACCTCAATGCCACGATAATAGACGGGTTTCCCTGCTCCCAAGGAACCAAGCTGCCGAGCGGCAAGGAAAAACTCAGCATATCTTTGCTGGCTTTTGTCTCTCTCTTCCTCACTTTCATATAAGACAAAATCATGACCTGGAGCCACTGATTTCCCTGGACCGCTCCTCGGGTTATCAATGCCAATACCGCCTGCAAGCAAGGCAGCCATGGACTCCATTTGCAGGTCTATGCCGCTTAAATTTGCCTCCATTCGTACTGCGGGAATTCGCCAAAAACTGGTTTCGTGGCCCACCAAAGAAATAAATGGCTGATGAATTAGTATTCCTATTGAGACAAATTGACCGTCTGCACTGAGTTCATAATTTACAATTTGGCCCACAACAACCTGACGCATCATGACCGGCCCGCCTACTTGCAATCCTCCAAGACTTGTGGAAGAAAGGGTGACATGTAAATCTCGAGTTTCTGTAATGGGTGGTTTGACAAGTCCTTCAAAGGTGTCATCCACCGGGCCATCACCGGGCAGAATAGTCAGATAGTTGCCCCGGACAATATTTTCCAGATTGGCAACTCCATGCAATCCTAAACGGGGAGTTTCCACCCAGAATTTACTCCCCTGGCGGGCAAGGCCTTCGTGGGGAGGATCAAGACGTACCGTTACTTCAACTCCATCCATAGTGCGATTGAGCGTAATGGAATCCACTGAACCGACTTCTACCCCCCCTATATTTAAGGGAAGCTTCCTCCTCAAGGTTAATCAGTTCATCAAAAGCTATGCGAATTGTTTTTCCCCAGGACCTTGCTTCTTCCTCATTGGTAAATAGCTCGAACTCATGGCCGTCTTGGGCGGCCTTTGCCTGTGTACCTGCCGGAGTTTCAAAATCAATCCCACCGGAGAGGAGAGACTCAAGGCTGCCGCTACGAACCTTTAAACCAGCTAAAGTTGCCTTCACACTGATACCACTGGCATTCCAAAAACGCGTATCATTTTTCACTAAGTTACTAAATTCTTGAAAAATCTGTACGTGGACATGGACTTTGTCCCCATCATCGGCCAAAGCTACACCGGTAACTTTTCCCGCCTCCAGTCTTCTGTAATACAAAGGCGAACCAGGTGATAACGAACCTGGATCCTCGCAGGTAAGAACAACATTTAAGCCGGAATTTTCCCGGTCTGTGAGGGGGGGAGTATCTAATCCGATGAACTCTGCAGTTCGGGTACCGGCACCAGGACGTACTTCGATATACCGTCCGCTGAGCAAGGTGCTCAAACCGGTGAGTCCGCTACTCCCGAGCCGTGGTTTCACTATCCAATATTGCGCCCCATCATAGGCAGCTGATATTGCCTCCGACCGCAACATAATGGTCAAGATTACGCCAGAAAGATCATCAGACACTTTATGGTCAACTACCTTACCAACGGTAATGCCCTTAAACTTGACCAAGGTCTTACCAAGTTTTATTCCTTCGGCATTCTTAAAACGAACCTGGACAAGTATGCCTGGATTAAATCGTTCATCTGTATGGGTGAGAAGCCCACTGGCGGCGCTTTCTTTATCATCAAAAAGGGCATATACAGAATGATCTTCGGCCGGTTGGCCAAGGTCGCTTTCCGGTGTGTCAAAGGCAACACCACCGGCAAGAAGAGTAGCCATGGATTCGCTGTGGACTTTGATGCCGGAGATACCACCTGTCACCGTTACACCGCCGGCGTTCCAAAACCGACTTGTGGTACGAACTAGATGGGCAAACTGCGGAAAAATATAGGCCTGGACATCAACTCCTCGGTTATCATTTGCCAGTTGATGACCATCAATCCGTCCCACTTCTATTTGACGATGAAGTACCGGGGTTCCCGGATTCAGAGATCCCAAGCGAGATGCTTTTAAAACCAGGTGCAAGCCGGGCAGGCTCTTATCTCCTACCAAGGGTTCGTCAAGCCCGACAAATGAATCCCTGGCTTTATTACCGGCTTTACCCGGCCGCAGGGCAATGTAGCGACCGGAAATAAGGGTTTCCAACCCACTGATCCGCCCCGGACTTAACTGAGGTTTTACAATCCAAAACAATGTTCCCTCACGGGCGAGATAGGCAGCAGATTGATCCAGTCGAGCAGTTACTTTGACCTTTTTCTCACCTTTGACCAATTCGATCTTTTCCACTCGGCCAATATTAATTCCTTCATAGCGTATACGGGTTTTACCGCTTTCAAGACCCTGACCATCGGCAAAGACAACTGTAATTCGCACCCCTAGCTTCTGATAATAATCATAAATAAGAATACCACCCACCAAGGCTGCCACAATGGGTATAAGCCAGATAATCGAGTAGAAACTCTGGTGTTTTAATACAGGTTGCGGATACTCATCCATGCTCTATCAATTCCTGAAATATTGAAAGAAACAACAGCATTTTTAAAACCCGGAAGAAAATTACTTCTCCATGCCTTCTGGAGTAACTCATGATTGCCTTTGATCCCAGATCAACCTCGGATCAAAGGTCATTGAGGCAAACATGGTGAGAATGACCACCATGGCAAAGGCTCTTACCCCAAGGCCGGCATATATTGTGGCTGCTTTCCCCAAAGAAACCACGGCTATGCTGATTGAAACAACAAATATATCCAACATGGACCATCGGCCGATAAACTCGATAGCCCTGTACATTGCTGATCGCTCCCGTGTCTGCCATTTCCAATTCAATTGAACAGAAATAAGGAGAAAACCCAAGACTAAAATCTTCACAACAGGAACAATGAATGAAGCAATTAACACGATAATTCCCAAATACCACATGCCTGACTCAAAAAGAGCAATTATACCTGAGAGAATGGTATCAGGCTTGGTTTTTCCAAGTACATTGACGGTCATCATGGGATAAATGTTGGCGGGAATGTAGAGAACAACGGCGGCAATGAGAAAGGCCCATGTACGAACAATGGGTTGCACTTTGCGGACGTGCAGTCTTCCCCCACAACGGGGACAGTATTTCTTTTTCTCAGGTGCGTGTACCACTTTGCATAATTTTTTACACACATGGCAGGATTGAAGATTTTCTTTGAGAGCGGTGGTCAATTTCACTGGAGTTCCTCCAGACGCTCCCAGAGATATTGTTCATCCAGACAGGTGGCGACCATTTTGGTAACTAGAAGTAAGCCGAGAAAACTATAAAAGCCCACTCCGATATAGACCCGGGCAAAGGTGTCAAGTTTGGTCAAAGCCACCAACATTGCCAACATGAACACCCCCAACATTCCCCACTCATCAAGATTGTGATACCACCGCAAGCAGAAAGTGGCTCCGCGAAAATGCCGATTTATATACACCGAAATCAAAACAAAAAGGAGGCTCAACAATTTGATTAGCGGAACAACCATGCTGGTAATAAATACCAGTAAAGCAATATCCCAGAGTCCCTGGTTACCGAATTCAAGAACACCGGCAAGTAAGGTATTATAACGGATATTGCCCATGGTTTTTAAAATGAATATGGGGAAAAAATTGGCGGGAATATAGAGAACAAGACCTGCGAGAACCAAAACGAGACTCCGATTGACAGAATCGCTCTTGCAGGTATACAAACTACCACCACAACGGGGACAACGGGCCTTCTGCCCGGCTATCCTTACACCAGCTTCAACTAACAGATCACAATATTGACAGGCTATTCTTTCTTTTGCCACGGAATCGGTCAATTTCCAGTAAACAACTATTGATGAACACCTAAATACTACTACGTTTCAAATGTCAGATAGCAATGTATAACAGCACGGCATGTAACACGTCCGTCTCGCAGCTATTAAAAGTCAAGTTTATACCCCGGAGGGGTACTAATTTGCGAGACCGACACCTATGGTCTTACGCGATCACTTTTTAACCGCACCCCTAAAGGCCCCCTGGGAATATAAAAATCCATGGTATCCCCATCTCTCACTATCTGTATGGGTACCAATTCACCACCGGTTCCTTCTGTAGTGGCATTTTTCAGATCATTAATCATGAACAAACGCTTGCCTGCATAACTGTAGACAATATCTCCGACCTGTATCCCCACATCTTGGGCAGGTGAGCCCTCAATAAGACTTTGAATCGCTACTCTATTTTTTTGCCGTGATCCAAAAAGATACTTGTCATATTCATCTTCACCCAGCTCTT
>CAYUCH010000151.1:0-9463 GCA_964443295.1 uncultured Desulfobulbia bacterium | reverse complement strand
ACCAATATTATCAGGTGGTTCTTGTGAAAAAAAATAGCATAAACTAGCGCCATTCCTGACAGATCTCTTTTTTCTGGCTGAAAATTATCCTAGAGAGTTTGCCATTTCCTTGGCTGAGATTCTAAAAATGGCTGATGCTGTTCGGCTGAGAGAAGATAGACCTGTTTCCAATGAATTGAATCGTTTTTGTCACGATGAGCCACAAAAGGAAAAAACCACCAGTGGGGTTATTTATTATCCTGCACTTTTTGGTTTTGAGCTTGGTGATTCTCGATTTTTTAGTTGGATTAGAGTGGCAGTAGCTGAAGGTAATTTTGCCAAATTTGAGTCTCATCCATTGGCTATCGGGGTTATTGGCATTGATAATAATTCTTTGATCTATGCCAATAAAGCGATGTTGGATCTCGCGGATGTATCACTAGTGCAAGCACAGGAGTTTATTCGTGCCCACCACCCACAGATACCTTTTAATGATGAAGAATATCAATTTATCACATTGTCGGGTCTGCAGTTTTCTTCAAAGAAAAAGCCGGTCGATGTGGATATATATCTTGAGAATGTAGTCGCTATGGATCGGACTAATTGTCTGGTCGGTGTTATAAAACCTGTTGATTTAACAATTCACAATGATTGAGACAACCCAGACACAGGATCGATATCCTCGAGTGTTGGCCATTGAGGATAATGAAAATATCCTGGAAGTATTTCGAACGATGCTTGGTGGGCCGCCACCAGGGGCTCGGGATGAAGCATTGTCAGCTCTGAAAGACTTGATGAGTTCCGGGGCTGCCAGTTTTCCTCAAAGCCAATTTCGCCTTGATACAGCTAAACAGGGAGAACAGGGCTTTGAACTTGCAAAGGAAGCGGTTGCGAAAAATGATCCTTATGCAGTGATCTTTATTGATATTCGGATGCCACCCGGCTGGCATGGAGTGAAAACTGCAAAGGAAATTAGACAGGTGGATTCCCAGGTAAATATAATTCTCAATTCTGCATTTTCTGATTTTTCAACCTGTCAGATTGTTGAAACTGTAGGTTCTACAGATAGATTGTTTTTTGTCAGGAAGCCATTTCACTATGATGCTATAATTCAGTTTGCCGATACGCTAGCTTTGCGCTGGATCGAAGAAAGGAAGACACAAGCAAAGTTGGAATCCTTCAGAAACCGTGAAAAAGAACTCCTTAAACGTATTGCTGAGCTTGAAAATAAAGAGTGAGGTTGTGAAGTTCTTTGTTGTGGTTGGGCTATCTTCTGTTGCTATTGCACTCGGTGGTTTGAGTAATGGCGTTGGCCAAATTGTTGAAGAAGTTTAATGACTCGTGATCGTCGGGTTGTTTTTTAAACTGTTCTTCATAAAAGGCAAATAGTTTCGTGATCACATGGAACGCTTCATCCTCTGAAAGTGACCCTATGTCTTCCCAGAGATCATCCGGTGTTTTCATTGTTTATCCCTTGTTGTTTCTCTTGTGTTTTTACATTGTTTATTGTCACGAAAGGTAGATGTTGCACGTTGTGCCGCTTCCCTCTTCTGATTCGATTTTTATATGGCCACCGTGAGCTGTGACGAGCGCATAGGCCGAGGCAAGCCCCATGCCAAGTCCTTTTTCGGTACTCCGGTGTTTGGTTGAATAATATGGGTCAAAAACTTTCGGTAATGAATCAGCCGGAATACCGGCGCCTTGGTCAGCGATAAATATCTTTACATATTCGCCTTGGGGTAAAGGGATTGCCTCACCTTGAATACCTGCCACTATATTTGCCGCACCAATGGTAATTGTACCACCGTTCGGCATTGCCTCTTGGGCATTTTTTATGACTTCGGTGATAACTTCTGCAATTTGTTGTTGGTCAATATGAACAGGTTTGATTTTTTCATCAATATCGAATTCACAGGAAAATTTTTCCTTATTTGTAGCTGATGTCGAGACCATGGTTAGAAAATCATGCACATCTACGGCTCTTTTATTGGGAGGTTCAACATTCATTAAAGAAGTGAATTGTCGGAGGAGTTGTTTGGCCTGTTGCGAGAGCTTTAATGCCTTCAGGATGTATTTGTTGTCTGTATTGTTATCTGCTGCGTCCTCATTGGCAAGATCGAGAAAACCCAGGATGCCAGTGAGTAAGTTGTTGAAATCATGGGAAACACCAGTAGATAGAGTGGCAACTGATTCTAGTTTTTTTGCCTGGAGGAGTTCGTCTTCCAGTTTTTTTCTTTCAGTAATATCTCGAAAAACCAAAACGACCCCAATTTCAATTTTATTGCTGTCTCGAAGGGGAGTCCAGCGAAGGGCAATAACTCGCTCTTGTCCCTCATGGTCTATTCTTTGATAATAGTGTGATCGATCCCCGGAATCAGGCCTGGTGATGATTTCTTCCTGTAGTTCATGGGGTGGGATGCTGTCAATGCTTGTCATTTTTGAAAAAAGTTTTGCAACGGTCAGCTCTTTGGTAGTATTTGAAAAATCTGAAAAAAAGTTTTCAGCGACCTGGTTCATCAGCACAATTTTTCCTTGTTTGTCCGAGGTGATGATGCCCTCACTGATCGAACGCATTGTTGTGGAAAGAAGTTCTTTTTCATGGAACAGGGCTGTTTCAGTTTGTCTGATGTTTGCTATCAATTTTGTAAGTTCATTCTTTTGCATTCTGAGTCGATGGTTGATCATTGACCTCACTCTTTCAACTAATACGGCCAGAACTGTCGCTGCTAAAAAGGTGGGAATAAAGCGCTTTTTAAATTCAAATGTATATGTGGCGGTAACCAAGGGAAAGTCTGGAATAAATAAACAGCATGCTGCAAAGGCAATATAGAGAGTGAGAAGAATTGAGCCTCCCCTCAAGCCCATGAGGAAAATGGCGGCCATGGGTAACGAGTATGCCCATAGGGGGCCGGTGTTGTTGCTGCCACCTGTCAACAAAAGATAAGAGAAGAGTACAATGAGGATAAGAATACAATTTGTTGAGGCAATATGGAGTAGTTTGGTCTGTCGTAAAAAAAGTATGTTGCCTGTGACTATAATACCAAGAATGGTGATATGGGTGCCGAGAGGTTGAACTCCCTGGATGATATCGTAAATACCAAAAGGCAATAAAAAGGTGGCAGTAAAAATACAGGTAATATTAACCAGCATGTACCTGTACAATACCTGGAAATCATGCTGGTTTTCTTGGTAGGTACCGCTGGATAAAAAATCCCATATGATAGAATTGATTTTTCTCATCCTAAATAAAAGTGTAATCTGAAGGTCTTTTGGGGTCAAGAAACCATTTGCTCTTATGATTTCTGGTTTTGGCATTGTTTGTATTATGTAATATTAAGGATATTTGGTGTGTGGCGGGGACATTATGTTTGCATTGCTTGGCGGAATGAGTTGGGTTTCCAGTCATTATTGTTATGAATTATTGAGTACCAGTGTGGAACGGGATTTTTTACTTCTGCACCTGCACGATTTGCCCTTTCGATATCATCTTACCGAGGGAAGATATGACGAGGCATTTTCCTGTTGGAATCCATTTGCGAAAATATTGGCTTCGGATTCCGTCAGCTCATTTGCAATTTGTTGTAACTCGGCCCATGTTCTAGAGGACCACTTCCCTCCAGAGATTCGTGAAAAAATGGTGTCTCTACCTAACTTGACCCTTGCCGCACTCCCTGAGGGGTCGTGTGCTGGCTTGTTGTCAACTTCGGTAACAGTGGGGAGGAATTTATATCAAAAGGGTGCTGCAGAGCGGGGAATACGAATTATTGCACCGGATGCTCATGAAGTGGATATTCTGAATGCCACAATTTTTCAAAATTTGACAGAGTCGGCTCCATCTCAGGAAGATATTGACCTTTTTAAAAATGCAGCCACAAATCTTCTGGAAGCAGGTGCCGACTATATAATACTGGGGTGTACCGAGCTCTCTCTCTTGTACGAGCATCTTGATCCCCACACCACCATTTGTCCATTGCGGGTTTTACAGAACTATTTGAAAAATACCTGAAAAGTGGTGGTTGGTTACTTATTCTTCACCGAATTGCTCCAGTGGATTTTCAAGTTTGAATTTGCTGATTTTTCGTCGTAATGTGTCTTTGGATATCCCAAGCTCACGGCATGTTGCCAACTTTTTCCATTGGTTTCTTTCCAGGGCACTGAATATAGCCTGCTTCTCAATTTCCTCCAACGGCATTGCCTTGTCGAGGGTGAGTAGGGTTGACTCATCGGTACTTCCCTGGGGAGCAAAGGGATCTGGAAGGTGCTCGGGTAGGATAAACCCTCCATGGCATAGGATGAAAGAGTACTCAATTATGTTTTCTAGCTCCCTGATATTGCCTGGAAAATCGTAGCGCATGAGGATGGCTAAGGCTTCATCGGAAACTCCAACAATGTCTTTACCCTGCTGATTGCTGAATTTGTCTACAAAATGTTTGGCCAACATAGGAATATCTTCTTTTCGTTGTCCCAATGGTGGTAACTGTATTTTTACAACATTCAATCGGTAAAAGAGGTCCTCGCGGAATTGTCCTTCCTGTACCAAGGTTTGCAGGTCCCGGTTGGTTGCGGCGATGATCCGTACATTCGCCTTGACTGGGGTGTTGGAGCCCAGTGGTTCGTATACCCTGTCTTGCAGTACACGAAGCAGTTTGACCTGCAATGATGCTGGGATATCTCCTATTTCGTCGAGAAAAAGAGTACCGCCTTCTGCTGTGGCAAAACGTCCTTCTCGATCTTTTTTTGCGTCGGTAAAAGCACCAGCTTTATAGCCAAACAATTCCGATTCTAGCAAAGTGTCTGGTAATGCCCCGCAGTTTACCGCCACAAAAGGACCTTTATGTCTCTGGCTGTGGGTGTGGCAGGCCCGTGCCACGAGTTCTTTACCTGTTCCTGACTCGCCTAAGACGAGAACATTGCTTTCGCTATGGGCAATTTCCGGTAGAATGTTGAAAATTCTTTGCATTGCGGCGCTTTTACTGATGATCTCGCCAAATGTGTAGCGCCGGGAGAGTTGTTTGCGCAACTCAGTAAGGATGGAAAGATCTCTAAAGGTTTCAACCCCGCCGATTACATTTCCTTCATGGTCTAAAAGTGGTGCGGCACTGATACTTATGGGGACCTGTTTGTCTTCTGTGTTGCGTATGAAAATTGAGCGATTTGTGACCGGTTTTCCCAGGTAGAGACTTTGGGCAATTGCACAGTTGTCACCGCAGATGGATGAATGAAAGACATCACTGCATGATTGCCCTATGGCATCTTCACGGCTCCATCCGGTGATTTGCTCTGCTGCATGGTTGAATGAGGTGATTTTCCAATTGCGATCCACTGTAAAAACGCCATCCGCCACACTGTCCAGAATGAGATCCTTTTGCATGATGTCAGTCACATCACGAAAGGTTTCCACGCCACCGATGATCTTGCCATCCGGGTCATTAAGGGGCGCAGCACTGATGCTTATGGGGACCGTATTCCCTTCTTTATCCTGCACGAAAATAGTGCTGTCGGAAGTCATGGGTTGGCCGCATTCGACGCTGCGCGCTAGAATGCAGGCATCACCACAAATGGAGGAGTGAAATACTTCGCTACAGGGTACTCCTTCAACCTCCTCAGAGGAAAAGCCGGTAATTTGCTCTGCAGCCTTATTAAAATCCGTAATGCACATGTTGCGATCAACCGCGAACACGCCGTCGGCAATGGAGTCTAAAATAAGATCATGTTGAATACTGGTGGTGATATCGCGAAATGTTTCCACTCCGCCAATGACATTTCCTTCCGGATCGGTGAGAGGGGCGGCGCTAACACTGATGGGTATGGTGTTGCCATCTTTGGCCTTAACAAAAACTGGGCTTGCAACAATGGTTTTTGCCTGCTCCAGGCTCTTTGCCAGAACACAACTATCACCACAAATTGAAGAATGGAAAACTTCACTGCAGGGAAGGCCAACAACTTCTTCATGACTCCAGCCGGTTATGATCTCAGCCGCCTGGTTGAATGCCGTAATCCGCATATCTCGATCCACGGCAAAAACACCATCTGCGATGGCGTCAAGAATAAGATCCTGTTGGATGAGTGAGGTGATATCGCGGAAGGTCTCAACTCCACCAATAACAGTACCTTCGACATCAACAAGAGGGGATGCGCTGATGCTGATAGGTATGGTTTTGTTGTCTTTCCCTTTAATGAAAACATTTCGTTTGCTGATTGGTTCTCCGGTTTTGACACTTTCGGCCAGAAAACATGATTCCGCCGAAATTGCCTTGAGAACTTCATCGTGAAGCATGCCTAGAACATCTTCTCTTTTCCAGCCGGTGATTTGCTCAGCAGCCCGGTTAAAACTCGTAATCCGCATGTTGCGGTCAACGGTGAAAACACCATCGGCGACGCTGTCAAGGACAAGGGGAGTGATGAGGGAAGGATCTGAAGCATCTCGCAATGCCACAACAGCTCCGGATAACTTTCCCGTCACATCCGGTATGGGAATAGCCGTCACTAATACGGCTTCGGTTTTTTGGTGATCAGGTTTGTTGACCACCATTCGGAAATTATTCACTGCCCGGCCAGAGGCGAGAGGGCCTTGCAGACTACATAAATCATCGAAACGTCCGGTGGCAGAAAAGACATCGGCACAGCTTTTGCCAATCATTTCTTCTTTGCTGATACCAAGAAGTTCTTCTGCGCCTTTATTAAATGATGATACATGCCATTTTTCATCAACTGTAAATACAGCCTCGTTGACATCCGGCAGTTGTGACATGGATTGTATTGCCATGGAAAAACCTTTGAAGAAAATTATTTTACCGCTCGTTAACGGTTGTTTGAGTGTCCGAAACAATAATCATTTTTCAGAAAAATGTTAGTCGATCTCGCAATTATACTATCTCGGGGTGCAACTTCCTGTTTTTAGGTAATTGTAACCCTTGAGTGTAAAAGCAGCGGGACGGACGTGTGTCATGCCTTAGCTGTTTGAATAAATTTAATGGCAATTTGAAACTTTTGATTTATACCCTTTAGGGTGCTTTTTAGAGAGCCATCATGTTTGGGCGAATATAACACAGGTTGTTTTATTCCAAAAGAGCTTATCTGGTATTGCATTTCCTCGATATTTGATGCATTTAATTGCATATCTATAGTTTCAAATGCCGCTTGGTGTTCTCAAGAAAGTAGCGGTTGTCACAGGTTCGTTTGAGGCTTGATTGATATTTCTTCTCTTACGCAAGACCCATAACTCCCCGTAATCTGAGGGTTTGTAAAACCATTTCAGTATAAACTTAAATTTTACTTGACATGAACGTATTCCCCATTAAAGTAAGGAGATTTTTCAGGCGCGTGGGAAGGAAGAAATATAGGAAATCCTCCGTGTCCAGCATGAAATATAAAGGGGTATGTCTTGGGAGGGCGTCCCTTGAATTCTACTTTAGGAGATGGAGAACATGAACATTAAAAAGCTGGAAAAACTGCAGAACGAGGGAGTTGAAACACTGCCTTCGGAAGAACGACGAAAGTTCTTGCGGTTCGGATTAGCTGTGACAGGTGTATTTCTTGGAGGATCAGTTCTTTCTCTGACTTCCACCAAGCCTGCCCGCGCCGTTGTTGGAGATAAACCTGCCACAGGAAAATCCCAATACAAGAATCACTATACTATGGTTATCCGCCAGAATCGTTGCATCGATTGTGAACGCTGCATGGATGCCTGTACTAAAACAAATCATGTTCCACATTATGGTTATCGTACCATTATTATGGAGCAGGAAAGGGATCTTGGTCCTGATGGGAAAGAGCGTCTCTTTTTGCCTCTGCTTTGTAACCATTGCAACAGGCCTCCTTGTGTTCGGGTTTGCCCCACAACTGCAACCTACAAAGACAAAGAGACCGGTATTGTTTTGATGAACCAGAAGCGCTGTATTGGTTGTAAGACCTGTATGGCGGCCTGTCCATACAATGCCAGGTACTTCAAAGAAGAAACCCGGGCGGTTGATAAGTGTAATTTCTGTGTCGACACCAAGTTGAAAGAGACCAATGGAAAAATCACTGCCTGTGCAGAGGCTTGTCCAGCTGGAGTTCGTGTTTTTGGTGAACTCACCGATTTTGAAAGTGAAGCATATAAGTTGATCCATACTCCTGAGAAACGGGTTTGGGTTCTGCGGCCGGAAACAGGCGCTATGCCAAACGTTTTCTATATGAATGACTAACCCTCTAGAGTGGAAAGTGACTTTAGATTTCTTAGGAGAATTTAGATATGAATATCAAAGATCATAAATTGTTCGGCCTTGCCGCACTGGTTTTGGCCGTGGTATTTTTTGTCGCAAGTGGTCAAGTAGTGGCCAGCGAAGAAGAATATGATGAGGATACTTACGGTCCGGCGGACCCAATTATTTGGACCAAGCCTGTTAAGTCTGTCATATTTACCCACAAACTTCATACAATGGAAGCCGGGCTTGAATGTGATAGCTGCCATGATGATATTTTTGAGATGGAAGCCGGTGCCGCAGAGGCAAATGATGACTTCACTATGCAATCTCTCGATGATGGAAAGTATTGTGGTGGTTGTCATGATGGTGATACCGCTTTTGCTTCCAATACTCGCTGCACCACTTGCCACATAGGTGTAAAAGGACATAAGCGTTTAACCGGTGCCACGGAAACCGATGGTCACGGTGCTGGTCACTAAGAAGTAAAACGCTATATTGGTTCTATAAGGAGTGCTGAGAAATTTCAGCACTCCTTTTTTTTTATAATGGCAATGGGTAGCTGATTGTCATCATAATGCTCAAACTTAACAATGATCGTTGTTAAGTTCATTTTTTTGATGTGATGCTTCTCGAGTGGAGCTGGCGCACTTTTTGTAATGATTTCCTTTAATGATAAGTTCTGTGTTCACCTGATAATTGCGCTGCCTTTTCTGCGCAGTGTTTCCCCTGTTAAGTGTCTGTAATATTCAATTTCTACATCTTGTTCAGCCTAAATAGATGTTCAGTGAGGGCGTCGATTTCGTAATTTTGATCTGTTTTGATTTCCAAAATGCCTGGTGAGTTTTGCTTGGCGCAGGCGCATTGTGCGCGGTGGTATTTTCGGGATGGGCGCATTGTGCGTCTGCCAGGGAAGAAAAGCATGTAAATTGTTTGGTGAGGAATGTATGAAAATAGTTTTTTGAAAGAGTTTAACTATTTGAATTCATAAGAAAAATAAAATTGTTGGCATAATATTTCTTCTGGTCAATGGAATTGGCACAACCATTGCAATTTTATATATGCAACATGGGATACAGTCCCAAACCAATAACGAGAAATGATAAATGTAAGACACGATGGAAGAGGAAGTATCAAGGTGGGTGGCGGCCCACCAGAGCGTCCTCTCCGGTGAAAAAAATCCGGCCCATGGACAGATTGTTCATGGGCCGGTTTTACGAGGTTTATCCAAATATTGACTTTAAATATTTTTCCATCGAGGAGGAAGAACAATGTCCAACACATTTTCATTAAGCGCTGTT
>CAYUCH010000150.1:0-9525 GCA_964443295.1 uncultured Desulfobulbia bacterium | reverse complement strand
GACTATACCGGGGCCACCGCCAAATGAAATGTGCGAAAGATTGTTGACACTATCGATTTTAGGTGCGGAGAATCATCATGATAGGCCAATCAAAAAAGGAACCATGTCGTCATCCAATCTAATGTCGACATAGATCACCCCATTTACCCTGTTTAAAACACACGAATGGATTAAATTACGCTTTAACCATCCATTTTTGTTTTTTATCTTGATGTATGATCACATCAAAGAGTCAGTGGCTTTGTCTAGCCTTGCAATTGCATTTTTGTCGGATTTTAATGCTGGAAAAAACTCAATTAATTGTTTGACGTATATTCTGTAAGTATGTAGTTGTTTATCTTTTTGACGAATGATTGAAATGGCAACTGAGAGGATGCGGTGTGCATCGGGCGGCAAGGTATATGTGGCTGAAGTGAGTTCATTGCTCCTCACAAGCCTATTTGTTCAGTTGATTTTATTCACTTCTGTATATGTCATAATTCTTATGGTTATATGGTAACTACTCTAATGTATTGAAATATCACAGTTTTGCAAGTTTTATGATATTTTTTTTTGCCACCCTGAAAAGAGTGATAATTGCTCATTAAACTGTGATGATTGTTCTTGATTATGTGACAATTGTCCTGAAAAGCGTGATAATTATTGCGGATAAAGGCTTGCTGGAGGGGTAAAATACATTTCTAAACGTATTAAAAACAATAAACATAAAAAACGTAACTTGTACGTAATTTATTAAAAATCAATCAATTGATAATTGGCGCTAATTTTTTAACAACAAGTGAAATAGCATCTCGGCGTTCATCTAGATAATCATAACGATCATAAATTCCCTCAACACCTTTCAGCTTATGGTTCAAGCATCGTTCGGCCACATGTCCCGGAACACCCTCGCTAGAAAGCAAGCTTCTAAATGTTCGGCGTAGATCATGAATAGTGAAGTGGTCAACCTTCATTTTATTTTCTTTAAATAATTTATTGATTGCCGCATTGAGTGTGTCTAGGCTCATATGTTCGCTTTTGCTTGCTCTCCTGGTTGGGAAAACAAAATTTGAGCCATAGGCGCGAACTTTCAGCTCGTTAAGCCACTCTATAACTTGCCTGGACAAGGGAACCGTGATTGGTGCCCCTGTCTTGCTTCGACTTTTGGGGATATTCCAGAGCCCGTCATTGAAATCAAACTCTTCCCACCTAGCAGCAATCAATTCACCCTTGCGAACCCCTAAGCATAGCAATAGGGCTGTTGCCAGGTAATTCTCTCTCTTGAACTGCGATAGATTCTCTTTAAATGAAGCAAAAATTGACTTCAGCTCTTTGTACGACAGCGCCCGAGTCCGACTTTTTTCAACACCTCCGGCATCGCTCACATTAAATGGCTCTGCTGGATTATGCGTTAGTAAGTCGAGTTTGATGCCGTGCCTGAAGAGTTGCTTGCTGTAGGTGAGTGCGTCGTTGGCAATGGTCGGCCTGCCACTTTTGGCTATTTTACTGATGATAGCCCGAATATCACGAGGTGTTACCTGGTCAATTGCTAGGTCACCGATTAGAGGCATGATTTCTTTAGTGTAAACTCGCTTAGGGATCCTGGGATATTTTAATCGCTTGGCGCAATCTTCAAGCCAGTCTTTAGCTAAATCATTAACGGTATTAAATACCCCTATTTCAGCTCGACGCCGCTCTGCTATAGGGTCAATTTTGTTGCGAATATCTTGCTTGATTTGAAGAGTTTGTGCGTGGGCGTCAGCAAGGCCCAGCGTGGGATATTTGTCGAGAGTGAGCTCTCTACGTTTTTTATTGATTGAGTATCTAACAACCCAGGTGGGGGTACCCTCTGCACTTATCCGCAAATACAGACCATTGCCAGCAGCGTATCGTCCGGGTTTGCCAGCTTTTACTAATGATTTTATTTTTTGAGAATTCATTGTAGCCATGAATTCAATTAAACATCAAAGTGGTGACAGGGCAAGAGGTAAATCTGCGTCGCTGGTGTTTTTGTCACCAGTTCTGTCACCAAGTTTTCAAAACAAAGGGCATCAACGTGAAACCTGGTGAACAGGCGAATAAGTTATAAGTAGCTGTAATGTGGTAGTTTTGAGTAAAAGAGAAACATCGTGAAACATTACTCAATATTCTGTACCTGCTCTCGTAATTTTTCGGTGTCATTTTTCATTTCAACGCTTTGATGGGCAATGGTAAGATTGTTAATTTTGGATGCTAATGTGTTGATCTCGCGGTGAAATTCTTGAAGAAGGAAGTCCAGTCTTCTGCCCACCGGTTCATTCAGCTTCAGGTAACCACGAAATTGCTCAAAATGGCTTTTCAAGCGTGTGACTTCTTCGGTTACATCAACCTTGTCGGCGATAATTGCAGCTTCCTGGGCCAGTCGTGCCGGATCAAGATCAATACCTTTCAGTAGGTTTTCCAACCTCTCTGAAAGAGATTTTTGGCGGGCAGCAACAACTTGAGGTACTGCCTTTTCAACTTTTGCCACATGTTTTTCAAGGCTACTCAGCAAACGGATAAGCTCTTTATTCATGGCTTTTCCTTCTTGAGCCCGCATCTTATTGCATTGTTTTAAAGCCTTGTTCAATCCTTTGGAAATAGGTTTCCAGGCTTCCTCAATATCTGTATCTTGGGACACTTCGGAAATAATATCTCTGAAGGTGATCACTTCGTTTAGAGTTGGTCTTTCAGCCAATGACAATTCATTAGCAATAGCTTCTAGAGATGAATGATACTCTTTGGCTAAATCCAGGTTGGGCTGAACGTGGATTTCTTTCAACTCACCTTTACAACTGACAGCCACCTCTATATGTCCCCTTGAAAAATGATGAGATATTTCTTTTTTTATACGTTCTTCAATTTCCATCAGATCACGACGAGGCATCCTCACCTTGGTGTCTCGAAAACGATGGTTAACTGAACGAATTTCAACCGTCCACAAGGTTGACTTTGCCTGGGCTTCACCGCGTCCAAAAAATGTCATGCTAAATGGGCGTTTCATAGGTATTCCTTATTGTTAACAGGAGGGGACTGATTTAATTTTTTTTTTGGGACAGAAAAATTTTCATTAGCCAGGCGGTCATGAAAAAATCGCAATATCAAGTAGCGAAAAGTAAATTTGAATCTGTCGCCCGGATTGTTTGAAAAGAAATTCAGTCCCATGTTTATATTTGTATTTTCATTATAGCTTTGAATGAGTTTATTATTGCTCCGTGAGAAGTTCATGGGCAGAAGCTGTGGCAGTACCAACTTTGCCAACCACGATGCCAGCCGCAAAATTGGCCAGCGCCGCAGCATCGGGAAGGGGTACTTTGCAGGCCAAAGCCAATGCAAGGGTGGCAATAACCGTATCTCCTGCACCGGTTACATCGTAGACCTCCTTGGCCATGGTCGGAATGGTAATTATTGGATTACCATTTTCAAGAAGAGCCATACCTGCTTCCCCCTGGGTTATGAGGATGGATTGAGTCCCCAAATTGTCCATGATCTTCTGAGCTGCTTTGGTTAAACTTTCTTCGTCAGTAATGGTTATGCCAGATAAAATCTCAGCTTCGTGTTTATTTGGGGTGAGCAAGGTGGTGCCATGGAATAACTCGCCATGGCGCGGTTTAGGATCAACAATTACTGGAATATCAGGACAAGATTGGAGCTTTGTTCGCAAACAGTCCATGACCTCGGTGCAAATCATTCCTTTGTCATAATCTGAGAGAATAATGGCGTCAAAGGAGGTGAGGTTGTGTTCAATAAAATCCATTAATTGTTGTATTCGGTCCTTGCTAAGGCGAATATCACGTTCACGGTCAAATCGAACAACTTGTTGATTTTGGGCAATTATTCTTGTTTTTTTTGTGGTGAGGTGGTCTGTAAGTTGTAATATTCCTTCCTTTGACGAACCCAGCTCACCAAGCAAGTCAAGGAGTCGATTCCCCATGTAATCATCGCCAATTATTCCGCAGAGGGTGACTTGTCCGCCCATATCATAAATATTATGAAGAACATTGGCTGCACCACCAAGTAAAATGTCCTCGTGGGTAACGTTAACCACAGGTACTGGGGCCTCGGGAGATATCCTGGAAACTGAGCCCCAAATAAAATGGTCTACTATAATGTCACCAATTACAAGGATATTGGCAGAGGCAAATTTTTTGACTGCATCTTTTAAATGATCAGGTAAAACGTTCAAGTATACTATCCTTTTTGCCGGCGTATTGTTTGAAATTCACTCACTATTCTTTCGATGATTTTGCAGAGCTCTACCGTGCTATACTTTTTGCCATCATCAAGCCTGATGGTATGGGTACGATTTTGTTCCCCCTGTGAACACCACCTGCTGTAGAAACGGTCATTGGCTGCTCCCACAAATGTAATTACAGCGGGACGATCCGATGCCGAAGCAATATGTTGGCAGCACGAGTCGTAACCAAAAAAACCATCTGCCACAGAAATAAAAGAGCCTAGTCGACCAATTGAACCACGAAAACCAACAATTCCATGGGAAAATGGCACTTCCTTTTGCTCAATCTCTTGTTCGTACAGAAAGTCGGTTTTATAGCCTTTTTCGTGGCAGATTTCCAGGTAGTTTTTGACTTTTCGAAGGCCTGAATCCTGTGTGCCAGAGTCGAGGAGGATAACGACATCTTCCATGGCAAGCAAGGAAAGAAGAAGTTCTTTCTCGAAATGGTCTGATAGACGTTTGCTCTCATTGTTTCCCACACCAAGATTTATAACGAGAAAAAAGGGAGCCTTGAGTCTCTTTTTGAAACCCAAGGCTGCTTTACAGTCAGCGGCGTCAATTGCAACGTGTGGCCAAACCTTTGGGCTTTCATCAAATTGACGATCATACCATTGGTTTGTTTTTGTGACTAAAGAAGCGACCTCTTCTGTGTCACAAAGGTAACGAGAAGGGAAAAAGCGGGTACGATCATCCGGCAAAAGAGGTAACAACCCGAGTTGGGTGAGTCGTGAATCCGGATCCACAAATAAGGTTTCTTTGGGGTTACATAGCGATATTTCTTGTTGAACCATTTGGTGGAATTGAACCCAGCCCGTAATTCTGTCACTTAAGTTCCCATGACGATTATGTTCGACCAGACGATGGGTAAGGCGGGGAAAGCCATCAAAAAGTTGCGGGATATGCGCTGGTCCCATCATCACAACTTCGGCATTCTTAAAAGTTTTCGTTAGCCTTTGAACAAGGACGCTGGCCATGACCACATCAGCGCCAACAGTAACACGCGAAGGGAGAAGTATTTTCTTTATATTTTGATGTTCTTCTTTACTGAGAGGAGGGCTGTTCAATAGAGTGTTAAATCTGTGCAAGATTGATTCTGCATCCGCAAGTCCCAAATCATTTAAAAGAAGGTGTAGATCTTGTCCTTCCGGCAGAGATCGTACATAGGTTATCATGCGAACAAGGACACGGTTGCCGAGTTCCATGCCGTGTTGTGAAAAGTCGTTGCTTAGGCCTTCGATAATGATGCCGTATAAAGCCTGTAAGGCCGACTGGGATGTATTGCCTTCTTGAGTACAGCAAAGAGAACATAAGGTGTCGACATCGCCGAGATTGGGATCCTCCCCACGAAAAAACTGGTCCATGAAGGACGTGGCAATATGCGTTGCTTCCTCGGCTGTGGGCATAATGAGCTATACAATTATCCTGGGATTAGAATAGAGCCTGAAATTTCAATTGATTGTTATTATAGACGCCCCAATAGAATGGAGCAAGGCGGTAAAGAAAAAATCTTTTATTACAAATGGTTGTTAATAGGAGCTGAAGAGAACAATGAGTGAGTAATGGGGAAAATGATCAGTTCTCCAGTCATGGTTTTTTTTGAGGTGCCGAGGATTCGAGGGTCCAAGGTTTCAAGTGTGTTAAATGATTTAAGACCTCAATAGGCCCTTCGTACCACGTGAGAACCGGATTTAGTTTTTCTCAATTTTTACGACGATTGACCATTAATTAGAGTAGAGATGACCCAGATTGATTGTCAATAATAAATTGTGAATTGCTATGTATTAATTATACTTTTCCTTGGCCCCTTGGCCCCTTGGCCCCTTGGCCCCTTGGCCCCTTGGCCCCTTGGCCCCTTGGCCCCTTGGCCCCTTGGTCCCTTTTTTCAGCATTCATAGTTACTGCGTTGAGCAGAAAATTGATCTGCAAAGCACTATAAATTTTTCCTCTCACCCCAGATTTTTTTCAACCGCTGGTCACGACCGCAATTCCAGCGGTAATATTTATAGCGAACCGGATTATTTTTATAATAGTTCTGGTGGTAGCTCTCTTCACCTTTGATGGGATAAAAAGTTGAGGCTGGCAGGATAGGGGTGACTACCTTTTGTCCAGGGAATTGTTCCACAACTTTGTTCCTTGATTCTTCCGCCAGTTTCTGCTCCTCTTCATCGGCCACAAAAATTGCACTTAAATAACTGGGGCCTTTGTCGCAGAATTGTCCATGGGCATCGAACGGATCAATGTGAACCCAGAAATAATTCAATAGATCCTCATAGGTGACTTTCTCAGGATAGGTGACTTTCTCAGGGTCATAGGTGACTTCCACAGCTTCGTAATGACCTGTGTGATCACCATTGTAGGTCGGATTTTTCAATGTACCGCCGGTAAAACCGGAGACGACGTCAAGTACACCTCCCAATTTGTCAAAGTCAGCTTCCATGCACCAGAAGCATCCACCAGCAAAGACTGCTTTTTTGGCTGCCGCGTTGGAAGTACAGGAGAGCATTCCCGCTAAAAGGAAAAATATCAGTTTATTTCTCATTGTTCATTCCCTTCTTGTTGTACTAAAGTGTATATGAGATGTTTTTAATTCTTTTAAATGTAATCATTTATTTCATCATAGACCTAATTATTTTTATTCGCATAGAGGAGAGTATCAATATGAGTCAAGATTACCAAACCGTGGTCGACAAATGCCAAGAACTCATAGGTTTCTAGAAGCTAAAGCCCAGGAGCAGGCGGTTTCCCAGTTTTTTCTTGATTATTGCGTTGAGTCAAGCCGAGCCCTAGAGCACAAGCATTTGGCTCCTTTGATCAGCACAATTGCCGACGCTCTGGTAAAGGATAGTCATGCTGCAAATGCCATGCGGTTGGGAGTAAAAACAGTACAAATTTACCTTAGAGTTCCTCCCATTGAACTCTATGGGCAGACCCTTATACGTCTTCATTATCTTGATCCAGAGAGTATTGAAGAGATGATGACTATTAAGCCCGCCGATATGGTGCTTGGTACCTTTCTCATGGAGCAGAGTCTTGTCAGCAAAGAACAACGAGATTATGCGGTAATAGCTCAACATAGACTCATGTCCATTCAGGAAGTTCATAACTTCCACTGAAGAGTTAGAGAGCCAGCTCAAAAAATCAGAACATGAGAGTATCCACACAGTTTTGGGACGGTTGCATGACATTATTGGTGAGACGGAGAGCAGTACAAATACAGTATTGGAAATCGTGGACAACCTTTTCAGTTTTGCAGAAGAGATGGAACAGTATCTTAATTCCGATATGGTGAAAGGGCAGATCCCTTCAGAAGTTGTTACGGCAATTACAGATAGAGTGGCACTTCTCAGTACCTGGACTATGGAACTCAACAACTCCCAGGGAATCCAGGATAGAGTGGGGCAACAGCTGCAGAAGGTCATCCCGTCCATTGAAACATTCCATGGCCAGCTCATGGACGTTGCCCGTAAGTTGCAACTCAATATTGGTGGTGAGGAAATATCTGATGAAGCCCAGGCGATGAAGGGGTATACGGATGAAGACTCCAATCGCATGGAAGATCAAGGTGATGTTGATAGCTTGCTTGCCGATCTAGGATTGTAAGATTTTATGTTTATTTATTGCATACAGTATTATCAATTTTAATTATCAAGTACTTTCCGGATGAGTCTGGCAATAGCTCTCTTGTTAAGTGGTTTCATGGCGTATTCACGTATTCCAATTTTCTGGGCTTTTGCTTCATCAACTAAGTTGCTGTGTCCAGTACAAAGAATAATTGGGATATCAGGCTTTATTTGTAATAATTGTTTTGCCAGTTCAGCACCAGAAACTTTTGGCATAGCTTGATCTGTGATAACAAGGTCGAATAGTGTTGGATCACTTTTAAACAGTTGTATGGCTTTTGAACTGTTTGTTTCAGTAGTGACAGTATAACCGAGTCTTTCAAGCAGTTTTTTCCCAATATCCACAAGCATTTCTTCATCATCTACAAAGAGAATTTCTTCAGAGCCTGTTGGTATTTCTTCCTCTTCACTTGTTCGTTCAGTAGCGATATCTTCTTCTATCTGAGGAAAAAAGACATTGAATGTACTCCCTTTGCCAATTTTACTATTAACTTTTACAAATCCACCATGCCGTTTTATGATACCCTGAACCAGTGCAAGGCCCATTCCAGATCCCTTTCCTACTTCTTTTGTGGTGAAGTATGGATCAAATATTTTTTCTATGAGTTCTGGAGTAAGGCCTGTGCCTGTATCACTAATGGATAATTGTATATAGACACCGGGCTGTGGATTTTCCTCTGATTTTAAATCACGTGAAGACAATTTTGTTTTTTGCAGGCTGATTCCAAGTATACCACCATTCTCTTCCATGGCGTGTGATGCATTGGTACATAGATTCATAATAATTTGATGAATTTGGGTAGGATCTCCCTTAGTCAGACCGCAGTTTTTATCTATATCTGTTTTAAATTCAATGGTTGTGGGGATGACTGAACGTTGGAATTTGAACACCTCTTTGAGAATAGGGCTGAGACTGATCTGCGCATATTCTTCTGAAAGACCAGGCATTCGGCTGAAGGTGAGAATATGCTTAATCAAATCTTTTGCTCTGTAACTTGCTTTAAGTACTTGTTCAATATCAAATTTAGCGGGACTTTCGATCGGTGTATCAGATAGTGCAATTTCGGTATATCCAATTATGGCTGCCAAGATATTATTGAAGTCATGGGCTATTCCGCCGGCCATGGTACCGATTGCTTCTCTTTTATGAGCTTGGCGGAGTTGAGATTCTAGCTTTTCTTTTTCCTGATCAGCCTGCATACGCTCAGTGAGATCATTTACAAGAGCAACGATATAGTCCACAGAACCATCGGTTTTACGCATGTTATTGATTGAAATTTCAGAATAAAGGATACCACCGTCCTTTCGGATAAAGCGCTTCTCCAAGGAATAACCTTCGATTTCTCCTGCTAAAACTTTTTTAAATTGAGCGAGATCAGCTTCCAGGTCATCAGGGTGAGTCAAGGTGTCCCATGTGAGTTGTGCAAGTTCTTTGCGTGAATAGCCGAGCATATTGCATAATGTGTCATTGTACTCGATGAACTTTTTTTCTGGTGAGGTAATCACCATGCCTATCAAGCCAAGTTCAAAATACTTTCGAAAACGTTTTTCACTTTCCTGTAATGCTTCTTCTGCCTTTTTGCGTGAAAGAATATGCCCAAGCCTTCGGGCCATGGTATTAATTATCCAAACTTAAACCACCAGCTGTGCTGGTGAGTCCTAGCTTCGCTA
>CAYUCH010000149.1:0-9553 GCA_964443295.1 uncultured Desulfobulbia bacterium | reverse complement strand
TTTACAGATATCCTGTTTGGCGGCTAATTTGGATGCCAAAACGGGAGTGGCTGATTGAATACCTATTAATATATTATCTACCAGTAACTGCTGTGATCCATGATTGTGCAAAATCTGTAATTCCTTCAGATCCTGCAAGTCCACAAAATATACATGCAATGCCCCATACTCCAATTAAAGCAGCCATTGTCATCATTACTCCTATAGCTACAGTATTTACTTCCTTTTCAATAGTAGATTGTGCATTATCATCCAATTCTATTGTGTTGTCGTGATTAAAGATGTTTAAAGTAGACATGATGTGCCTCCTTCATTAAATGATTATGAGTAGTAACTCTTTGCATTGTTGCAGTCTTTACTTCTTGTTAGTGCATTGGCCGTGCCAAGCAAAAAATAAATTGCGATTATTTGCCAATATTCTGGCTTAGCGGTGTGTAAGTGCCTGAAATGTATGGGGTAATTAATGTGGCTTAAATGTGCTGCGGTTGTTTTTTTTATGAGAAATGAGGAGGGGCGTCTCGTGATAAAGCAACGTTGCAATGTGTTGCATGCAAAGGGTTGCATGGGTGCAGCATGTTTTTGGGGTTGAATACCTGTTAAAGAAGCAAAAGGTTTAGTCTGGGATGTCTTTCGAGTGAGCGAATTGCATTCGTTAAGGTCGTTTTCAATTATTCCAACCCAATTGATATTGCATCCTCAATGCTTATGCTCAATGGAGCTTCACTAATTTTGCCTGAGTTTGGATTAGTAGGAATTAAAACTACTGGATGTATGTCGGAAGCGATGTAATTGATTCGAGAATACTGATATAACACCAAAGTGGTACTCAAGCGACTATGAACAACCACACGAATGCGAATTACCGAAGAAGCTTAACAGAGTCCGTAGCGCTTCATTTTTCGCCATAAAGTTGTTTTGTGGATGCCCATTTCTTCCGCCGTTTTTTGTTTACTGCCTTTATTGCGCAATAAAGCCTGGCTGATTGCCTCGGCTTCTGCCTGGGCAATGATACTGAGTTTTGGTGCCTGGATCTGGTGTGGGTGGTTTACTTCCTGCTTGACGGTGACATCTTGAGGAAGATGTTGGGGAAGGATTTCTTTTCCCCGGCAGAGAACAAAGGCGTACTCGATTATATTCTCAAGTTCACGGATGTTCCCTGGAAAGTCGTATGCCAATAATATTGCCATCGCTTCAGTTGAAACCTGTTGGATGTCCTTTTCTTTTTTCAGGTTGAACATCCGGAGAAAATGCTCAATTAATAAGGGAATGTCTTCTCTGCGTTCTTTCAGCGCCGGCAAGGTAAGCTTGACAACATTGAGCCGATAGTACAGGTCTTCGCGAAAGGCGCCCTTGCCAACACGTTCGGGTAGATTTCGGTTGGTTGCAGCAATGATCCGGGCATTTGTTTTTACGGTATGGTTTCCTCCAAGAGGCTCATACTCTCGCTCCTGAAGTACCCGTAATAGTTTGACCTGCAAAGCAGTAGATATGTCGCCAATTTCATCCAGGAGAATAGTGCCGCCCTGGGCCATGGCAAACCTGCCTGGTTTATCTTTTTTGGCATCGGTAAACGCACCCTTCACATACCCAAAAAGTTCCGATTCCAGCAATGTGTCCGGCAGGGCGCCGCAGTTAATGGCGACAAATTTTTCATTGGCTCTTTTGCTGAGATTGTGGATGGCCTTTGAAAACATCTCTTTACCAGAACCACTTGGTCCTTCGATCAGGACCGTTGAGTCACTGTCGGCAATGTCTGGCAGGATGTTGAGGATTTGCTTCACGGCATAACTCTTACTGATAATATCGTGAAAGGTGTATTGCTCCTGGATTTCTTTCCTGAGCGTTTCTTCGGTGGATAGATCTCTGAATGTTTCAACGCCGCCAATTATATTGTTGTTTTCATCTTTCAGCACTGCAGTGGAGACACTGATTGGGATGACCTAGCTTTTGCTGTTATGGATGCTTACCCGGCAGTCAAAAAGTTCTTCACCACTTTCCATGCTCTTCTTCAGGGCGCATTCGTTTTCACAGATGTCTGTCTTGAAAACATCATAACATTTCTTTCCAACCGCATACTCACGGCGCACACCAGTGATTTTTTCAGCGCCCCGGTTAAAGGAGGTGATGATATTGTCGTTGTCCACTGTAAAAACGCCATCGGCAATGGAATCAAGAATAATGCGCTGATGGGATTGTTCGCCGGAAAGGTCTCTGAAGGATCCCACTCCGCCCATGATATTGTTGTTTTCATCTTTTAAGACAGCGGTAGAAACACTGGTGGGTATGGTTTGGTTTAATGAGTTTTTAATATTCACCGGGTAATCGATTATTTCTTTGCCAGTGGCCATTGTTTTTCTTAAAGCACAGTCCTTTGCACAGATGTCTGCATTAAATACTTCATGGCATTGTTTTCCAACAGCTTCATCATGGCTGATGCCGGTAATTTTTTCAGCTGCCTTGTTGAAAGAAGTGATGGTGAAGTTATTGTCCACCGTGAAGACGCCATCGGCAATGGAGTCCAGGATAATACGTCGATGGGCCCGTTCGTTGCCTAGCCTTCGAAAAGTTTCCACACCGCCTATTACTTCGCCCTGTTCATTTTTCAGTACCGCGGTGGATACGCAGATGGGGACAGTCTGATTCTGATTGTCTTTAATAACAATGGGCCACTCCATTATCTCCTTGCCGGATTCCATGCTTTTTTTGAGAGCACAGTTTTTTTCACAGATATTGGCCCGGAATATTTCGTGGCATTTCTTGCCTACAGCCTCTTCCTGGCTGAAACCGGTGATTTTTTCAGCAGAACGGTTGAAGGAGGTGATGAAACCATTATTGTCCACCGTGAAGACTCCATCGGCAATGGAGTTCAGGATGACGAGCTTGGTGGCGGGATCCGAGGAAGAGAGAGCCTGTTTCGCCTCAGAACTTTGAATTTTTTCCAGGGCTGATAATGCTGCCCAGCCGGCGTCTAATGGTTTGTCTGTCATGTGCAGGCCTCAAAAGTCATGTGGGCATTAGTGTCTTAAGCATAACAAAACTGAGTTTATTTGTCCTTTATTCACTTTGCACTCTTCACTTTGCATTTTTAACTTTTTTCATAAAGGCCGGACGGGCATGGTCCCCGCCCGGCTCTATTGTCTATTTCTCCTTAATACTATAAAGGATGGGTAGACGGTACAGGATGAACCTGTATGTCACTATATAGAGAGTGTAGAGGGTTATGGCGATTACAGTTTCACGCCAGTGGGGAATTTCTTGGTACAGGTTCCAGTTAAAGGTAATCAGGGCGGTGTTTAGCCTGTTTAGCATGATTCCAAATACCGTAATAAAAGCGGTGAATCGAACCAAGCCTGGACTGTGGTTCCGTATGGCCATGGTGTAAAGGATTATGGGAATAATCACACCAATAGCCATTTCAAACATGAACCACTGACCCCAACCGGAAAGAAGGTATCCCCAGTCATTGTCATGGGCTACACCGATTATCTTGATGACAAAATAAGTAACCAGAGCCAGAACGGCACCTTTGGCAAGGCCCAGGGTTTGGTGATCCAAGTTGTCCATGAATCTCGCATCACAGCGCCATCCCATGAATTTTTTTACGAGAGTGCTTACTACAATCAACATGGAAAGCCCGGCGAATATTGATGAACAGAAAAAATGAAACCATTGGAAAGGAGCAGAAAACCAGAGTGGATGCACCTTGCCAGGAGCGTAGGTAAATAATGCACCCAGGGCTCCTTGGTGCAGTGTGGAGAGGATGATGCCAGCTACAGTAAGGCCGAGAACCATGCTCTTGACGATTTTCTTCATCCTGGGCCAGTTACCCCATTCCGCCACAGCGGGCAGGAGCTCGGCAACTTGAACCGACAGGTAGGTGGCAACGTGCCAGGCAACCAGGAACAAAACTGCCGCAGGACCCAGAGAGACAAACATCGGATAAACCAGGCGCCATGGTTGGCCAAGGTCGACCTGGAGAAACATGACTGCGAAGAAGTATCCCAGAAGACCATTCAATAATGCCAGGCGTTCTATGGGTTTGAAATCATCGCGTCCAAATACTTCCACAGTGGTTCCCAGCATAAAGCCCGAAGCTGAAAGTGGAACCATGACAAACAGACCCCAGCCAAGGAACAGGCCCCAGGGATAATCATAGGAAGAATGGGTTGCCCAGCCCAGACCGTATACAAAGCGACCAATGATAACCGGCACACCCACGGCAAAAATTGCCATGAAAAGCCAGTTGAACGGGTTGCGGAAGAATTGGGACATATATTCTCCCGGGGTTAATCCAAGAAAGAGTTTTTCCTTAATGCTCCAACCGCCTTTCTTGGGCTCTGCACCATTATCAAGAAAAGGGATGCTATGCCCTTCAGCTACAAATTTTTTCATGTCTATCTCCTATGCGTCTCTGTCAGTGGTTTCGGTTTCTTTCAGTTCATTCTTGCGTTTTGCAAGAAGGTGAAAGCCGGTGAACAGTGCCGGCCATATTGTCAGAACCATGGGAACGATGGTGAGGAATTCTTTTACGTAATTAATGATGGGCTTGTCGCCGATGTCGGTGTTAAAACCCACTTCCTCAAATGGCACACTGGAGAGATACATCCAGGCTGTACCGCCCACTTCTTTTTCGCCGTATATATGATCGACATATTTATTGGGATTATTTCGAATGCGTTCCTTGCCAAGCTTCAGAAGTTCAGACCGTTTGCCAAAGGTCATTACCTGGTTTGGGCAGGCTTCAACACAGGCGGGTGGCTTGCCGTCTTTCAGTCGGGTGTCGTAGCACATGATGCATTTTTTGACCACGGGGTTCAGGACGCTTGAGTAGCTGTAGGCTGGCACATAAAATGGGCAGGCTATCATGCAGGTCCGGCATCCAACGCAAACTTTGGGATCATAGATAACTGCGCCTTCCGGTGTCTTGGTATAGGCATTGACAAAACATGAGGTGAGACACGCTGGTTCATTACAATGATTACACTGGAATTTTCGAAAAACAGGTCCTTCCTGGCCTTCCACATCGTATTTATTGACCACTGTATACGCCTTTTCCGATGTGCGGCGTTTCTGGCCATGTTTTATCTCGTCGAAAACCGAAAAATCATCAAAAGGTTTGTCCGGTTCCGGCAGGCCCTGTTCCTTGTTGCAGGCTGCTTCACATGTTCGGCAACCAACGCATTTGCTCAGGTCAACAAGAACACCCATGCTGTCTGGGTAGCCATGAAATGTATTGGCTGCCTGTGCTTTCTTTTCAGAACCGACCACGGCAGCAAGAGCACCTCCGGCGAGGCCTCTTTTAAGAAAATTTCTGCGATCTAGTATTATTTTCATCCTGTCCTCTCAAAATAAAAAGTGCATAAAAATGATGGGGTCGGTGGATCAGTGGTGCGCCCCGTGGTTTTCTTTGGGTGCAGGAGCAAAGGCACCGGAATGGAAAAATTTATCCCCTTTTTCATTGCGGGTGTGGCAGTCCTGGCAGCCGGTGGGGGCATCCATTTCTTGATGACACCCAAGGCATTTCTGGTGATAGGCTCCTTTAAGGCCAGGTTTGTCACGATGGAAGAGCAGGGGGGTAGTCTCTATTTTTTTAAGGTACTCAGCGCTGAAGCGTTGGGCGGAGTGGCAGTCAGCACAGGCCACAGCATCTGCCTCACTACTGTCCTTGTGGCAGCGTATGCATCGCTCGTCCGTTGGGGGGGTGCCGGTTGTATGGTGATGGCACACGGCGCAATCGTTTTCCGTAGCTTCAACGTGCATGCTGTGATCAAAGGTCACGGCTTCATAGTGGTTTGTAAGGGAATCGATATCCACTGACTCCGGATAATCCATGGCGTGTGAATTCAGGGCAAAAAGAGTTATGGCTGCTATGGCAAGCCCGCCTGAAATTGTTTTGCGAATCATGATTAATGTATCCTCCATTTTTGAGGTAAGTGATCTGGTTGGTTTGCTTTTGGGATTTGTTTGAGCTATGTGCTGTTATGGTATTCGCAGACCGTTGGTGAGTATTTTATTTTGTGCTCTGCGCTGTTCATTGTCTCTCCTCCTCATGATTGAAAAGCTATATCGTCTGTCTTTAATGTCCTGGCTTGAAACTGCTGGTTCGCACCTTTGTGCTATCTTGATATTGCACTGGGTGTGCCAAATATGAAAAAGGTTGCGCAATGGAGGAGCTTGATTGGTGAGTCTGTTTGGATTTGCGGATGAAAATGTAGTTAAAACAGTGGGTTGTGAATTTGATATTTTTTTTAACAACTATTGTTATGAAGAGAGGAGGCGGTGCATTTATTGCAAATACATTGCAGAATTGCATCTAAAAGATTGCAATATGGTTGCAATAATGCAACCATATTGCAGATTGGAAAAGGGAGGTTAGAGCTCCCACTGAGTCTCTTCATTCAGTAGAGGACAGTTGACAATGATCTCAACTTCTTCGGCGTCGATGGTCTCATTCAACAAGAGAATTTCAGCGAGCTTATCAAGGAAGTTGATGCGCTTAGAAATGATATTGACGGCATTTTTGTAGCAATCGGTTACCAGGCGTTTAATTTCCTGGTCGATGTCATTGGCGGTTTTTTCACTGTACGTTCTCTGGACACCACCTGCTCCCGCCAGAAATCCTTCATCTCCATATGAATAGGCAAGCGGTCCAAGGGCATCACTCATGCCCCATTCGCAAATCATCTTTGTGGCAATCTGGGTGGCACTCTGGAGATCATTGGCAGCCCCGGTGGTGTATTGTTTAAAGACAAGCTCTTCTGCCGCTCGTCCTCCAAGGAGAATGGTGACCCTGTTGGTCAGATATCGCATGGAGTATGAATGACGATCATCCAACGGGAGTTGTTGGGTGACCCCCATGGCTTTTCCACGTGGGATGATAGTGATTTTATGAAGCGGATCCGTTTCTGGTAATAATCGAGCCAGCATCGCATGACCGGCTTCATGGTATGCGATGACCTTTCTTTCTTTATCATTAATAACCAGGCCTTTGCGGGCGGTTCCCATGATAATTTTATCCTTGGCATCCTCAAGATCATTAAAAACAATTCTCTTCTTGCCATTTCTGGCCGCCAGAAGAGCGGATTCATTAACAAGATTAGCAAGGTCAGCACCAGTAAATCCGGGGGTATTGCGGGCAATTTGCATGAGGTCGACATCTTTGTCCATTTTTACTTTATTTGCATAGACCTGGAGTATTTTCAGTCTCCCTTTGACGTCCGGCGGTAGAATAGTGACCTGACGGTCAAACCTGCCAGGTCGGAGGAGGGCAGGGTCAAGTACATCGGGCCTGTTAGTTGCTGCTACAATGATAACGGTGTCACCACTTTGAAAGCCATCCATCTCGACCAACAGGGCATTCAGGGTCTGTTCTCTTTCATCGCCACCACCACTTCCAGCACCACCGGCGCCACGATGCCTGCCAACGGAGTCGATTTCATCAATAAAGACGATGCATGGAGCATTTTTTTTAGCCTGTTTGAAAAGATCTCTCACCCGCGAAGCACCCACACCCACAAACATTTCAACAAAATCCGAACCACTGAGGCTGAAGAAAGGTACACTGGCTTCGCCTGCAATTGCCTTGGCCAGAAGAGTCTTCCCTGTTCCTGGTGGACCCTGGAGTAAAACGCCTTTGGGAATTTTACCGCCAAGTTTGGTGAACTCGGTGGGATCTTTGAGAAATGAAACGATCTCTACCAATTCATCCTTTGCCTCTTCGATGCCGGCCACATCTTCAAAGGTTTCAGTCTGGGAGTTTTTAGAGGAAAGAATGGCCTTGTTTTTGGCAAACTCCGAGGATTTACTGCCTTTTTGCTGGCGCATCATGAAGAACATCATGCCGCCAAATATGAGAAGCAAGGGGAGTGTGCTGGTCAGAAATGATGAGTTGCCGGTCTTTTCAGCTTTGGCGAAAATCTCTATGTCTTGCCCTTCCAAACGATCAAGAAGTCTATCGGGATCTGGTGCAAATGATCTGAATGGCTGGCCGTATCGATCCTTCCAGGAAATTTCTCCACCCGTTAAAGTGAGGCTGCCGATTTCTTTTTTATCAAGGGATTCCAAAAATGCCGAATAGCTCACTTTCGGGCTGGTATCCTTTTCGAGGATCCAAATGTTGTACACAGCTACGCCGACCGTGCAAAGTATAATGATGATGAGGTAGTTTCTGAAATATTTTCCACTCATGATGTCCTCTTCTCCATATACAATGTATGTGATCAGGCAACAGAGCTCTAATTTAAAAAGTGATTCACGGGCAGAAGGCCATCTACTGGAATTTTGATAGCCTCCCGCCCATAAATCGTGGGAGGGGAACCGACAGAGTCTCTGCATCAGATTGCCGGTATAAGTAAAAGGCAGAGAGCATGAACAACCTGCCTTTGCAATGTCATGATTGCACGGACCGTGCCACGGGAATGCAACCTGCAACCTTTTCATTTTATATTTATAGTGCGCTAGAATTTTAGTTGTAAAATCAATAGGTTGTGGGTTGTGGATTGTATGATTGGCCAAAGGTGGGTCAGCATGCCAGGGTTGCTTTTTTGTGCACTTTTGCAACCAAGTTGCGTGCAAAATATTGCATTATTGCAACAATAGTTTGAGCTGAAATGCCTAGTGACATATTGGGCAATAGAGTAGTATGCATATTAAATTATTTTCCTGCCTCATTATGCTTCTCCATTCATTTCACACGTAATCTGCCCCTGGAATTCTTCCTGGAATATGTGGATTTTGTATAACTCTATTAGAGAGAGAAACTGACCATGAATAAACTCCAGGACATAATAGAGGAAATTAAGAAACTCCAAAAAGAATTACTGGTTGAGATTCAAAAAAAGGAAGAAGAGTATTTTTATAAAATAAAAGGGAAAAAAGTCCTTTTTGAAGAGGAAACAAGGAAATATCATAAAACCCTCGCCATAACGATACGGAAATATCTGTTCAACGCATCGTTTTTGAATATACTCACGGTGCCAATTATCTGGTTTTGCATTATTCCGGCAGCATTCATGGATTTGGCGGCATCCATCTATCAATTCGTTTGTTTCAGGGTTTATAAAATTCCGAAAGTGAAAAGAAGTGATTACATAATTATTGACCGCCAAAGCCTTAGCTACCTTAATCCCATAGAAAAGTTAAATTGCACTTACTGTGGTTATTTCAATGGGATGATTGGCTATGTCCAAGAGATAGCTGCCAGGACCGAGCAATATTGGTGTCCCATAAAACATGCCAGAAAGCTTGAGACCATCCACACTCGTTATCATAAATTCTTCGAATATGGCGATGGTGATGATTATCAGAAGAAACTTACCGAAATACGCAAAGATTTTGATGACTTAAAGGATGATGAGTAGAAAGCAGAAAAGTCATTTGTTTGAAGGAGAAATAGAAAAATGAGACATGTCCTCTTGGTGCTTGTATTGGTCTTGGCTGGATGCGGTAGCCATGCGATTGAGAAAAGTGTGGTCAGCGGTTTGAATGTGGAAAATCAGACCATTGCGTATTCCACTGATCTCGGCCACCTATTCCACGCGAAGCCGGCCACCCA
>CAYUCH010000148.1:0-9567 GCA_964443295.1 uncultured Desulfobulbia bacterium | reverse complement strand
GCTCCTGTTTATACTGCGTTATTAAAGGCTTTGTGAGCATATCGGGGATTGCTGCGATTGGGGAGATAATTGAAAATAATTACAGGCATAATGAGCAATCTACTAAAAAAAAATATTTTTGGGCTGGAGTCTACAATGCTGACAAGAATATAGTCGTGCAAATGTATAGTGCAGAAATAGAAAAAAATAGTTGGGATTATCCCTGCTCTGGTAATTGTTCTCCAACAAATGTAAAAAACGGACTTGTAGTCGATTTTACAGTACATGCCACCTCCGGTTATGTAAATAACGCTCAAAATACCAATCCGCGGGGTATTCCAAGAAATATCGAATTTGAGACTGCACTCAAAGGCTTTAAGGAACAATTTGAGGTGTTTTCTCCACCACCAACAGGGAGCGCTTTGTCGGAGTATTATTTTGAATTAAAGCTATTGCAGGCCTTAATGTAGTGAGTGTGGCCAAGGCTCTCATTGGGATTAAGATCAAAAGGTTTTTCAAATAATTTTACGGAACAACAAAAGAAACACGACGGTACTTTTGACGGTATCTTGCTGACAGAATGACTCGATAATTCATAACTGGCAGTGCTTTATGGCCGGAATAGTGTGGACGCCGCCTCCACCAAATAAATTAACCCGTACCCCATGTCTTAATCCCCAGGGATACGGGTTTTGTGTTAGTTGGCAATTGTAATGGAAGTGATCACAGGCAGCGCTTTGGGACAATGTGTTTGCCTAGGCATTTTCAGGGCGTCCTAAAGACTGGGTTGGTTCCGCCTGCCCTGCTGCTCATTTTACACCGCCTGTGATCAGTTGCTCGTTAACTCTCTCCTCCTGTCTCAACCGGGCCAAAGAGGGGAAGGTATTTTGCCGCCATCTTGAAAAGGAAAATTCCTAAACAGACAATCCCCAGGGTGACCAGGAACTCCATGAACGATGGAAAGTACTGATCTCCTTGCCGAGCTGCATACTCTTGCATGCTGAAAATTGCCACATTGAGCCGGTTCACCAAAACTCCGACAATAACCAGGAGGTTCACAGAGAAGATCCCGGTTTTATTGGTGCGGATATTTTTGTTGAGCAACATGCCTAGAGGCACGATGATGAAGGCCATTTCAAGGAGATACATGTTGGCTTCAAGGCTTCCATCAAAGGCAGCGCCGATGCCGGTATTTTTCAAAAGAAAAAAGACCTTTAAGAGAAAATAGATGGCCAAGGTATTCCTGAGTCCCCGGGCCAGACCAAGGAATATTTCTGTATCAACATGGTGCTTAAAGGCCTTGCCTGAGAGCATGCCTTCAACACTCACCATGGCCAGTCCCATGGCCACCGCTGATACCAGAAACATATACGGCAAAAAAGTGTCGAACCACAGGGGGCTCATTTTGGCGGGGCTGATGAGAAAAACCGCTCCCAGAGAGGCCTGGTGCAGAGTGGAGAGCATGACACCAAAGACAACCGCACCGATATAGATGGTTTTCACCGCCTTTTTCGCCTTATCCCATCGGAGTTTTTCAAAAAGCATGGGGGATGATTCAATGGCCAGGGTGGTGGTGTAAAGAATGACATGGATGGCAACAACCCACATGACCGAGTGGACCTGCCACATGATGGAAGGATGCCAGAGCCTGAAAGGGTGACCGATATCAAGGAACAGGGCAACAACAGCCATCATGTATCCCAGGAAGGCGGTGAGAATAGCCGGGCGCCCGATGGGTTTGTATTTTTCCCAGTTAAAGAGATACACCACACAAGCAATGACAAAACCACCGGCTGCCATGGCAACACCACCAAGGACATCAAAGCCAAGCCAGAATCCCCAGGGATAGGTATCATTGAGATTGGTTGAAGCACCCAACCCTTCTTTCATTCGAAACAGTGCCACACCAAGGCCAACCAGTATGAAGAGAACCAGACCCGCCGTCTGCGGGGTCCACATCTTAATGACATGTTCCTCGGATTTCATATTGTATCTCCTTGAGTGACCTCTTATCCCGTAGCCCAGATGGATGGTGCCACCATGTCATGCTTGGCTATGGGAGCAGGTCGGTATCCATGTGCTTCCAGCTCTTCTATTATCAGGTCCAGCAGTCGATCAAGAGAGCCGGCAACTTCTTCGGTTAAATCCAGGCCGGTTTCCATTGCACCTGGCTCGATGCCGAACAGGACAAGTTTTCCCGGCATCTCTCCGGTGAGCATGGCGGTGGCCAGCAGATCGGAGAGGCCTAATTGATGAGGGGTCATGCGGTGCCGGAATGTGGCCGGAACATCATCGCCTTCAGCCCGCACCACCGTGCCCGGCTCTTTGCTGCTGGCTACTGCGTCCAGAATAATGAGCAAGTCCTTGTTCCTGATATGGCGCAGCAGTTCGATTCCGGAGGTGCCGCCATCAAGAAACTCCACTTCATCGGGAGTGTGATAACGGCGTTCCAGTTCCTGCACAGCCCGGACACCAATGCCCTCATCCTGTAACAAGATATTTCCAATGCCTAGAACTAATGCACTCAACCTTACACCGCCTTTACACGGACAATTTCGTTGTTTTTCGTATCTACCAAATGAATGGCACAGGCCAGGCATGGATCAAAGGAGTGCAAGGTTCGCAATACCTCCAAAGGCTTGTCCGGATCGGCAACAGGATTTCCTAAAAGGGATGCTTCATAGGGGCCTAGTTCATCATCACTGTTACGGGGGCCGGCATTCCAGGTGGAAGGAACTACACATTGGTAATTCTTGATACGGCCATCTTTAATCACGATCCAATGGGACAATGTACCGCGGGGTGCCTCATGAAAACCGAAACCGCGCTGTTCACCTTTTGGGAAGACCGGTTTGTTGTAGGTGGTCATATCGCCACTGGCAATATTATCCATCAAGGCCTGCCATTGGCCCTTCAAGGTGTCGTGGAGCACGCCGCAACGTACCACGCGAGCTGCAATTCGGCCGATGGTGGAGTGCAACGCACCAATGCCAACCTTGGTCTTGGCAAGGGCACTCACCGTGGCTAAGGTCTTGTCCACATACTTCTTGGTTGGGCCATGACCGGCAGCATACATGCAGAGAACATTGGCCAGAGGGCCTACCTGGGCAGGTTTGCCCTTGAATGTGGGGCTCTTCACCCATGAATACTTGCCGTCGTCCTGGAAGTCGGTGTACTTGGGAACCGTTTCCCCTTCCCAGGGATGTTTGTCCCAGTCGCCGTCATACCAGGAATGCTTGATGGATTCTTTTACATTATCTTTAAAGAAATCGTCCTGGTAACCGGTGATGGGCTGGAATTTACTCACATCTCCATCCGGGATATATCCGCCGGGTAGCACGAATTCCGTGCCCTTGGTGTCCATGGGCATGTCCGGTACGGAGAGATAGTTGGTCACTCCGGCGCCATATTGGGTCCAATCGGCGTAGAAGGCACCCACTGCAGCCACATCCACCATAATGACGTTCTCAATGAATTCGCCTATTTCGTCAATGATGGTTTTGACCATGTAGAGGCGCTCCAGGGTCAATGTCGCCTGGCTTTCGGGATTGATGGGGTTGGTCACCCCGCCCACAGCCAGGTTCTGGATATGGGGTGTTTTACTGCCCAGGATAGAGACAACTTGATTCATCCTGCGCTGGTATTCCAAAGCCTGGAGATAATGGGTGGCAGCCAGGAGGTTTACCTCCGGAGAAAGCTTCATGGCAGAATGGCCCCAATAGCCGCTGCCGAACACACCCAGTTG
Organism: uncultured Desulfobulbia bacterium; assembly: GCA_964443295.1. Taxonomy (GTDB): domain Bacteria; phylum Desulfobacterota; class Desulfobulbia; order Desulfobulbales; family CG2-30-60-27; genus CAYUCH01. The sequence goes on along the minus strand of CAYUCH010000148.1, from coordinate 5,843 downwards.
GCCTGAATCAACCAGGGCCTGCAGACGGTCCTGGGTTGACTTCATTTCCTGAACGGAATTGCGCCGCCAGTCTGAAAGTGATTGCCCAAGTTTGGCTGTGGCCTTTGGATCAGCTTTCAGGGCCGAGACGATATCTACCCAGTCAAGGGCGCAGAGATGGTAAAAATGGACAATGTGGTCATGGACACCGTGGGCCCCCATGATCATGTTGCGAATATATTGGGCATTGAGAGGAATCTCCATGCCCAGGGCATTTTCAACGGAACGCACTGACACGAGTGCGTGGACTGACGTTCAGACCCCGCATATTCGTTGCGTGAATAACCATGCGTCCCGTGGATCTCGGTCCTTTAGAATAACCTCGATACCCCGCCACATCTGGCCCGAGGACCAGGCATTGGTGACTTTGCCGCCATCCACCTCGCAGTCGATGCGCAAATGGCCTTCGATTCTGGTTACAGGGTCAACAACGATTCGCTTCGCCATGTTTGCTCTCCTCTATTATTTAATGCGTTGTGGTCATGTATTTTCTTTTTCAGCATTCTGACGCTTGGTAATCACGTGGCATGTTGCTCCTGCTACCAATAAAAGACCTATGAGGGCCGGCACTTTTTTGATATATGCCCATGTCAGCTCTGGATAGACCTCATCCGTAATGTTTGGATTAAAGCCCAGTTGTTCAAAGGGAAGGCCTGCAAGCATGAGGTATTGGGTGCCACCTGCTTCGTCCATGCCGTAGACATGGTTGATATATTTAGAAACCGGACGTCGCATGACGCCTTTAGAACCAATGGTCTGTACGGGGAAGTCATAGTCCTGGCCTTGTTTCAAGGCAAGACGGCGTTTGGCTTCTTTCTGCAACTCTTTAACCGGTCCGAAGATGGAAGCTCCTGTGGGACAAAATTCGCAACAGGCTGAATATTTCCCTTCTGCAAATCGGTGATGGCACAGCTGACATTTGCGAAGTTCAGGGGAGGCATTTGACCATTCAAACTGGGGAATACCGAATGGACAAGCCACCTGACAGTATCGACAGCCAATGCAACGGTCTTCCTGATAAAAAACCACACCGGTACGGGGGTCTTTTTTAAATGCACCCACCGGACACACCGAAGCACAGGCCGGATGGAGGCAATGCATGCAGTGTTGCTTGACAAAAGTGAGACTTTTATCTTCTGTGTTTTCCACGGCTTTAATTATGCTGAGGGTCTTGTCGGAAAGGCTGGTGGGAGCGTCGTAGATCTTTTCAGGTGTGACATGTTCATATGGAATAGAGCCATCCCCCTGATCCAGAGCACCACCGGACATGCTGTTATATTTTTTACAGTTCACCATGCATGACTTGCAACCGATGCACAGGGTGGCATCATAGAGAATACCAACTGCTTCTGGGGGCAAATCCTTTCCCGATGTAGCAAGACCAGGCTTGGTGCCGGCGGCCAGCAAGAGGGTACTGCCGGCAGCCGCTTTCATGAAATTGCGCCTGCTGATGGCCATGGTCTAGCCCTCCTCTTCTTGGTCGTGATCCTTTTTCCCTAGATTGAGGCCGATTGCCACGGCCCCAGCGCCAAGGGCGGCACCTGTGACACCGGCTGCCAGTGCGGAGGCACCGGCGCCTTTTTTCGGCATAGCGTCCACAAACTGTGATGGTGGCGTGACATAGAGTGGCCGGGCCGGTGAATGCAGTGGTGCGTGGAAGCCAACACCCTCTTCTGAACATCCAAAACAGGGGTGCCCGGTGCCAACGGGCCAGGACCCGGACCCTACGTCACCGAAAAGGATGGAAGGGCAGTTATTAAAGGTTTCAGGTCCCTTACATCCCAGCTTGTATAGACAATAGCCTTTTCGATGACCTTCATCGCCGAATTCATGGGCAAAACGACCGGCATCAAAATGGGGCCGGCGTTCACAATTCTCATGGATCAGACGACCATAGGCAAACTTGGGTCGTAATTTATCATCAAGCTCGGGAAGTCTGCCGAATGTGAGGTAATGGATTACAGTAGAAAGAAAGTTGTATGGGTTAGGAGGACAGCCGGGGATATTGATCACCGCAATGCCTGATCCTTCGAGAATTTTATGTACCGGGGTGGCACCGGTGGGATTAGGCTCGGCAGAAGGAACACCGCCCCATGAAGAACAAGACCCCAATGAAATAACCGCTGCTGCTAACGGGGCGGTTTCATTGAGAATGTCCAAAACCGGTTTGCCGGCAACCTTGCAGTAGATCCCACCATCCTTTACTGGAATGGCGCCATCCACCACCAGGATGAACTTGCCTTTATTTTCTTCAATGGATTTGGCCCGGAATTCTTCGGCCTGGTGACCGGCTCCGACGCAGAGGGTTTCGGAATAGTCGAGGGAGATGAGGTCAAGAATCAGAGTTTCCAGGGTCGGGTGGGTGGCCCTGAGCAGGGTTTCTACGCACCCTGTACACTCCTGAGCCGATAGCCAGATAACAGGTGGCCGTTTAGGTGCGGTAATCGCCTCGGCGATACGCGGTGCCATCTCGGTGGACACTCCCATTCCAGCAGCCATCACTGTACAGAATTTCATGAAATCCCGACGTGATATGCCGCTGAGCCTCTCCTTCCCTTGATCGGAACGTTTGGCGACCATGTTGACCTCTCGTTTATGTTAGGGTTTTTCTCTCATTCCTCCTAGAAGCATCTACGTGTAAGAAGCCGGGTGGTCCACCAGCTTCTTAGATAATCATTACACATGATGGATCAAACGTGTTTGAAATGCAAGGAAAATCTGAATAGAACACCGGCCTAACTGCCTGAATGTGCTCGGTTTTTTAAGAATAATAATAATAAGAGAATTCACTCAATACTACATTGTCGCACCATGACAAATGGAAAGAAATTATTAATACCGAATTTATATTGGACGTGAGGTAGGTGTGCATGCCATGATGAAAAAGTATGGAAATTGCTACTTGCACTACAAGGAAGGAGGAGTGTGTGATGCAAAGGAATTTCAGTGGTTTTTTTCGAATTGCTGTTGTGGCTTTATTGCTGGTGTTCATGGCAGGGACCTGCTGGGCTGAAACCAAGCTCGATTACCGGCAGCGTCAGGCTGTGCAGCGTCAGGAATGGAATATGAAGGATGTTGAGAAGAAGATGGCCGCTGGTGTCTCTGGTCAACAGGTTCAATGGACCCTGAAGAAGCTTGATGCCATCATTGCCGACCTGGACAAGAACAACTGTCCCGATGATAACAGCAAGGTGGCATCCCTCAAAGAGCGGGTGGCAAAGGCGCGCCAGACACTGGGCGCAGCTTCTCCTGTTGCTGAGCCGTCTCCTGCGGTGCAACCTGCAACCCCCATGCCGGCAGCTGAAGCAAAATTACCATATAGTGCCCGCCAGGCTGTGGAACGCCAGGAACGTAACATTACCGATATTGAGAAGAAGATCGCCTCCGGTGATATATATATTAATGGTAAAACAACCTGGTTGGTCAATAAGCTCACAAGTATGGTGGAGGACCTTTCTAAAAACAAGGTGCCGGCTGATCATTCCAGGGTAAAAGCGCTGCAGGGCCGGATCGAGACGGCCAAAGCGTCCTTGACCGGTGCAACTCCAGCCAAGGCTGTGGAGGCCGCTTCAGCAGAACAACCTGCCGCAAAGGCAAAAGCTCCAGCAGCCCCTAAATTACCACCCAGTGCTCGCCAGGCGGTGAATCGCCAATGGAACAAAGTGAATCAGAATGCTGCTGTACTTCGCAAGCTTTGGGATGATGTGGAAAAATCCACCACCCTGAAGAAATGGAATGACCGTAATATTCCCTTTTCGCTGCAAGGGGTACAAAGTGATCTGGACAAGAATAACGTCCCGCCAGACCATCCCCACTATAAAAAAATTATGACCTTTAGGTCCAAGATTTTGGCCAGTGTTGAGGAACTCAAAACAATTGCTCAGCCCAAGATTGATGCCCATGCCAATGCCACAAATTTGGACAACTATCCCCAGGTGCAGGAGGACATCGAACGGGCCGACGAATTGGCCCATCTTTACCAGAATGTCAGGGTCAGTAATCTGAAGGATCCAGCCAAGGCGGCCAGGCTCCTTAAGCCGTTGGCTGGTATTGAAGCATTTATCTCCGATTCTCGTAAAAAGTATGCCCCACTTATCGAAAATAAACTTGGCCCTGGTAATTCTCTGGAAACCAAATTGAAATGGTTGGAAAAGAATTTTGAGAAATTCAAAAAGGTGCAGCAGGATTTCAACCAGCAGGCCCCTGGCGATATCCGCAGCATGTTGTCCAGGGCGGAAGGCGCCATGTCCACCGCGGTGCAGCGTAAGAATCCCCAGATTTTTACTGGCGGTGTGGCTCAATCCATGGAAGGCGCCAAAGGACTGCTTGAGAGCCTGGCCTTGAGCATTGGCCAGGATTCTCCCGTGGTGTCCGAATTAACCCAGGCCCTTGCCGCCACTCAGAAAAAATCCGATGAGACAGCCAAGGCCCTGGAGGAGGAGATCCTTGCAGGGACCAAGGCACCGGAAGAGAAGTACGAGGTGTCCGGCGGCGCTGCTCTCAAGAAGAAGATCCGTGATGCCTGGAAGAAAGAGAATCCCGGAGATGAGATCATGGATGTCCGTATTGTCACAGCGGATTGGGAGCGAAATATCAGCTGGGACTATAATGCTGCCGGGGTCTGGTATAAGTCTGATAAATCCTTTCTGGGTTTCATTGTCATCGTTAAAACGGACAGCAAGATAGCTACACTCTATCCAGCCTTTATCAACCGTGACAATCTCAAGAAGAAGGAATCCACTGTCACCTCCCACAAGTCAACCTACGTAATCCGTCGTATGTTGGTCAAGAACGTCAAATAGTATTCTCTAATCTGAAAAGTTTACATAAAAAAGGCCGGCGCACAATGCGCCGGCCTAGAGTGGGAGATAACGATCAATAAAGTCCGCTCAATATGAGTTGATTAAAAGGCAAAGCTTGCAGAGACACCGCCGTATACGAAGGTTGACTCTTCGTCGTTAATGGCGTCAAGATTTGCGGCATCAATGTTGTCCTCTGCCTCACTTGACAGGGCCATGGAGACATAAAATTCCGGGGTCACTGTGAAGTTCTCTGAGATGGTGATTGGCATGGCGGCAGAAAGAACCCCGTCATGCAACTCACTATAATCATCATCATCATCCAGAAAACCAATGGAGGCTCCAAGGTCCAGGGACATTGTTTCTCCAATGGCAATGGAGTGTCCCACACTGAGGTTTGCGTACCAACCTGGAACATTTGCAATGTCGACATAGAGGGTCAGGCTTGGGCTCAGGGTAGTATCAAGGCTGGCTCCCAGGTATATCTCGGCAGTGTCTTCACCACCATCAATATCATAATAAATATAGCCCACCGAATATCCCACCATGCCGGTAGATCCATCATAGGAGATGGTCATGTTGGTTTCGTTCCAGTTAAAAGATTCAGAATCCATGCCAGTTTGGTCGGTATCCAGATTTCCCCAGAGGTTGAACCCGAATCCCTTATGGGAAATTGTCATTGAAGGTTGAATGACTAGGGAGTCCTTTGAATATGCCCAGCCTCGCCAAATATACTGGCTATATACCGCTATGCTAAGGTCTGCTTCCGGTGCCGCCTCTTCAGCCATTGCAGGCCCGGCGGCCACTGCGCTTAATGTCATAAGACCGGCTAGCATTACCTTCATTCTTGTTGTTTTCATTACTATACTCCTCAAAATAAATTGTCTTTCTTGGTGCCCCCACCGCCTCATACAATTTGAGACAGTGGGGGCGTAGCTCTTGCTCTCTTAATTAATTATCCAAACTTAAACCACCAGCTGTGCTGGTGAGTCCTAGCTTCGCTAT
>CAYUCH010000147.1:0-9570 GCA_964443295.1 uncultured Desulfobulbia bacterium | reverse complement strand
ATTACTTCCAGAAAAACCGGTAACTGTCAGATCGGGTCTGAATTACTACACATTAACAGTCGGTAAATGTATCTTGGCTGATCAGATCAGGATATCAATAAAGAATTTAAGTAAGCGATGTCTCCATTTACTCTTTTCAGAAATTTCCTTGGGTACTGGCAACAAGATTGGCTGTTTTTGAAGTATGGTCAAACACGACAACAACCTTCTTGCTTTTCAGTTGCTGAAGGACCTGTTGGACCTTATCATTCAGCGAACAACCAGCATTATCCCAATCTGCCCCGTCTCGACTCACAAACTCCTCAATCATATTACGTAGCGTATCCGGGTCAATCTGGTCATACGGGACCTCTATCCCTTTTTCATTAACCAATTTTACACCTCATTATCAGCAATGGGTCCTGCGCAGGTGTCAATGAGCACCGTATGACATTCGACGGCAAACCATTTATTGAATAAATCCAGGTCTCTGTTGGGCGGCCAAAGTGACTCGTCGGTGGTCCAATCTTCAAGCTCCGTTTCAAACAAATTCGCACAATTGAGCATGATCCATTCACTTGGATTTTCCGCTTCCCGGTCATCAATCAGGTAGACGGTTCTGTCTTCGTTGACCTCTGCCATGCTGACCTTAGGTGCTTTGTTGTTTGGATCTGCCATGTTGATCCACTGCACAAACGGCTCTTTTGCTTTAAGAATAAGTGCACCGCGATTTATCATGTCAGAATACCTCTCAAATTATGGGCAATTCCGGGATACAATATTAAATTGCTGTCTGCCAGACTTTAAATAGCCCCTGAATTATATGACTTGAATTAATCTACCCAAGAAATAGGAAAAATAAAAATAAATTACCAGGTAGTTAGACGTGCAATTCAAGGGATGAAAAAAGAAAAGGGGCAGGTCTGTTGTTGACTTTTCCTGGCTAAAGCAAGATTGTCAAGATAGATATGCCCTCTTGCATAATATACGATGGGCTTGTTAATAAAAAGAGAAGCATGCACTTAATTAATTATGAAAAAATCTTCAAAAAACAGGCTTACCCCCCAACAGCAAGGATTATTTCCCAGTGACGCTCTTTTCGATAAAATTGCCAGGGCTGTCTGCCGAGCAGGAACACTCCCAAGAAAAGAGCTCTATGAAGCATGGGAAATGGCCAAAAGAGTAAGGCGAAGATACAGGGGGGGCAGGGTTCTGGATCTTGCCTGTGGCCATGGCCTGTTAGCCCATATAATGCTGATTCTTGATGATAGCTCAGAGACAGCCATTGCAGTGGACAAAAATATCCCAATAAATGCAGAAAAAATGTCAGACGCATTGATCGCATCGTGGCCGCGTCTGAAAAAGAGAATTATTTACAAACAAGTGCCATTTCAGGAAATCAGCGTTCTTCCGGGTGATATTGTGGTATCAGCCCATGCCTGTGGCTCTCTGACCGATCTCATTATTGATAAAGCCATTGAACAGCACGCAAGGATAGCTGTTTTGCCCTGCTGTCATAATCTGAAGGAGTCTTCCACCGGCGGCCTTGGAGGTTGGCTGGATAAAACTCTTGCGGTGGATACGGTGAGAGCAGAGAGGCTCAGGTCCCAGGGATACAAGATTGTCACACAGAAAATCCCCGACGATATCACTCCCAAAAACAGGTTGCTAATGGGAGAATATGTGAAGAACGAAGCAAAGCAACTATGAATTCAAAGAGGTCTTGACTCAGGTCAAGGACTTTCGCCATTTTCTCTGCTCTTTTATCACTCTTAGAATTGTATCCACAACAGAACCTCTCACACCACAGGGATAACATGATTGGAGGAAAAGATGTCCGGAGTAAATCCAAACGCCAAAGCCTATAATATTCTGCCTGGTCCAAAAATGGGGGTGGTCACCGCCGATTACCTTGAAAAACTTGCCGGAGTAATAAGGAAACACGATGTCCCTTTTCTCAAATTAACTTCCGCCCAACGCCTGGCCATTGCCGGTCATGATCCGGAGCATATTGAACAGATCTGGGAGGATATGGGCCATGCAGGTGGACCTAAAAAACCGGTGGGAATCCATTATATACAAGCGTGTCCCGGTGTTCAGTATTGCAAGTTTGGACGGCAGGACTCCCTTGCTTTGGGCGAGAAATTTGAAAAAGAACTTTCCGGCCTTGTTCTGCCTGCTAAAACCAAGGTCGGTATTTCAGGTTGCCCCATGAACTGCTGCGAGAGTTATGTTCGTGATGTGGGAATTTTCGGTAAGAAAAAAGGCTGGTCCCTGGTCTTTGGTGGCAACGGCGGAGGTGTTCCCCGGATCGGTGACATCATTGCCGAGGGCTTATCCGATGAGCAGGTGATTGATCTTGCTCGTAGATGTCTGGAATACTATGGAAGCAAGGCCAGAAAATTGGAGCGTACCGGCCGATTGATGACCAGAACGAGCCTTGATGACCTGAAAGCCGCTGTTTTGAGTTAAGACAAAAATCCTATATGCCCCCTCAGGAGGGAGCATATAGGATTTACAATTGAACAATGTAGGCTACCAGTCCAGCAATACTTTCTGTCCTTCAATTTTCTGGATTTCGCCGATGGTCTGGGTCACTTCAATGACGCCCATGTATTCCCCCTCATCTCCGTATACTGGAAAATACCGGATCAATACTTTGTCACCCTTGAAATCGATCCAGAACTCCGCCTTATCTTTTGTTTTGTCCTTAAAGCTGGCCACGATCTGCCGCACGGTATCGACGGATTTTTCAGGATGACATTTTTCAACCCGACGGCCGATGATAGAGCGGGTGCGGGGAAATATCTTCTCTTTATCAAGACGATTGAAATAGGCCACAGAATCCTCGGCATCCACAAAAGTAACCTCAAAAGGCAGGCTTTCCATAATGCCATCAAGTTGAGTATATGAGAGCCCCTCGATGAGTTTCTTGCGCCGTTCCTCAGTTTTTTCCACCTCAATCAGTAACTGGGCAAAAATATTTTCCGCTTCCGGCCCGTACACCTCTGTATTGAGACGGGAGAACTCAGTTAACAGAGTGTCATTGTCTCCTTCCTGAAAAAACTTGCGGGCCATGGGATAGAGCACATCGTTTTCCTTCCAGATATGGTCGGCGCGGATTTTCAGATACTCGAGCCCTTCGTTGCGGAACTCAATGCGCTGGTCAACAGTGGCATTTTTGAGATTGTCCACCTGCATCAGCATTTTTTGCAGGAGTGTGCGCTCTGCTTCATGCTCCATGAGCATAACGCCAAGAGGCCCACCTTCCTGTGGAATGCCGCGTTCATACATGAGAGGAAAGAGAAAATCCTCTTCCTTCTTGTTGTGCATTTTATCGCCGAATTCAAGCAGGAAATCCACCGCCCGCTGCAGTTTGACCGGGTCGTGTTCGTTATCCTGCATCAATTCAAGCTGTTCTCTCAAAACGGCCATGCCCCGTTCAATCATTTCATGTTCTGCAATGAGATATTCGTCCCAACTGGCATGAGTAGTCATAATTTTCTCCTTTTAATAATAATGTGATCTTGTAGATATAATTTTCAAATTGGCGGTGCGATGGTCACCAGAATACGCATATCTGTATCAGCATGCACTCCATGTGGCTCTGAGATATCTGAGACCAGAAGGTCGCCTTGTTTTGCCGGTATTGCCGCATCATCTTTGCCGAGAAACTGCCCCTCTCCTTCCAGGACCAGAATGGATAGCTGACCGTCCACATCATGGGAATGGACTGGAAATGTATGGCCGGCAATGAGGTTGAAGTTAATAATCTTAAAATAGGGAGAATCCTGAACAAGGAAAAAGCGTTTCATGCCGCTTTCTGTAAATTCTCGAGTCTCATTAAGATCTATTTTTTTCATGGTTCGCCTCCATTGGATTTAAGAGTGAACAGGTAAAAATAAGGTATGTGTAATCACTGTTCGTGCCTCCTTTTTACTCTTCACTCCCAAGTTGTACCTTGATTTGGGTCAAGAAATCTATTTATTATGCATCATCAATCAATAAAGTGAAGAATGTCTAGAGGAATTACCTTGCCCGAATTACTTGATGCGGTCACCCTGACCCGTGAATTGGTCCGTATGCCCAGTGAGTCTTCTGACCAAACCGAGACTTCTGAAGAATGTCCTGAAGCGGGGATAGTTTCTCATTTGGAAAAGCTGTGCAATGATGCCGGACTTGCGGCACAGCGTCAAACAGCCCTGCCGGGGCGTGAAAATTTACTTGTACACTTAGAAAATCCCGGCAAACCAAAGCTGCTCATTATTTGCCATATGGATACGGTGAGCGGACGGTCCATGGATGACCCTTTTAATGGAGACCTGCGGGATGGGAGGATTTACGGTCGAGGGAGCTGCGACGATAAAGGACCACTGGCGGTTGCCTTTAGCACACTCGTCAATCTCCACTTAGAAGGCATCAACCTGGCCTATGACGTATTGTTTGCCGCCACTGTTGACGAGGAGTGCACAATGTCCGGTGCTGTTGCGTTGGCTGAAAGCCTTGACGATTGGGATCTGTGCATAGGCCTTGAGCCCACGGGCCTTCGGGTAATCAATGCCCATAAAGGGGTTTATCGTTTTTTGGTGATTACAGAGGGTAAGGCGGCTCACTCCAGCGAACCAGCCAAAGGTGAAAATGCCATTGAGGCCATGTTGCCCCTGTTGAATGATTTGCGGGCATTTGGGCGAGAATTGACAAAGATTGAGGACCCGAAACTCGGCAGGGCCTCGTTATCCATCACCACAGTTCAGGGTGGTTCTTCCCTGAATATCATTCCTGATTCCTGTAGTGCAGGTGTAGATATCAGGCTGTTGCCCGGCATGGAGCCTGATGAAATTAAGCAACAGGTGAAAACAATTCTTGGTTCAACGGCTACTCTTCAGGAGGTGTATCAAGGGCGTGGTATCTGTACAGATCTTGATAATGAGCTCATCCAAAGATTCCGGCAGGTTCTTGATCAAACGGGAGAAAATTCCCAGCCAACCACGGCCAATTTTGCCACGGATTGTTCCAAAATGGCCCATAAAGGACCATGTATTGTTTGGGGGCCGGGATCAATCGAGCAGGCCCACAAACGAGATGAATATATAGAGGTCAGCCAACTTGAAAAAGCTGAAGCAATATTGCGACATTTCCTTACCGATAAATCATAGGGATTAACCATGAAACATTTTCTTCTCGCAAGTGATATGGACGGTACAGTCATTCCCCTTGAGGATGAACCTGAATGGGAAGGAGAGGTCGCCCTGTTCGCGTCCCTGGTTCGCCAACATGAGGAGTTGACTTTGGCCTACGTCACAGGCCGTCATCTTGAATTAGCCCTGGACGGTGTGGCTCAATGCGACTTGCCCATACCTGATATTATGGTCTGTGATGTGGGGACTACGGTCTATAAGAGAGAGGGAGCACAGTGGAAAGTTGATGAAGAATTCCGCAGGCGCCTGGCAGAATCATGGCATGGTATGTCAGCCGGTGATATATCAGCTCTCCTTGCTGGAATAGATGGGCTGGATGAACAGGAAGTCGAGAAACAGGGCGAGTTTAAGCAAAGTTATTATATTCCATCGAAATCTAAGCGAGAGGACATATTGAACGAGGTGGAGTCTGTGCTCCAAAAGGCCGACTTGGAAACAAATCTTATTTTCAGCGTTGATTCCCTCACCGGCGTTGGCCTGTTGGATATTCTGCCGGCCATGGCGGCAAAGGATCAAGCATTGAAATATCTCCAGGAATTATTGCACCTCCCCAAGGACAATATTGTGTATGCCGGTGACTCAGGCAATGACCTTGCGGCGTTTATTAGTGGATATAATGCCGTCGTGGTGGCCAATACAGCAATGCCTGTCTGCAAAGAAGCAAGACAAAGGGCCAGGGAGAGAGGTACAGAGTCCCGAATTTATTTTGCTCGGCATAAGTATACCAAAGGAGTAATTGAGGGTTGCAAACATTTTAATCTTTTTCAACAGTAGAAGTTTGGTGATATATAGGTGGTCTGTTAATATAAATAAATGACTGAGAGCGCATCGATTAGGCTTGTGCTCTAGAAATCGGCAGCGCTGGAAGAATTACCTCGCAATTTCTCGCATGTCAAAAAGGGAGTGTCGACAATGGGTCTTTACATTCAAATGCACAGCATGCACGGGCTGACCAGGGCGCAACATCTGGAACTTGGTCGTGACGAAGATACGGGTGGACAGATCTTGTATGTTCGCTACCTTGCCTTGGAGCTGGGCAAAATGGATGAGGTTGACCAGGTGGATATTATTGTCCGTCGTATTCAGGACAAAGATTATCCCGGCTATGATGAGATAATCGAACCGGTCGGTCCCAAGGTAAATATCGTCCGTATTGAATGTGGGCCGGAAAAATACATTTTAAAAACCGACCTGTGGCCCTATCTCAATGAGTTTATAAAAAACTGTCAGGAGTATATTTCTGAAAAAGGCCGCAGGCCCGACATTCTGCATTCAAATTATGCAGATTCCGGCTATGTTTGCGCCAGACTTTCCCAGGAACTGGGTATTGTGCAGGTTCACACCGGACATTCTCTTGGGAAGCCCAAAATGGCTCGATTGGGGGTGACGGATAAAAACTTTGCTGAAAAGGATGCGGAGTATCACTTCACCGAACGCTTGCGGGCTGAGCAGCATGCCATAGATAATGCCAATGCCATTGTTGTGAGCACAGATGAAGAGCGTCTTTTTCAATATAACATGTACGATGTTGATGTCTGTGATTCCCGGTTTAAGGTTATTCCGCCGGGCGCTAACCTGAATAAATTCTATCCTCCTGGCGAAGAAGGAAAAACGGAGTGGGACCTCATTGCCCGTGAGAGGCTGATGGCCTTGCTGCAAGTAGAACTAGCTGAGCCGGAAAAACCAATGATATTTACAATCAGTCGGCTGGATTATCGTAAAAATCTGATTAGCCTTGTGAAGGCTTTTGCCTTTGATGAAGAGCTTCAGGGAATGAGCAACTTGGTTTTAGTTACCGGCACCCTTGGCCAGATGGGCAAGCATGAACAAATCCTCATGGACGAAATAGATGCCATGGTCACCAAGTATAATCTTCAAGAAAAAGTCTGTATTATAAAACACTTATCCTATAAAACCGAGGGTGGAGAAATATACCGCCTGGCTACCGAGTCACAAGGAGTATTTGTCAATCCAGCCTTCCACGAGCCATTTGGTATTACAGTGCTTGAAGCTGGAGCTTCCGGCCTGCCTGTTGTTGCTACCAATAGTGGTGGGCCTGTTGAGATTTTAGAAAATTGTAATTGTGGGTTTTTGGTTGAACCCCGGGATACAAGAGAAATCGCAGAGAAGTGCAAGGCACTCCTTACAGACAATGATAAGTGGCAGCAGTTTTCCAAAAATGGCATTGAAAATGTAAAGAAATTTTATTCATGGGAGGCTGCGGCTCGTAAGGAGCTAAACCTTTTTCAAGACCTTGTTGCCCAGCGTCTGGAAGAGCGTAAACCGGCAGACCAATAGGGAGTAGAGTTGAAAGATTTACCCTGGTCTCCGGGCTTCCCTCCCCTCATGCTGGCTCCCATGCAGGGCCTCACCAACCGCGCTATGCGGTCTTTGATTATTGAATGGTCTCATCCCGATACGGTATTCACCGAATTTGTCCGGGTGCGTTCCGGGGCAAAGAAAATCATCACCGATGTTGATCGTCTTGAAGTTGCCAGCCAGGAGGGCAGTGTTCCTCTGGTTGTGCAGCTCATTGGCAGAGAATGTCAAGGGCTCTTGGCCGGTGCACGCATTGCCCAGGAGTGCGGGGCACATCATCTAAATATTAATATGGGCTGTCCTTTTGGGCGGATGCATTCAAGCTCTGCTGGAGGGGCACTCCTGAAAAATATGGATGGAGTGTCGGAAACCCTGCAGGCGTTGCGATCAGAAGTGAAAGGCACATTATCTGTCAAACTACGTTCCGGTTTTGATGATCCTGAGCAAGTTTTTGATCTACTGCTCATGTTAGAGAGTGTCGGGATTGACTTTTTGATCATTCATCCTCGCACAGTCAAGCAACGCTATGAAGGCTTAGCCGATCACCAAATCACCGCTCGGGCGGTGGCAGCCACAAAACTTCAGGTCATTGCCAATGGAGATATTCGCACCAAAGACGATGCGGACCGCGTGTTGGCAGAAACCGGTGCCGCAGGCCTGATGATTGGCCGGGGAGCAATGAGTGACCCTTTGCTCTTTGCCCGGATTCGTGGTGAAAAGCCCGGGACTCCCGACAAGGAAGAAAGGACCGCAGAGCTTCGCAGATACATCCATGATCTCCATGGGAGGTATCAGGAGATTTTTTGTGGGGACGAGCAGATTTTACGAAAATTGAAAGAGGTGGTGGCCTTTATCACAGATGCTGAATTTTCTGTGTCCATGCGAAACCTGTTGAGAGCCAAACGTCTATCACAATTTTATTCCCTCATTGACTCTGTTAAGTGAGGTTGAAAGGTTCTGTGTTTTTATGGGGCAGTCATAAAGTGTGTTCCAAGTGAGAGTACGACAGTACAGCTTTTTGAGGGATTATATTATTTATAAAAGCCAGGAGAACCCAGAGCTAACACGTTTTATAGTGAGCATTTTCTCTGTGGTAAATCATCAATGAGCATAGATCATAAGAAACTTGCCATCATTCATATTGTAAAACGTGACCTGGGCCTCACAGACGACGCGTATCGTGACCTGCTTCAGGCTGCTACCGGAGTGCGGTCAGCAAAAGATTTGGACGAGATCGGTTTTCGCAAATTAATGCGATATTTCGCCCGATCATCCCATTATCGAAAGAACCCTTTTGCCATGACCTATCGTCAAAAGTTGTATATAGGGCATCTTCGAGATGATCTTGGATGGGACTCAAGCCATTTTCAAAATTTTCTGCATAAATATTATAAAAAAGAAAACCTGCTTACATTTACCAAAAAAGAGGCAAGTAACCTCATTGAATCATTGAAAAATATCATAAAACACCAGGGGAATCGGTCATGAGATTAATTTCATTATTTCTCTTGTTTCTGGGTTGTACTTTTTTCGCCATAACAATACATGCTGGTGAAGTGGTCTTGACTCCCGGTGAATCAATCCGCCTGGGTGAAACAGATGTAGTGTGCAGGGATAATGCTCCTGCAGAGCCCATTCGGCTCAACGAATGTCAAATCTGGGATGCATATGAAAAGCGCTGTCTCCATGAGCGAAGCACATATTCCATGGGTAACCTCGTCTGCGTTGAAGAGTGTCAGCATTGGGATGACTACAGTAAAACCTGCTTTTTTTCCACTACATGTACCTATTACCCTTCTCAGGCAGCTTTTGTCAGGACAATTTGCAGCAAATTTGATCAATACAATAAGAAATGCCAAGAATCCACAGAAGAAAAGTTGTCCTTGCTGGGTCCATGAAGGAAAAGGGGATGCTGGGTTTCATCTGTAACTGATTTCAAAAGAGAAGGATGTGAAACAGCTTAAATTACATTGCTCTATGGTTTGATAAATGTGAGTGAAATGGTTGAAAATGGGATCGTATGCGTATTCCACTGATCTCGGCCACCTATTCCACGCGAAGCCGGCCACCCATT
>CAYUCH010000146.1:0-9680 GCA_964443295.1 uncultured Desulfobulbia bacterium | reverse complement strand
GACATTCCACTTAAAGGAAGGTAGATCCTGTCCAAACAAACCAGGCCACCTCTGTTCTCAAAAATTTTCCCCGGGCAATTTTACTGGTTGTTGGTGACGGAAAACGCAAATCACAACTTGTAGAACTTTCCCATCAACTTGGCCTCCAAAATAATGTGATATTCATGGGGTGGGATGAGAATCCCATAGAATTATACTATGGGATTGATCTCCTCGTCATGCCGTCGCTTGCCGAAGGATTAGGGGTCTCAATTCTTGAAGCCATGGCTGCCGGATTACCCGTCGTTGGTACACATGTTGGTGGAATTCCAGATATTATAAAGGATGGCAAAACAGGGTATCTCGTCGCTCCAAAAAACTCCCAAGCCATCAGCCAAGGGATTAAAAGTATATTAAAGAATTTAAATAAGGCCAGGGCCATGGGAAAAACCGGCCAAACTCTCGTTCATCGCCAATTTTCCGCCCAAGCTATGTCAAAAGCCAACGAGTCTTTGTATTTGCGGCTTATGGCTGAAAAAGGAACCGCAACACATTAATGCAAGAAACAGCCCCCCCAAAAATACTTATCTCTCGCCTTTCCGCTGTTGGTGATGTAGTCAGGACATTACCAGCTGTAAAAGCCATAAGAGAACATTTCCCAAAGAGTGAAATACACTGGCTGGTAGAAGATCGCTGTTCTGCAATTTTAAAAGGACTAGCTTATGTAGATGAGCTAAAGGAAATCCCCAGAAAAGGATGGCCGAACTTATCTCTGGTAGAGAAATGGCAATGTGGGTACCAGTATACTCGCTCAATGCGACAAGAAAAATATGATATCTACCTTGATTTTCACGGAATTTTAAAAAGTGGCATCTATGGTTTTCTCTTCGGCATCCCGCTTCGGATAGGTTATCCCGCAGGGCTGGCCAAAGAAGGCAACACCCTGTTCACCAATAAGAAAATCCATATTACCTCGAGTCACATTTCAAGGTATGAAAGGAATTTCCTCTTTGCTCGTCATTTCGATCCCAATAGTATAGAAGAACGGGCAGATCTTCCCCTGAGCAATGATGATCGAAAATTCGCTGTAGACTTTCTTAACCTGCATTGCATAAAAGAAAAACAGTATATTTGTCTTTTCCCCGGCTCCAGCGAAATTGGGAAATTTAAGCGGTGGCCACCGGCATTATATGGCAAGTTAGTTGATCTTCTCTACCAGGAGTTTCACCTGCCTTCTGTCATCTGCTGGGGTCCAGGGGAAGAAGATCTGGTGAGTGAAGTATTGAAAAATTCTAATCAATCTCCTCTCGTTCTTCCCCTTGTCACCTTAAAAGAGCTCTGTGCGGTGGTGGAAAAATCAAGCCTCTTTATCGGTGGTGACACTGGACCCATGCATATGGCATCCATGTTGGGTACTCCACTTGTTGCCATTTTTGGTCCATCGGATCCCTTGATCAACGCACCGGCCAGTTTCACACCTTCTAGTTATGTATATGCCGGCGTTGAGTGTTCACCCTGCAGGAATAGGTCATGTAAAGATTTAAATTGTCTCAAGGCAATTACACCGGAGATGATTCTTAGCGCTGCTAAAAAAATTCTACCCTGCGAGGATATGCGGCAACAAAAATGAAGAAACTTTCTGTAGTCATTATCGTAAAAAATGAAGAGGCAAACATTGAGCGTTGCCTTAATTCGGTAAAATGGGCTGATGAAATTGTTATTGTCGACTCTGAATCCACCGACGCCACCGTGGCAATCTGCCAGAAATATGGCTGCAAAATTTTCCAGATCCATTGGCTTGGATTCGGCAAAACGAAACAATATGCGGTTTCACAGGCCAACAATGACTGGATCCTGTCAATAGATGCAGATGAAGTGGTGAGCCCTTCCCTCCATGAGGCAATAATAAACATCCTATCCTCAAAACCGGAATTTCACGGATATAGAATCAAAAGAAAGACTTTTTATTTAACTAAATTTATGAATCATTGCGGTTGGGACAGGGATTTTCCATTGCGTCTGTTCAATAGAAAACACGGCACGTTCAATTCAAACCTCGTCCATGAAAGTGTTGAAGTGGAAGGAAATATTGGCCGTATAGAAGAGGTTATCCTGCATTATACCTACCCAAACCTTTCGAACCATGTGCAGAAAATTGATCGATATACAACCCTGGGAGCAAAACAGGATTTTGCCAAGGGGAAAAGAGTAAATATCGCCAGCGCCCTTTTCCGTGGATTCTATGAATTTGTCAGAAAGTTTTTCTTCCGCTTGGGTTTCCTTGATGGAATGGATGGACTCATTTTATCGATGTTTTCCGCCTATGGTTCTATGCTGAAATATCTTAAAATCCGTGAACTGGGGCAGAAGGAAAATGTGAAGAGTGAAAAAAACATATAAGACAAAACTCAATTGAGACCTCTTTTATTCTCTCCGTCATTCAAGCAGCTTTTTACACTCCTCAAAGACATTCTCCACTGTCAAGGCCGCGATTCCCATGTTTGGTGTCTCAGTATCTTCAGCCCGTAACACACTGAAAATTTCATCATTACCAAAAGGCCCACAATTCTCCGGATCTTTGCCAGAAAAAAGTGCTACCAACGGTGTACCAAGCGAGGCGGCTAGATGCATGGGACCAGTATCCGGAGTGACCAGCAGGTCCACCCTCTGTAGAAATGCCTTATATTTGTTAAAATTTGGTTCCGGAGCTAAAATTTCAATTCCTTTAGCACTCTTAGCTGAAATCTCTTTTCCATATTCTTCTTCATGGGGTAACAGATTCATCACCACCCGAACATCAATTTCTTTATGCGCGGCAAAATCATAAATTTTATCAGACAGCTTGGCAAAATGAGTCTGGGGCCATAATTTATGCTTGCCATATTTTTTCATTTTACTGCGCTTTCCCATGCCGCTGAATGTAGGATGCAAAGCAATGAGCATAGTTTCTGTGGTTATTCCCTGTTTTTCTAGAAATTTTTTGTTTTGCTGAACTGCTTCCTCATCAACAGGAAGCCAAAGAGGATAATGCCCATTCTTTTCACCATTGCCCTGGAAAACAACATCAAGCAATTTCAAACAAAAATGTTTGTCACCAACGCCCGGTGGCAGATAATAGATTTTTTCAGATGCCCCCCTGAGTAAGGAGTGAAATTTTTTATTACTCTCAAAACAATAAATATGGTCGAATTGTTCATGGAGAATCTGCTTCCTCAAAGAAGAAAAAAAACCAGGCAGGTATTCTTTCTTATAGATCCAGATATCTTGCATCCTGGGACTGAAATCGCCAAGCACCCGTTTTCCTTCTGTGCTGGTCAACAAAGTAAACTCAGCATGTGAATAATGCCTCATTAATGCTGACAATGCAGGAGTACACATAACCATATCACCAACTCGACCGACACGTATTACTAAAATTTTCATTGGCTGATATGTGTTAATTTGCATGTAGGCTTATTGAAGTCCTATCCATTTCTGAAGATTAATACCTGCCCTGTATCAATTTTCTTTACTCATAGTTTAGATTGCGAAATTTGGGGAATCAGTATGCTTGATATGATTTTTCTTCTATAATGTCAGAGTTAAGAAGCAGATTTATTTGGCGTTTTATTTTGGAACGCACATCATTCGTTTTGTATACACTCCTGGCAAGCTGAATAAACTCCGGACCAAAATTTTGTTGTCTCTCGCACTCGCGGATGTCATCTTCTATGATCCAGAGTTGTTCGTTAATCTTCTTTAATTCCGAAGTCAGATCATTAAGCCCATCGATTCCGTGAAGATGTTGTTCACAAACCTCCTGAAGAATATCATATTCTTTTCGTACACTTGCCAGTTGAGTAGCATTTGAGATATTTGCTTGTTTAATTTCAAGAATCGTCAGCTTATCGATCAATTCGCCTGGAGCAATGTTTACCTTAAGGTCCATGCTTTGTTTTTCCTTTTTGGGGATTAAACTTGATGATATTTTTTTCTTTACGGTACATTTATGAATATGGGCGACAATCTATCACAGGAGAGAACAGACGCAACTCATTTTTCTTTTGTAAATTGCTTTAACCAAACATGACGCATAGCAATATTCCTGCCCTTTATTTTTCCTCACTAATCACCTCATAACTGTACCCTAACTGCTTACAAAGTCCTCTTTTGATAAGATCCCACACTATACCAAAGGCAGAATTTCAGAAAAATTCCACCACAAATTCAATATTATGTTGACGAAAGTTTCCTAAACGATTAAGTATTAAGTTAATAAGGATATCAGTAAAATTCTAAAGCAGCATTCTGTATCAAATTCAAATTTAGATATAAGGATTTTATGACTGACTTGCTGGGAAAGTATTGCCCTGTTTCAAGCAATACTGCCAATATAATGAAGGCCATATGGCATCCAAAACGCCTACAAATCATTTACCTACTATTGGAATCTGAAATGACGGCGGGAGAGATCCACAAGGCCCTCAAGACAAATAAGAATACCATTTCGCAACACCTTTCTGTCTTGCGAAATGGCAAGGTGGTGAAAAGTTATCGTAAAGTTAACTTTGTTTACCACCGTATTGCGGACCCCAAAATAGTCGAACTCATGGAATCGTTGAATACGATATTTGAACTGGACACGAAAAATAGGAAAAATGGCTTGTGCTAAGTAATCCTCATCCGGGGACGAAAAGTTTTGCGAATTATTTTTTGGAGACAACACATTATGGCAACCAAGAACAAAAAAAAAAACGACGAACTTCTCAAGAAAAAACATAAAGACATTGCGCGAATTGACCAGGAGTCTAAGCGTACCCACGGCTGGTATGTCAGGGTGAGATTTCAAGGTAAAATTCATTCGAAATTTTTCTCTGATAAGAAATGCGGTGGTAAGCACTCCGCCCTTCTAGCCGCCATTGTTTGGAGGAACGAAACAGAAACCAATCTTGGCAAAATCAGAACAGACAAGCATTTCGTTACGGTAAGTAATACAAATACCGGCGTTATTGGCGTCAGGCACAATGAAAAGTTAAATCGCTATGAAGTGAGCTGGGTTGATGCCGATGGTAAACAAGGGAAAACAACCATATCTATCGCAAAACACGGTCAAAAACCTGCGTTTGAAAAAGCGTGCCAGATCAGAAAAGAAAAGGAAGCTGAAAGGCTGTTCGGCTAATTTCATTTCACATCTAGGTCATTAAAATATAAACTCCGTTTGTGGTGTCAACAGCACCCCAAACGGAGTTTTTTTATGGGCAAAATATCTGGCCATACTCTTGACCGATCTTAATAATTCCAGTAAAGAGGCCTCTTCATTACTCTCTTTTCATATATTCAGTAGAAGACAAAAAAGATACGCCATAATGGTTTCCAAGACACCGGCCATAATGCTCCAAGGTACATGTTCCAACGCCGGAAAATCTGTTCTCACCGCTGCCCTTTGTCGCATATTTTTACAAGATGGTTTGCGGGTAGCGCCCTTCAAATCCCAGAATATGTCGCTCAACTCCTATGTCACCCATGATGGCGGTGAAATGGGCCGAGCCCAGGTCGTACAGGCCCAAGCAGCTCTCCTCGATCCCGATGTTCGTATGAATCCTATCCTTTTAAAGCCATCCAGTGACAAAGGTTGCCAGGTAATCGTCAATGGCCATTCAGCGGGCAATATGACGGTTGATGAATACGTTGCATACAAGAACGCGGCCTTTACAACTGCTCAAGAGGCATATGACTCATTAGCTGCGGAGAACCAGGTTATGGTTCTTGAAGGAGCGGGTAGTCCTGCAGAGGTCAACCTCAAACAGCATGATATAGTCAACATGGCCATGGCCCGCCATGCCCATGCCAAAGTTTTACTGGTGGGAGATATCGACCGGGGTGGTGTCTTTGCTTCCTTTATCGGCACCTTTGAGATCTTTGAGCAATGGGAAAAAGATCTCTTGGCAGGTTTTGTGGTGAATCGATTTCGGGGACAAAAGTCGCTCCTGCATGATGCCTTTGCATACATGGAAACTAAAACAGGCAAACCCGTTTTGGGTACGGTGGATTACATAACTAACCTCGGACTGCCTGAGGAGGATTCCGTCGGCTTTAAAGCCGGTTTATTCGACTCCCCAGTACCCAAAGAAAAACATGTCCGTATTGCCCTGATTGATTTGCCTCATATTTCTAATTTCACGGATTTTGATCCCTTTCTTGCAGAACCGGATGTCCATCTTTTTGCGGCCCGTAATCCCGATGACCTCATTGGTGCTGATGCAATAATTCTGCCTGGCAGCAAAAATGTCATTGCAGATCTTACCTGGTTGAAAACTTCTGGACTTGCCTCAGAAATCGTGAAAAAAAGTACAGACAGTTCCACCGAAATAATAGGAATTTGTGGTGGATACCAGATGCTCGGTAAAACCATTGAAGATCCCCATCGCATAGAATCATCCGGTGTAACACTTGATGGGCTTGGACTCATGGATATGGCCACAACATTGGCTGAAGATAAAACCCTCACCCTCTGGAACGGAATTCACCTGGAGTCCAATCTGCCGGCCAAAGGCTATGAAATCCATCATGGCCAGAGCCACACCACCTCATCCAAGCCAGTTATCCAACATGAAAATGGAAGTCATTGTGGCCTTGGCACTGAAAATGGCCTAATCTGGGGATCATACCTCCACGGTATTTTTGATAATGACGCTTTCCGCCGTTGGTTCATTGATAGACTCCGGCAACGCAAAGGATTAGTCGCCCTCAATTCTATTCAAGCCCCCTATGATCTTGAACCCGCCTTCAACCGATTGGCTGATCAGGTGCGTGATCAAATTGACATGGACAGGATTTATCACTTACTGGGGCTGTAATTCCTTACTACTTCCTTCTTGTTAATCGCATCGTTTTTATTGCTACCTCTAAGCACAAAACCTTTTGGAACGATTGAAGTCCCTGGTGTCGGAAGCCCAGTTCGAGCTACATGCAATACAGAATCTTTCCATAAAAATTTGCTTCATAGCGATAACGAAATCCTCAGTGGCTTGGCCAGGAACGCAAAAGGTTCCAAGAGGCATAATTCTATAACCACTTAATTAGCATCAAACATCCATCTTCAGACATACCCCCTTGACCCTTTTCTCAAATTGGGTTATTGGTGCTGCAATATTTTTCAGGTGCTCGAAGGAGCATAAAAGGGAACCCGGTGAGAATCCGGGACGGGCCCGCCGCTGTGACCGGGGACAAATTCTGCAAAAAGCCACTATCAAAATGATGGGAAGGCGCGGAATGAGATTGATCCGGAAGTCAGAAGACCTACCTGAAAAAAGCGGTTTACCCTCGTGGACAGGGGGTTACCACTGATCTCACGGATAAAAATGGGAAATCCCCGGATCGACACTAAATCGGTCCGGGGATTTTTTTTTGCCTGGACCTGGGAATTTTTTGAGGAGAAAAAATGAAACGTATTATTGCATGTGCCTCCCTGGCGGTTTTCATACCAACAGGGGAAGCTTTCGCTGAAACCAACAACAACTCGCAATTCATCATGGAAGAAGTGGTGGTCTCTGCCACAAAGACAGAAGAAAAACGCCGGGATATCCCCAATGCTGTAATCATCATTGACCAGGAAGATATGAAAACCGCACCAGGCAATAATATTGCCGAGTATCTGGCCAATGAACCTGGCATCGACTTCCGAACCTTTGGTGACTATGGTGGCTCCAACCAGGAAATTCATTTGCGCGGTATGGGTGGACCTGCCACACAACTCCTTGTTAATGGTGTCCGTTACAACTCACCTTCTTTGGGGCTGGCCAATGCCGCCAAGGTAATTATCAATGCCGTTGACCGTGTTGAGGTGGTCAAAGGAGCAGGCTCATTGCTCTATGGTTCCGGTGCCATGGGGGGAACGGTGAGCTTGATGACCAAAAAACCTTCTCGTTCTGGAACAATCGCAAAAGTTGAGGCTGGCTACGGCACCCAAGACAGTTACCGCCTAGAAGCGGAACGTGGCATGTATCTTAATGATTATCTTGGATATTACATGACCAGTTCTTACACAAAAACTGATGGATTCAGAGATAATTCTGGCCTCGAGAGAACAGATGCATCAATACATTTTGTGTTTGAAAAAAATGAGTCTCTCCACCTTTCTCTGTATAGCGATTTTCTGAATCGAAATTATGGCGTACCTGGGGTTGTACCTCCTGCCAGCACCATTGAAAACCCGGTGAACCATGTTCCTCCATTTACCAATAATGAGGCCGCCGGCCTTTTAGACCATGGAAAAGATGAAGATCTCCACCTGATTATAAAGGCCCAAGGAAATCCCTTTTCATGGCTTACCTATTCAATAAGCACCGATTTGAGTCACCAAGATAATATGCATCATGCTCGTTACGCATCTAGCGGTGGAGGAAATGAAACAAATACAACCAATAATATTCTTGGTGCCGAGGCCAACATTGAATTCAAGCCATTCAGAGAGGCGTCACTCCTTTTAGGGGTGGACTATGACCATTTTGACTGGGGAAATAATCAAGTAGCTATCGATACCAGTGACCAGCCTGATGAAGGAAGTCGCAACATTACATCTAAAAAAGCTCAAACCATTGGCTCATTCATTGAGGCCCAATATCGTACCTGTCAATATCTGAAAATTTTGGCTGGTCTTCGCCATCAAGACAACTCTTCATTTGGCACCAAGAACCTTCCCATGGCCGGTTTGGTTGTCAACCTGCATGACACCAACACCATTAAATTAAGCCATGGCAGACATTTCCTTGCTCCCACCATGAACGACCTATTCTGGCCCGGTGACATTTGGACTGAGGGCAACCCTAACCTTGAACCTGAAACAGGCCACCACACTGATCTCACCATTGAACAGGCCTTGCTCAATGATAGAATATTTCTCACAGGCTCCTATTTTAATTGGGACCTGAATGATAAAATCCTTTGGGGACTTGATACTGACTGGATTTACAGACCCAACAATCTCGATTCATATGAAGCTGATGGCCTGGAGCTGGGTGTAAAAATCGGTCCCTTCCTCAATATGAATGCTTCGTTATCCTATACCTATACAGACGCAGAAGAGAAAGTCACCCACGATGCTGGTATTACCACCAGAGCTGCTAGCTATGTTCCGGAAAACAAATTAAAAGCCGGATTGACATGGTGGAGTGATTTTGGTCTTACCGCCTCAGCAGTTATTAATTATGTAGGTGACCGACCATACTACGGCACTGACAAAACCATTACCAGCTCCTCTGACACTTTAGAGTCATACTGGACCGTTGATTTCAAAGCAGAACAGCAACTGCTGGACAACATGAAACTCACCCTCCAGGCTATGAATCTATTTGATGAAGAATACAACACATTTTTCGGTGCCTTTTTTGATCCTGTAACCTTTGCATCTTCCCTGGGTACTTATCCTGGTGCTGGACGTTCAGTATTTGTATCAGTGAGCTATGAGTACTAATCTATAAACTTTTTCAACAGGGTGGAATGGCACTGTATGCTGTTCCACTCTCTCTATCAGGGTTATCATTAAATATGGACGAAAAAACTTTTGTTTCTTGGAGTGGTGGTAAAGACTCCTGTCTTGCACTTTTTAAAACAATGCAAAACGGTAATAAACCGGATAAACTTCTAAACATGTTCAACGAAGGTGGAGAGAGGACGAAATCCCATGGTCTTCACCGCACCATTGTAGCAGCACAGGCCGCCGC
>CAYUCH010000145.1:0-9698 GCA_964443295.1 uncultured Desulfobulbia bacterium | reverse complement strand
AATTTTCCAGCGCCGGGTTGATCTGCAATTGGTGGATAGTCCTGAGTTGAAATAATTATGTATATTAAGGGGTGTTTTGTGAGATTCTTTTCGTATGTGGTTGTCATATTTTTGGTTTTTAGTGTGCCGACTTTTGGTGAAGCTGCTGAACTTCAGGCCCTTGAGATTGCTGCTTTAATGCAAAAGACATATGAGAAAGTAGCCAATATTACCGCAGAATTTTCCCAAACCACCACCCTTGGATTTAATCAACGTCAACGAAAAGGGCATGGCAAGGTGACCATTGAAAAATCCGGACGAATGCGTTGGGATTATCTGGAGCCGGACAGACAGGTACTGGTCAGTGACGGTAAAGTTTTCTCCATGTACATTGCCCGTGACAACCAGATGATTAAGGGCGATGCTGCCCAATATCTCGATTCGGATATCACCTATGCATTTTTATCCGGAGCTGGGAATGTTGAGCGAGATTTTAAGGTTGAGCTCTTAGGCGGAGTGGATACTTCTCAAAAGGGAAGCTGTAACGGATACCAGTTAAAATTAAGCCCTATGAAAGCTCATCCACAGGTTGACTATCTTGAGGTCTGCGTCAATGTGAAAAGTTATTTGTTGGATACTATTCAAGTTGTTGACCATTTTGGCAGTGTGACGAATTTGGCATTTTCCGATATGAAGACTGATCAAATTATTGAAGATGGTTTTTTTACCTTTACGCCCCCTGTCGGTACAGAGATTATAGAACAATAAAGCGAAATTATGACAGATATGAAAATTGCCCATGGCGGAAATATTCTGGCAACGGCGAAACAGCTTGGCTGCCAGACCGATGAACTTATTGACATGAGTAGTAACCTCACACCTTTGGGCATGGTGCCGGGTTTGCGAGAAGAATTAAAGGACCATTTGTCCGAAATAGCGTTTTTGCCTGAAACAGGTAGTGAAATATTGTGTGGGCTCTTTGCTGATAAACATGGTTTGCAGCAAGAGCAGGTTCTGGCTGGCAACGGGACAACAGAATTCATTTATGGTGTGCCAGCCGCCCTGGACCATAATCGTGCAATTATTGTCTCACCGACCTATGGTGACTATCTGGTGGCAAGTAATTGGGCCGGCATGGATGTCGAGTTGTTTGAGTTGGATCATAAAGATGGGTTCGAACTTGATTTAGATAGACTGAATGCCGCCATAACAGGTGGTGAATTAGTTTTTATCTGTAATCCGAATAATCCCACCGGCGCTATGATTGACTCTACTTCTCTTATTTCCCTGGCCGAGAAAAACCCGCAAAGTAGCTTCATGGTTGATGAATCCTATTGTTCTTTTTTGCAGCATAAGTCTTTGCTGGATTATTCGTTGCCGGAAAATATGTTTGTCTTGGGTTCGTTTTCAAAAGTTTATGGCATTCCAGGGCTTCGGTTGGGATTTTTGGTTGCCAGTGTTGAGAATATGGCTCATTTGGGAGCACGTCGAAAGCCTTGGGGAGTGAATAGGATGGCCCAGGTAGCAGGGGAATTTTTACTGCAACATGGTGATGACTATGTGACAGAGGTAATCCATTTTCTGGAAACGCACCGACCTTCTTTTGTCGAACAACTTGCAGCAATGCCCAATGTTGAGGTAATCCCTGGAGACTCTCATTTTATTCTTTGTTTTTTAAAGGGAGACATACGGGCTGACACCTTGGCAAAGCGAATGCTGGAACATAAAATAATGATCCGTAATTGTGCAAATTTCCAAGGCCTTGATGAACGTTTTTTTCGTGTTTCAATGCAACGTGAAGAGAAAAATGCCCGGGGGCTTGCAATATTGCGCGAAGTGCTGGAGTCTTTATGAAAATAGCAATTCTTTCCGATAGTCATGACCAGATCAATCATCTACGTGCTGCTGTTACAGAAAGCAATAAAGCCGGGGCACGAATTTTAATTCATTGTGGTGACCTGATCTCTCCATTCATGCTCAAGGAACTGGCGGCTTTTTCCGGTGCTGTACATTTGATCTATGGCAACAATGTTGGAGATCAACATCTCATTTCCAGTTCGTGTTCAGTGAAGTATCCAACTATTACGCACCATGGAGTTTTTGGAGCTGTTGAAGCGGGGGGATTGAAGATTGCCTTCACACATTATCCTCAAATGGCCAGAGGCCTGGCTGGACAGGGGAGTTTTGATGTGGTGTGCTGTGGTCATAATCACACTTTTGGTGTTGAAGAGGTTGGCGATTCACTCCTGGTAAATCCAGGAGAATTGCTGGGGGGAGAGGGGAGGCCGACTTTTATTTTATTCGAGACTGAGACACGAGAGGTGACTCGGATGGAAGTTGGCGCACAGATTGTTTAAAAAGCTGTAGGGATCAGTTTAATAAAAAAAAGCAAAGCTGATGGTACAAGTTTGGCTATGCGATAGTCCGAGTAATCGTTGAACTGCTGTTGTTTTCCTTCGTTCTTTTCTTTGCATGCCTTTATGCCCTGTACGGGTGCAAAGAAAAGAACCAGCAGCGGAGCGGCGGAAGAAAGGGCAGCCTTCCACTTGATCCTCCTACGTCGGACTACCCGGAGTTTATGCCCCCTTGCGGGGTACTGCTCGAATTAACCGGGCGCTGCGAAACTCGCGGAGTTTATACCCCCTTGTGGGGTGCTCAAACAGTCGGAGTCTCCTCCACTACGTGGCTCCGCTTACCGTCGCGCTTATCCGGCCAATTCTGTGCTGCTCGGCTGCGTGAAATGGCATTATAAATAAATTTTGTTTGTTTATATTAATATCCTTTTGGGGCAATTAAAAGTCCACTCCTTTTAGAGGGGTAAAACAGGTGAAATAATGGAAGATCAGGACAAGAAAGAGTTTGCAGAATCAATCGAGATGGATGCAGGTGGTGGTGCCAGCTTTGCTGACTTAATGGCCCAGGAAGATTCCGGGCCTGAGCGTTATGAACCAGGCCAGCAAGTAGAGGCTACCGTGGTGCGCATTGGTAAGTCCTGGGTGTTCATCGATTTGGGTGGGAAAAGTGAGGGAAGCCTTGATAAAGGAGAATTCGTTAACAAAGAAGGCGAGATTTCCATTAAAGAGGGCGATACTATTCAAGCCTATTTTTTGTCGGTGGAGCGCAATGAAATGCTTTTCACCACAAAAATGAGTGGTACGGCGGCTCGAGCCCATCTCGAAGATGCTTTTGAAAGTGGCATTCCACTTGAAGGGTTTGTCGTCAAAGAAGTAAAGGGTGGCTATGAAGTGAAAGTGGCTGGTAGTGCTCGTGCTTTCTGCCCGTTTTCCCAAACTGGTTTACGCCGTGAACAGTCTGATGAAGATTTTTTGGAGACCCATCAATCTTTTAAAATAATTGAGTACAAAGAAAATGGCCGCAATATCATTGTCTCCCGAAGGGCATTGATTGAAGAAGAGCAACGCAAAAAGAAAGAAGCACTGCGTGAAACCCTCGAGGTTGGCATGACTGTCACAGGTACGGTGACTTCCATCAGAGACTTTGGCGCGTTTGTTGATATTGGAGGCTTGGAAGGTCTGCTGCCGGTTTCAGAAATTGGCTGGGGAAGAGTCGAAGATATTCGAGGCACATTACATGAAGGTCAGCAGGTTGAAGTGGCAGTGAAAAAGCTGGATTGGGATGCCGACCGTTTTTCTTTCAGTTTAAAAGATACATTGCCTGATCCGTGGGAAACGGTTTTGGAAGTGCTTTCCGTTGGTTCAACTGTGAATGGCAGGGTGGCTCGTCTGACAGATTTCGGCGCCTTTGTTACTTTGAAAGAGGGGATTGACGGTCTGCTTCATATTTCCAATTTAGGACAGGGAAAACGAATACATCACCCTCGGGAAGTCGTGGAGGTTGGTCAAACCGTTGAAGTGAAAATAGAAGGAATTGATATAGACAACCGCCGAATTTCTTTGATTATTGAGGGAGCAAACAAGGGAACCGGAGATGGGCAGAAATCTGAAAAGCCGCCGGCAGATGACTACAAAGAATATGTCGGAAAGACTTCTAAATCATCACCTGAATCCATGGGTACACTGGGTGACTTATTGAAAGCTGGGCTTGAAAAGAAGGGTGGAAAGTAAGGATTTTTTCTGCAGGACTTTTTGAACGTATACAGCCATCACTCGCCAAGGTTGTCGGTAATGTTTTTTTTAAGTTCTTCAAAGGTGAATGGTTTTTGCATGGTTGCACAAAATCCGTATTCTTTGAAATTTGCCATAACAGGATCATTGGAATAGCCGCTGACAACAACGACTTTGGCTTGTGGATCCAACGAGAGGATTTCCTTTACAGCTTCTTGTCCCCCCATGCCTCCTGGAATGGTTAAATCCATAATGACCATGTCATAGGGAAGGTTGTTCTGTCGGGCAATTTCAAATTGGCTGATTGCCTCCTCACCATTCTCGGTTAGCGTCGTTTCAAAACCAATACGGGAGAGCATTCTCTCCGTTACCTGAAGCACACCTTCTTCGTCATCCATTACCAGAATTCGAGCGTGCTCAGGAAGAATTTTACTACCAGTCTCTTTGTTTTGTATTGAGCTTGGTTGTCTCGCCGCTGGAATGTAAATGGTGAAAGTGGTCCCAGAGCCAGGCTGTGAGTCCACCGAGATATATCCCTGATGTTTGCTGATGATAGAATGGGTAATGGCCAGCCCTAGTCCGCTTCCTTCTGGTTTGGATGAAAAATAGGGGTCAAAGATTTTATCAATAATCTTATGGGGAATGCCAATACCCTGGTCTGCAATGTTAATTTGTATATAATCACCGGCAGGTAAAGGAATATGGGGACTTTGTTTGAGTACCGTATTTTTACAGGCAATTTGAATTGTACCGCCTTGTTGCATAGCTTGGGCAGCATTAATAATAATATTTTGAATTACCTGGCCCATTTGTTTTTTATCAATGGACACATTCCAGAGGTTTTCGGCAATATCGAAGGAGCAATTGGTGGTGTTGCCATGGAGAACAAATTCGGCCGATTCGATGATGACTTCTTTAATTGAAGCAGCTTCTAAAATGGGTATGCCGCCTTGGGCAAAGGTCAGGAGTTGATTTGTTAAATCCTGGGCTCGATAACAGGCTTTTTCTGCTTTCTCTAAAAGTGGGTAAGCCTGGTGATCGTCTGGAATTGACAGGGTGGCTATGTCTATATTGCCAAGAATCGCTACGAGTATATTGTTGAAATCATGGGCAATACCACCAGCCAGCTTGCCAACCGCTTCAAGCTTGCGAGCTTTGAGAAATTCTTCCTCAAGCTTATTTCTTTCGCTCATATCACGTAAAACCAGCACAGCCCCAATAATCGCATGGTCATGATCCAAAATGGGAGAGCCGCTTTCTGAAATTGGGGTTTCAATGCCTTGGTCAGAAACGAGCAGAGCCTGGTCTTTTTGAGCAGAAATGTGCCCGGTCTTAAGAATTTGGTCAATGGTATTAATTTTGGGCTTACGAGTGATGGGATCAATTATCCGCACAATATCAAGCAAGGATTTGCCGACGGCCTTGGTTTCACTATAACCGGTTAATTTTTCGGCCGCAGAGTTTAGTAATATAATATTTCCATGGATATCCAGGGCAATAACACCATCATTGATACTTTTTAAGGTCACCATCAGTCGTTCTTTCTCGGCGGCCAGAGAGTGCGCCGTTTGTCGGCGGTCCAAGATATTTCGTACCAGGGTCAGAACGATTTTCCCTTCATCCTGCAGTATGACGGTGGCGTTGATTTCCACCGGTGTTATGGCGCCTTCCTGGGTTACATAATCAATCTCGAGGTTTCTGACATATCCATCGGCAAAACATTTGCGTACTTCAAGAATATTTCTTTCCTTGTCGTGCTCCGCAGTCCAGTCAATTACATTGCGCCCGATAATATCAACGAGGTTTTGAAAACCGGCCAAGCGGACATATTCCTCATTGGCATCAAGCACAAAACCATGGCGGTCAATAATTACAAAACCAGTATCAGTAGTTTCAATAAGAGCACGATATTTTTTTTCACTTTTCCGCAAGGCTTGTTCGGCCTGTTGCCGTTCGCCGATTTCCTGCTGCAATGAAAAAGTGCGTTTTTCTACCTGGAGCTCAAGATGGTTTCTGTATTTATCAAGTTCTTGGTGAATCCTTTGAAACCTGTGGAAATAGACACCAAAGGCAAAAATAATAATAAACGTTACGGTATTGATGGCGCCGCTGAAAGGCGCAATACTTTTCCAGATCCACGGCATTTCAAAGATCAAAAGATATTGTTTGACCAAATGGCCAAACGAGCGGGATACAGCAAAGAGTACAATGGCCAAGGTCAGGAGGAAAATGTAATTACGAAAAACATCGTCGGTTTTTTTCTGGGTCCAATCTTTGGCATAGTATGCACAAAGTACCGCGATAATCAAAGTGGCAAAAGACCCGATTATGTCTACCAGTATGACCGGCGTCCAAGGTGCGGTCATGAGAAGGTTCTCCATTTTTTTAAAGCAAAAAGTAAGAATAGAAAGGCCGGTACCAGGATAAGGTGATCCATTCGGGTCAGGTAAAAATAGCCATCGGCAATATTAGAAATGTCAAAAGCAATTATTTGGCCATTGTTTGTAATGAACTTTTCAGGGGTGATACATTCGCGCATCCAATGTCCTGAAAAGGTTAGGAAATTCCAGAGGAGGATAAGCCATAAAAAAATTTTAAACTCAGACCAGCCAGGGCCTCTCATCTGTAAATGGTAAACATGGTAGATGAGGGACACCATGCCAAGAATGAAAAGTAAGTGTCCAATTTCATGGGAAACCAAACCCTCGACTCCACCATGGGCTTGTACTGCCCAGGCAAGGTTGGGAGGTAAAATAAATGCCCAAAGGGTGTAAAGGAAAAGAACGATCAAGTGATGAACTATTGTTTTTTTGATCTGCAAGAGAAGTACCTGCTGTTCAGTTAAGCTTGATCAGAGTTGAATAATTATGGTTTTCAACCAAAGTATATCAAAAAGCTCCTGGCAAAAGAAAGGAAAAGGCGGAAGTGGAAAGATGATGTGCAATTATGGTGTGTTGTTGGAGAAAAAATAAAACAGGTCCACCTCAAGGCACCCCTGTTTTGCTTAGCTATCATATTCATAATTCGAGTAAAAGAGTGTTAAGGAGTCAGCACACGAAATAAAAAATAGGTTTTTTCATAAAGGTGTGAAAAAGGCCATACACAAGAAAGCGCTGTTCTGATATGGTGAGATTTCGTCCGGATCGGTCAAGCTAGTCAGTTGAGGAGGTGTTTTGTGGGAAGACTATATTGGTATGTGTTATTGCTATCAATGTTGTCTGTTTTTGGGTGCAATCGTGATGCCAAGCCATTGATTGCTTTGACAATGTATCCTATGGATTCTCTGGAAAAATTGGTGGATCAAAATAAAGGAGTGTTCGATAGAGGTGTGTCTGCTGATGGAAAAGGATCCTTACGTTTTGAGATAAAACAGCCTACAACAATACGCCTCTTTGAAACCGGGGATATTGACGTTGAAAATAGTCGCTTGATGTATAGTGCGAAATTGCGTACTCGTAATGTGAAAGGACAGGTGTATCTTGAGATGTGGTGTTACTTTAAAGGAAAAGGTGAATTCTTTTCCCGGGCGCTTCATTCACCTCTTTCAGGAACTAAAGACTGGACCATTCAGGAAACTTCTTTCTTCCTGAGAAAAGGGGAAAATCCGGACAACATAAAGCTTAATGTGAAGATGGAAGGAACTGGAACTGTCTGGGTGGATGATGTTCGCCTTTCAAAGGGTGCATCATAAGCCACCTGTAATAGAGAGGAGTGGAAATGGCATTTTCCTCAAAAATTTTCCCCAGGAGAAAGAAGGCAGACTACCAAACGATCCGAACAGATATTCGACCTGGAGATATTCTCTTATGCTCTGGCTCTGGGTGGTTTTCAAAAATGATTCAAAAAGGAACAGGTTCGGTTTGGAGTCATGTAGGGTTTGTAATGAGACTGGATGACATAGACCGGGTAATGGTCCTGGAAAGTGTGGAGCCCTTGGGCGTCCGGACAGTCCCTTTAAGCAAATACCTCAATGATTACGACTCGGAAGGCAATCCTTATAAAGGGGGATTGGTGCTTGCGCGGCATCGTGATTTTTTGGCCAAGGCTACACCCGTCAGGCTGAATAGATTCGGTCAGTTTGCTGTAGACCTTTTCGGCTACCCGTATGACAAGGATGAAATTGCCAAAATTGCCGCTCGGATCAGTGCATCGTATCTCCCATTTTCTAACAAAGAAAAAAAAGACCTCAAACCAGACCGCGAATATATCTGTTCTGAGTATGCATATGAGTGTTATAAAAGTGCAGGGATAACTATCCAATGGGATCGGCGTGGTTTTATTTCACCGGCCGATTATGCCAAAGACCCCCAGGTGGATTTGCTGGCAGTATTGCAGGGAAAAGAATAGTTTTTCAGGAGGAGTAACTCCCCGAATGATAAAAGATATTGTAAATATTCCCGACATCTTCAAACTCATTCTCGACCGGGCCGGTGAAGAGTTTTATCTGGTCAACCCAGATGGTTCTTTGGAGTATGTAAACGATGCTGCTGCGCAGAGCTTAGGCTATACCGTAAAAGAAATGTTGGGGATGGGCGTGCCTGAATTTGACTTGATGGTCGGCACGGATTATGCCGCCCATTTTAAAGAGCTTAAAAGGGGAGATTTACCCCCATTTCGGACGATTCAGGTCACTAAAGACGGTCGACATATCCGCAAAGAAATTAAGTCTGTCCATCTGCAATTCGGTTCAAAAGAGTATGCCTGTGGATTTGGGCGTGATATTTCACAGCAAGTCAAAATGGAGGAAGAGTTAAGTGCCAGTGAAGAGCGTTTTCGACGCTTAGTCGAGAACTTGCAGGAGGAGTACTTTTTCTATGTCCAAGATAAAGAAGGTGTATTTGTCTATCTCAGTCCATCCATTAGCAATATACTTGGTTATTCCCAGGAAGAATTTCTGGCTCATTATACAGAATATCTCACAGATAATCCCATCAATGATGAGGTTGTTCAGCATACGGAATTGTCAATCCAGGGCATTAAACAACCCTCCTATGAAGTCGAAATAATACATAAAAACGGTGGAATAAGGCGTGTTGAGGTGAAGGAGACTCCAATCTTTGATCCTCAGGGAGAGGTGGTAGGAGTGGAAGGAATTGCCCACGATATTACCGAACGTCAGCAGGTCATGGAAGAAATGGCCCGTAAAACCAGCGAATTGAAAGAAGTTAATAGTGCTATGCGGGTCCTGCTCAATCAAAGTGCTGATGCGAAGAAAGAACTGGAAGAAAAAGTGTTGGCTAATCTCCGGGAACTTGTTGTGCCTCACCTGGAGGAACTGGAAGTGCAACTCAGTTCTAAACAGGAAAGGGTGCATCTTAATATAATCAAGGCGAACCTTGAGCAGATTACGTCGTCCTTTTCAAGAGGCCTGACCAAACACGCACCTGGTCTGACACCAAGGGAAATGCAGGTGGCCAACTTTGTTAGAAATGGACGTAGTAACAAGGAGATAGCAAGTCTTCTCAATTTGTCCCAGCGTACGGTGGAATTTTATCGGGATAATTTACGCAAGAAACTACAGCTCAAGAATAAAAAAATCAACCTGCGATCTTTTCTCCTTTCAGAGATGTAAAGTATATTAGGGTTCAAGGGTTCAAGGGTTCAAGGGTTCAAGGGTTCAAGGGTTCAAGGGTT
>CAYUCH010000144.1:0-9778 GCA_964443295.1 uncultured Desulfobulbia bacterium | reverse complement strand
GCCCTACACTAATTTTTCAAGGGGTAGGTGTCTCACTCACATTGACACAGAGGGCAGACGTTGTGTTTGGAGCAGTTGAAAAATTAGAAAAGCTCATTAAGCAAGTGGATGACCTCTATCATCCAAAGCTCATCACAATTGTCACAACGTGTGTTTCTGACATGATCACCGAAGATGTTCAATCCATTGCCAATAGACTAAAAAATGAAATTAAAGCTGATATTCTTCCAATTGTCATTGGTGGCATTTCTTGCAAAGGATTTAGAGAGGGCGCTGATTTTGCCTTCAAAGCCTTGATGGACCATGTCAAAACCAAATCTACACCAATAAAAACAAATCCAAAATCCGTAAATCTTTTCATGCGCCGGGTAAATGGCAAATTACCTGAGAATGAAGATATTCAAGAGATTGAACGATTACTCAAAATAAATGGCGTTAAGATTAATACCATTGTGAAAATCGGTACAAGCTATGACGAACTTCTTAAAATACCGGAAGCAGAGGGAAATGTTTCACTCTGTTACACGTACGGTAAAGAAGTGATGAAACATCTGAAAGAAATATTTGGTCAAAATTATTCATCAAACAGCTATCCACTTGGTCTATCCGGAACCCTCAATTGGGTTAAATCAGTTTCTGATTTAGTCGGAGGACGTGATCAGTTATCAAATTCCACGGAGGTAAGAGAATTATCTGACGAAGTCGATGAACTCAAAGACTTTCTGGATAAAAAAATAAAAGTAAAAAAAGGCTACATATGGCAGCCGGGAGAAAAGGCTCTCGCCTTTGTTGGGCTGGCCACTGATCTTGGCCTTGAGCCAATATTAGTTGGTTACACATACTGGATGGTTAAAACCACCAGGGAAACTGCCATCAGAATGTTTGCTGAAGGACAGGACCCAAAATCAATAATTCGAGGACACTCTGAAGTATGGCTGCAATACGAAGACGAATTAGATTTTGAAGAACGCCCCTTACTTTTTATGGCCAAAAAGTTCTGGCTTGGCAATCTTCCTTGTGTCGATATTGATTTATTCCGGGATCATGCCATTGGCCTGACAGGAATGAAAAATATAATCAAATGCACCTACAACATCTACAACCAAGACTCCAGTGAAAATCATTCCATATTTGACCGTTACGTGGAAAGGAGATACCCCCACATCCCCTGGAGTGACAAGTTGCCCGACATTGTCAGGACAGCTGCGAGTAATTAAATCTTCAATTTTAAATTAAAAAAACAAAACATATTATAAGTTTTGGAGGTTGTGATGGAAATGAAGAGCAAGGGAATGGATCTCCCTTTTTATCAACGTGGATCATTGTTTGGTGCAAGTCTTGTTGCCTCTGAATTTGATGATTCAAATATTATTCTCTGGGGCCCAAGGGGGTGCACACCACAGATACTTGAAGCAATGAACACTCAACGGCAACAATTTGATTATTATCATTTCCCAGTTTCAGAAGCAGACATCTTGCTGAGTGGAATAATGAAACTCAAAGAAAATCTTCTCCCCTCTGTTAAGGGCTGTATCAACAAAGGCCCCTACTTTCTCTTTTTAGGGGATGCAACCCTTTTAACCAACGAAGACTTAGAAGGATTTGTTGACAACAATATCTCCAGCGAATTCCCAATTATCTACGTTGAAACAGGCTTTAAAGGGAATTCGTATCATGGCATCAATGAAACTTTGTACAGTCTTGTAAAAAGATTTTGTACAGAAAGCCAAACAATCAACCCTAAACTAATCAATCTCATTCCTGAAATTGGTATTTCGCCTCAATGGCGAGGTGATGCCAAAGAAATATCACGCATTTTAGGTCTTCTTGGATTTGAAGTGCAAACTGTACCACAGCGATCATCAATAGATGACATTGCCAATATGACAGCTGCAGGTCACACCTTATTACTTAATGCAGAAATTGGACAAAAGGCTGCTGATTATCTTAAAGCAAACCATGGTATCCCGATTCTGAAAGCACAAAATTTGCCAGTGGGTTTACACGGCACAAAAATGTGGTTGGAGGAAATAGGTGAACAGCTTGGCATTGATCAAAAAACAATAGACACAATTACTGAACAAGAAGAGCAAAACTTTCTTATAAAAACCAGGCCTGGACTTCGAGAAGAAAACTACTACAGCAAAGTTAACCAGATAAGGTTGTCAAAATTTATTGTTTGCGACACACCTTCGCGCGCTGCCCAGTGGAGCAAAGTACTCACCGAAGAAATACATTTTGAAAATGGTTTCATCTACCCTACTTCCACACTCTCTACAGATGAAAACATAAGTTCTGGCACACAGATGTTAGAACCCGGAGATATCTTTGCTTTGAAAGAATGCTGTGAAAATCCTGAAGTCGAATTAATCCTGGGGTCAGACTGGCTCAAAGAAATTTTAGACAAAGATCTTCATGAAAAAATAATCCACATCAGCAATCCCACTTCCCGAAAAATCACCTTTGTTTCCAAACCATATTTTGGATACCAAGGCCTGCTCCATTTCCTGGAGGATATCCTGAATACTATTGAATATTAATAACCATAACAAATAAGTTTTCTAGAGTTGATATGCCGCTCATGGGAGGGAGGCAAAATGGAATACACACCTAATTTTCCAACAAACCTGGATTCATTTAAAAAATTTGTATCAGACCATCTCTTTAATGTGGACCAAATTGATGACGAAATCTGTGTGCAAATTATCAGCAAAGTAAAACAGGGAATTTACACGTTCGAACCAGATGAAATCAGAGTAATGCAATCAATATCCAATATTGGCGATGTTTGCACCTGCGATACAGATCACCGTATTGGAGAAGACTGCAAAGAAGTCGCTGTTTCAGGCACTTAATTCGATTAATTGGAAGTTAAAATTGACTATCTCAAGTTAAAATCAAGCCAAGGGAGAGGAAAAAATGCTTAAGGTGCTGGATAAAAAAACAGACTATGTAATGGGAAAGCCATTCATCCCAATGGAGATTAAAGAAAAAAGATCCATTGCCATATATGGAAAAGGAGGAATTGGCAAGTCAACTACCACCTCAAATTTAGCTGCAGCAGCATCAATGCTAGGCCTCGCACCAATGGTTGTAGGGTGTGATCCAAAAGCAGATTCCATCCAAATGTTGGTTAAAGATAAATTCGGAATTAACACAGTGTTGAACTCTGTAAGAGATTTAGGGTCATCATTCTCCTCGATAGACAGATGTGTTTATGAAGGGTTCAACGGCATTACCTGTGTCGAGTCAGGTGGACCAAGGCCTGGAGTTGGATGTGCTGGGAAAGGCGTTGCAATTGCTTTGGAACTACTTAAAGAGCATAACTTTTTCAATGATACCAATAAGCTGGTCATATTCGACGTACTAGGCGATGTTGTCTGTGGCGGTTTTGCACAACCCATGCGCGCCAATTTTGCAAAAGAAGTCTATGTCGTAACCAGTGGTGAGTACATGTCAGTTTATCAGGCTGTAAATATTGCATCAAGCATTATGAGCCTGGCCAATGATGGGATTGACATCAGAATGGCCGGAATAATCTGCAACAAACGTAACGTCGATGGTGAGGCCGAAATTATTGACACTTTGGCGGAAATTATAGGAGTGCCAGTAATAATGACAATACCAAGGTCAGGGACAGTACAAGAAGCAGAATCTCTCGGACAAACAGTTATAGAAGCCTATCCAGATTCCAGACAAGCCCATATCTACTATGATCTAGCAAGACGGGTATATAACAATGATGTTCTCGTAATCCCACAAACAGATAGTAGAGATCACATAATGGAAACAATGAAAAACATAATTCAGAAATATGGCACACACAGCAATAGAGGTAACTAAAATGTCTATGAAGAGCTATTTGGCAGAATTTATCGGTACCTTCTTTCTACTTTTTCTGGGCACCGGAGCAATCACAGTTAACCATGTTACGAATAATTCCATTGGACATATGGGCATTTCATTTGCCTTTGGTTTTGTAATTCTCATAATGATATATGCCTGTGGTCATGTGTCCGGAGCGCATTTCAATCCTGCAGTTACCATCGCTTTTGCCGTCTGCCGCAAATTCGAAACAAAAAAAATAATCCCTTATTTCATAAGCCAACTTTTGGGAGCGGTGGCAGGCTGTGCCCTGGTGAGCTTTCTATTTGGTGCTGCTTCATACAAAGGCCTCACCCTCCCCTCTTTGGAAGCTCAGGACGGGAGTGGACTGGTTACAACTTCATTAGTTGCGGAATTGGTTATGACTTTTTGCCTGATGTACGTGATCATGAGTGTTGCAACAGATTCACGTGCTGAAAGTGGTTTTGCTGGACTCGCGATTGGCATGACAATATTTGTTGGCGCACTTGTAACAGGACCAATTTCTGGTGGTTCATTTAATCCTGCCAGATCAATTGCACCGGCGATTATTGCTGGTAACCTTCAGCATCTTTGGATATATCTCGTCGCCCCAATCATTGGAGCAGTAGCAGGTGGTCTCACTTACAATTTACTCAACGAAGAAAGACGCCTTGTATTTGCTGAAGAGAATTAACAGAGACAACTTCACTCAAATGATAAGCTATAAAAGGAAAATCTAATGACTAAGCATCCATGCTTCGACGGTCATTCTCTCACCGACATGGTTGGGAGAATCCATGTGCCCCTCATCAGGAGTTGTAATATTAAGTGTTATTACTGCAATAGAAAGACAGATTGCAGTCATGAGAACCGTCCCGGTGTGAGCACACGGGTTGTATCTGTTAACGAAGGCCTTGATCTTGTTGAGTCCCTTAAAAATACCAATTTGAAAATTATTGGTATAGCTGGCCCTGGAGATCCATTTTCAGAACCGGAAAAACTATTTTCATTCATTGAAAACGTACGACGTAAATACGGTAGCAATTATGAAATATGTCTTTCCAGTAATGGCTTGGCAGTACATAGGCATATTTCTATCCTCAAAGAACTCAAGGTCAATTTCATGACCTTGACCATAAATGCATTACGGCCTGAAACATATGCCGAAATTGTCGAGTGGATCATAGATCACGGCACATTATACCGTGGGATAGAAGCTGGTGCCCGGTTGCTTTCGGCACAATTCAAAAGCCTGGAAGCCATATGCCAAGCTGGAATTCGATGTAAAATTAATACAGTAATTGTTCCGGACATTAATCAGTACGAAATACTTGATCTCTTCAAAGTTGTAAAAAAAATCGGTGCCACAAAAGGAAACCTTATCCCTTTGATTCCTGTTTCCGGTACTCGGTTTGGCGATATTCACACCGTTTCCATCAAGGAACATGAAATGCTGACCAATGAGGCGGAGTCAGTGTTGTCTCAGGTGCGACATTGCAAAAAATGTCGAGCAGATGCGCAACATGTACGCCCTTTGCGACAAACAGCTTGTGTATAAATGGAGGAAAAGGAATGTCTCACAATAAAAACGATCATTTTCCAATTAATGACGTTCGCACACAATTCCCTGCCTTAAAGCGGATTTACAATAAAAAGCCTGCAATATATTTCGATGGACCTGGTGGCTCTCAAGTTGTGAAATCTTCTATTGATGCAGTTACAGACTACATGCTGAAAGGAGGTGCAAACCTCCATGGGCAATTTCCAACCAGCATTGAAACTGAAAATATTATAAGCGAGGCAAGAGAAGCAGTAGCTGACCTCCTTGCAGTAAAGGCTTCCGAGGTCGCTTTTGGGGCGAACATGACAACCCTCATCTTTTCTATTTCTAGAGCCATAAGTCGTAATTGGAAAGATGATGAGGAACTTGTTGTTACAGAACTGGACCATCGAGCCAATGTGGATCCATGGCTTGAGGTTGCAAAAGAACGCGGCATGAAAGTTCGCTGGATTAGACTTAATCCAGATACCTGCACACTGGACCTTGCCAACCTCGATGAAATAATCACCGAAAAAACACGTTTGGTTGCCATTGGTCTTGCCTCTAACGCTATTGGAACTATTAATAATGTCGCCAGAGTTGCTGCAAAAGCAAGGGAAGTTGGTGCTCTCGTTGCTGTTGATGGAGTGCATGCAGTACCACATATTGCTGTAGACCGAGATCAAATTGGCGCAGATCTCTTCTTTTGTTCAACCTATAAATTCTTCGGTCCTCACCTTGGCATAGCTGTATTACGAACAGAAATATTAGATGCTCTTTCTCCTTACAAAGTAGTTCCTGCGCCTGATTA
Organism: uncultured Desulfobulbia bacterium; assembly: GCA_964443295.1. Classification (GTDB taxonomy): domain Bacteria; phylum Desulfobacterota; class Desulfobulbia; order Desulfobulbales; family CG2-30-60-27; genus CAYUCH01. Next base: position 3,581 of record CAYUCH010000144.1, on the reverse strand, counting down.
CATGCCGGATAAGCTTGAAACTGGCACGCAAAATCATGAAGGTATTGCCGGGGTTAAACCGGTAATTGATTTCATCGCCAGTCTTGGAAGTGGCAGTACGAGGAGGGAAAAAATACTCTCAGGATATAAAAATATAGAAGCACACGAAAATTCCGTGGTGAATAAAATACGAGACGAAATGGCCCAAATGCCTGAGGTTACATTATTTCAAGCCCCTGATGATGTGAAGAAAACCCCAACTATTGCCTTCCAGATCAATGGCATGACCCCCACCGAAGTATGCAAATACATGGCTGAGGAACATTCTCTTTTTGTTGCTGATGGCCATTTTTATGCCATTAACCTGGCTGACATTCTTGGGGTAAACGAAAGCGGGGGTTGGGTTCGGGCTGGACTTGCTCCTTACAATACTGAAGAAGAAGCAAATCAATTTATAGATGCATTGCACCATTTAACCTCAGGTAGAAATACCAGGCAAATACCGATTAACATTTTTGGAGGATTACGTAAATTTTTCAACCTCAAAAACTAAATGATCCTAACAATGATAAGGCTATTACTTTACTATTAGGATGTATCGTCTATGAGCCAAAACTAGCTTATTGAAATCAACATTTTTGCCGTTGATTTCAAAGGAAACACATGAACAAACTAATGAATACACGCAGGGAGTTTATTCTTGCTCTACTAAGCAACATAATGGCGGCAAGTGCACTACCAGCACTTGCTGTTACGAATAAATCCACAGTTTCTAAAAATAAAACCGGCTTTGTATTCGACAGTACATGTATGGATCATTACATGGATCCATGGCATCCTGAATCCCCTGAGAGACTTGCACGTATCATAACTAAAGTAATTGAAACTGGCTTGGCAAGAAAGCTTACAGATGTCAATCCACTTAAGGATAATGTAGCAGTACAAAAAGCCATCTTGAATATACACTCCTGGAAGCATCTTGTGGCGGTTTCAGACTGTAAAAACACAATGGATGCAGCCTTTCAGTCTGTAGCAGCGGTTCTTGGGGCAGTTCATGCCGTACATGAAGGTAAAATCAACAATGCCTTTTGTGCAGTTCGGCCTCCAGGTCATCACGCACACAACGATGTGCACTTAGATGGAGACTGTAAAGGAGAAGGATTTTGCTTTTATAACAGTGTTGCCATTGCTGCAAAATACCTGCAGAAAGAATTTGGTTATAGCAGAATTCTAATCATAGACTGGGACTTCCATCATGGAAACGGTACCGAAGATATATTTTATACCGATCCTTCTGTCCTCTTTTTTTCAACCCATGACAAGAATTCATACCCTGGCACGGGATGTCCGTCACGCACCGGGGCAGGAGCAGGAACTGGCTATAATATCAATGTGCACCTGAATTGTGGAGCAACTGATCAGGATATTATCTCAGCGTGGCAAAAACAATTACTGCCCGCTGCAGAAAAATTCAAGCCCGAGTTTGTACTCATATCTGCAGGTTTTGACAGCAGAGTAGATGATCCACTGGGGTGCTTTTCTATAACCGATAATGGCTTTAAAGAACTAACTAAAATATCAAAACAAATAGCCAGCAAACACTGTAATGGTCGGTTGGTTTCTGCTTTAGAAGGAGGGTACAACCTTGATGGTCTTACAAGTGCAGTTATTTCACATCTGACTGCTTTGCTCAACTGACAACAACGCTTGATTGCATGGGAAATTTTCCTGTGCTTTGAGACTTGGATAAGCAAAACAAGAAAATCAAAAAACAACATTAAGGAGGTAGTTATTATGTCTGACAACAAAGACTTGAAAATGGCAATTACTTTTTGTGAAGAATGAAACTTTATCCCCCAAGCCTCCAGTTTGGCGGCAGCAGTAAAATATGCTTTTGGCATTGAAACAGACCTTATTGAAGGACATAACGGTATTTTTGAAGTGAAATTGAAAGACAAAGTTATATACGACAAAATGAGTATGGGGGGAGATTTCCCAACTCATGAGCAAATTGCCAAAAGTATAACTGACAATGGCGGAATCCAAGTGCACGATATTCCACCATCAAATGTGGATGCCAAATGTGCTTGTGCATAATTAATCCACGACATAATGAACCAGGTTAATTTGAAACCTGCCCCGCTCTCCCCTGGGGCTCATTTAAAGTGGATTATAGCCTTTCAATTGGGCATCAAAACAGAAAGCCGGAGTGTTCATACAGGACACTCCGGCTAATTTAAAAACAACTACAGAGCAAATACAACCGACGATCATATTGCATAATCTATAAGAGCCAAAACACAATTTATCTCAGAAAAGGATTACTCTTTAATTCAAGGTCAATGGTGGTTTCTGCAGCATGACCACAGAGGACTCTTGTGTCCCCAGGCAAAGAGATGAGCTTCTTGAGTGAGTCTGAAAGCAGACTGAAATCACCTCCCTTAAGATCAGTTCGGCCAACCGATCCTCGGAAAAGCGTATCCCCTGAGAACAGACTTTTTTCGCCAAACAAACAAATGCCGCCTGGAGTATGTCCTGGAGTATGGAGAACCTTAAATTGAAGTGTTCCAACAGAAATAACATCGCCTTCTTGAACTATGGTGTCAGGCTCTGGAAAATCTTCTTTTTCAAATCCCCACGACATGCACATCTTCTGTGTATCTTCATATACCGACAGCTCATTTTTATGCATTATAATCTGCGCTCCGTAAAGATCATGCAACTCCTTCGTAGCGCATACATGGTCATAGTGTGCATGGGTGAACAATATATATTGCGGTTTCAATCCTGCCTTGTCCACTCGTTCAATAATCATGTCGGGTTCATCACCAGGATCAATAATAAGAGATTCAGCGCTCTTTCGGTCTGTCACGACATAACAGTTTGTTTCAAGTTGTCCGACAACAATTTTTTCAATTTTCACAGCGCACCTCAAAAGACATATTCAAACCAAAGCAAACCCAAAACAGAGACTAATATTATTAAATATGCATCATAAATTCAAATGTAATTAAGCAAGCAAAATAAAAAAGGAGGTTAGGAATGAAAAAGACAATGGGTGGAATTTTATGTGCGACATTTCTTCTTGGAACAGTGACTTCCAGTTTCGGAATCCATGCTGAGATACCTGCGGAAACATCTGCGGTGGTTGCAAAGGGCAATGTGTATTTGTGTATTGACGGAAACATCCGAACCAGAGGATTTCAACAGGGAGACACGGCAAGTGGGGACACAGACTTCGATCTGAGTGGTTATGATGGTCGAGCCCGACTTGGCGCAAAAGTAAAAGTCGGTGATGAAGTTTCTGGTTATATTCGTATGGAAACCGGTGACAGTTCAAGTGACTCATACGGTTGGGGATCTGGCGGCCTATGGACCGGTGGATCGAAAAATGATAATGATATGGAAATATTGGAAGGTTGGTTGATGTACGCACCTGGCAATTATGGTGTTAAGGTGGGACATATGCCTTTAGCGCACAGTAACAGGTTGTTTTTCGACCACACAGGATCTGGCGACGATGCAATCTTTGCCTATATGGTGCCATCGATAACGTATAATATTTTTCGCACATTTGAAAGGCATGGTGACCTCGTTATGGT
>CAYUCH010000143.1:0-9801 GCA_964443295.1 uncultured Desulfobulbia bacterium | reverse complement strand
TCAGTGGCCGGAATCAAATGGAATGGGTGGTCGGGATCGTCTGGAATTCGCACAGGCTGGCTGGAATAATCAACCGTGCCGCTAATAACCACCCAGTTGTTTCTGTTTCTGGTGGGAGGTGGAGTTACTGTGGTTACTACTTCCGGGGTCCAAATAGTCTCTGCCAGGGACATGTTGATATTTAAATTACTTGCCTGGGCAGGAGTATAGACCTGTTCAAAAGGAGCTAAGCCGGATACAAAGACAAACAGGGTAATTTGACCATTTCCATCCAGCGGAACATTAAGGTTGAAACTGCCGTCCCCGGAACAGGTGAACATGTTTTGTCCATTTGCCAGGACAAGGGCGCAGACCGGTTCACTGTCATAATAGACATTACCATTGATGTCGGCGTAATCAGCTGCAAAAACGGGATGTACCGCCCAGAGTAGAGAAAGAAGAAAGCTCAGTGTGAGAATTTTTTTCAGTACCATAATTATCTCCTCATTTCCTTATTAAAAATAATTCGTAGATTTGCAAATCTCCATAGCATGTATTGCTAATTAAGGCAATTGTTAAATCCTATACACCTTGTGTTAAATAGTTGATAATGCCTGAATCTTAGTTGTTTTAGTTTGGTGAATTCCACGCAGAACATGGTCAGCAATTAAAATTATCCCCCAAGAAGTTGAAAAATAGTAATGCAGTCGATTGGTGAATGGCAATCACCTGATATGGTGATTAATTGGGTATTTTCAGGCGATTTCGTTTTTTGTGTTACTATTTCTAGCTTTGCTTTTTTCTCTAGGAGCAAAAAGAGAGGTGAAGCGTTATAATGAATGATTTTTTGAGATAAGTTGCTGCAAGATTCACTCTTGCAGATCTATTCATAAAACTCTTCGGAGAGACCGATGGTTTTCAGCTCGCCAATATTTATCTTCGGTTTTTTGCCGATCATGCTGGCCTTGTATTATATAGCGCCACGCTGGATGAAGAATATTATCCTCCTGGCTGGAAGTCTGTTTTTTTATGCTTGGGGTGAGGTGTTTTATGTCCTCATAATGTTGGTGTCCATTCTATCCAATTATGTTTTCGGCCTGTTGATATCAACGCCTTCCCGCTCATTGCTGAAAGCCCATACGGTTGCGTCTTCATTGGATGCAGAGGTTCAATCTTCTTCCCGTGTTGGGAACCTGCTCAAGGATCTCGAAACCGACCTGAAGCTCAGGAGAAAGGTCAGTCTGTTTTTTGGGGTGGCTGTCAATATTGGCCTGTTTACCACATTTAAATATGCGAATTTCATCACTGATAACATTAATGTAGTTCTCGGCCTGGTCCAGATTCATCCCATAGACCTCAACCCCATTCATCTGCCCCTTGGCATCTCATTTTTTTCATTCCAGGCTATTTCATATTTAGTGGATGTGTACCGTCACGAAACACCGGCCCAGAAAAACATTTTTAATCTGGCTTTGTATATTTCTCTCTTTCCTCAGCTCATTGCAGGACCGATAGTACGTTATCATGATATTGCAAATCAAATTACCGGGCGTAAAAATACAGTTGATTTGACGGCCTCCGGGATTCAACGCTTTATTTTCGGTCTTGCAAAGAAAATGCTCATTGCTAATCCCGTGGGAGAAGTGACAGATCAGATTTTTGCTCTCCCGCCAGGAGATCTCTCGGTATCTGTGAGCTGGTTGGGAATTGTCTGCTACACGCTGCAGATTTATTTTGATTTTTCCGGTTATTCAGACATGGCCATCGGGTTAGGAAGAATGTTTGGTTTCAAATTCCTCGAGAATTTTAACTATCCATATATCTCGCAATCCATTCAGGAGTTCTGGCGACGTTGGCATATTTCATTGTCCTCCTGGTTCAGGGATTACCTCTATATTCCTCTTGGTGGCAGCCGCGTTCCTCCCATGCGAATTTATATGAATTTGCTCATCGTATTTTTGTTGTGCGGATTCTGGCATGGGGCAAGCTGGAATTTTATGGTTTGGGGCTTTGTACACGGGTTGTTCTTAGTTGTTGAGCGGGCTGGGCTTGCCCACCTGCTGGAAAAAACATGGCGTCCTTTGCGGCATGGCTATGCATTGCTGGTTGTCATGTTGGCCTGGGTTCTCTTTCGAGCCGATACTCTTTCGCTGGCACTTCAGTATTTTTCCGCCATGTTTGGTGTGGGGGACTCTGCAGAACTGTACAGCAGTATGAGAATGTTTCTCAATAACGAGGCCCGGATTGCTTTGCTGGCAGGTGTGTTTCTCGCAACTCCGGTTTACGGCTTTCTAAAAGATTCCATAAATACCCTGTTGTCAAAGAAAGGTCCTGCGGTAGTGTGGTACACCCTTGCCCCCAAAATAATTCTATTGAGTGGATTGGTATTTATTTCGGTCATGAAAATTTCCGCTTCAACCTATAATCCTTTTATTTATTTTCGTTTTTAGGACAGGTTTCTGAGCAAACTAATGAATACAAATAAGATATTCTCCTCCATACTTATCTGCCTATTTATGGCGCTTATTTCAGCGCCAATTGCCGGCAGCCTTCTTCTGGATACCCAAAAGGTATCGGCAGTGGAGAACAGAAACCTTGCCTCCATGCCTGCCTTGCCGCGAAGCAGGAAGGACTTACGGAAATTTCCCCAGGCCTTTGATACATATTACCAGGATCACTTTGGTTTCAGAGATATCATGGCCGACCTGTATAACCACATAAAATTTGGTATAGGTGATTCACCGGCTTCCAACGTTGTTATAGGACAGAATGGCTGGTTATTCCTCAGTGGCGAAAAATATTCAGATCCGATTGGTGATTATAGAAATGTAAATAAATACGGCGATCGTACCTTACGGGCCTTTGTCAGAACGTTGGAAGCGAAATATTACTGGCTCAAGGAAAAGGGCATTCAATATGTTTTTTTGGTGGCTCCCAATAAGCACACCATTTATCCGGAATATTTACCAGATTACATTAATAAAATTGATGGGCAATCCGCTTTGGACCAGATTGTCCAGTATGCTTCCCAGAATACCGAGGTGCCGGTGGTTGATCTTAGGGAATCTTTGCTCAAGAATAAAAAGAACCGTTTCCGCCTCTATTTCCAAGCCGACACGCATTGGAACGAATATGGTGCAAACTTTGCGCAGTATGATATTGCCCAGGCAATAGCCTCTCTTTTTCCAGAGCAAATCACGCCGGTTTTATATGGTGTAGATGATTATTTATCCCAGAGAAGAATAGGAGGAGATTTGGCTAACTTCATCGGCATGCGAAAACAGTATTCCGATGACAAACCAGTTTTTAATTTATCCCGTTCTGCCAAAAGAGATACGCCCAAGCACAAGAATTTTCGTCATCCATTCACAACAGTCAACGAGAAATCTCACTTGAAGGCCTTGGTTTTCAGAGATTCATTTTTTACTGCCATCCAGCCGTATTTTTCTGAGTACTTCGGAAGGGCAACTTTTGTATGGGAGCAGATCAACCGGCCTTCTTTAGAAAAATACGTCGAAGAGGAAAAACCAGATCTCGTGCTTGAGGAATTGGTTGAAAGGGCTTTGCCGATTGTTCCTAAACTGAAACAAGATTTATTTTTTCCCTTTGCCAGACACGCTTTCTCAGAGAGTGATGATGTATTGTTTACCCTGTCCGAAGGTAACAGGCACTCAGTCAAGGCTGCTGGACATGCAGAAATTTATATTGACCATGGAAATGGATCTGAATTGGAAATCAAATCGACTGGTAAGGATCCGGTCTTGCTTTTTGAGGAGATCGACTTTAAGGCTGAAGAAGAATATGTGGTGAAAGTCGAACTGGTCTCGTCCATAAATACGAAATTACAGTTGTTCTATTCGGAGTCTTTTAGTCTAGGCTATCCCTTCTCTGAAAAGAGATCTATAAAGCATCCAGTACAACAGGGGATAAACGAAATATATATTCCCCTGTTGAACAGCGACCTTGGTAAATTAATTCGCCTTGATCCGGGCGTGGGTGAGGGGGCTTTTAAGTTGGTTTCATTATCGATTAGAAAAATATTCTAGCAGGATGATTTGGGGCAGCTGTGGTTTGAGCATCTTGTTCCAGGTAAAGTATGAGCGTAATGCATAGCTTCCAGCGTTTCAGGCAATTGATTCTCCTCTCATGGATGTATTTCCGTGATAAAGGCATCGGTGCTTTTTTTCGCAAGGTGTGGGCCCAACGCCATCGTTACCATCGTTCCTCAAAATTATCACCCATCGTAATTGACTTCTCCCAACATTGGGAGCCTCTCTGTTTAGGTACATCTAAGACTCCCCAGATATCCATTATTATCCCTGTTTTCAATCAGAGTATTTTTACTTTTAATTGCCTTAAATCCATTCATGAAAACACCGATGGGATGGCTTGCGAAGTCATCGTTGTCGATGATGGATCCACAGATGATACTTCTGAGATGGTGCAGAGCATGGAAGGTGTCCGCTATCTCAAGAATGAGAAAAACATTGGTTTTGTGGGATCCTGTAACGCTGGAGCCAAGGCTGCCCAGGGAGAGTTCCTGGTCTTTTTAAATAACGATACCATGGTTACAGATGGTTGGCTGGACGCTATGCTGCAAGCCCACGAAAACCATGATAACGTCGGGCTGGTAGGAGCAAAACTTCTTTTCCCTGATGGTCGTCTGCAGGAGGCGGGAGGGATGATCTGGCAGGACGGTTCAGCCGCCAATATTGGTAAATGGGAGAATCCCGAAGAACCTACATTTAATTATCTGCGACAGGTGGATTATTGCTCCGGCGCCTGTCTGCTTATAAAAAAGAATTTATTTGATGAGCTGGGTGGTTTTGACCAGCAATATGCCCCGGCCTATTATGAGGACACCGACCTGGCCATGGCAGTGAGACATGCAGGTTTCAAAGTCATCTATCAGCCTTTGGCCAGGGTGGTTCATTTTGAGGGACAGACCTGTGGTGTTGATACCAGTCAAGGGATGAAGCGTTATCAGGCAGTCAATAGAGAGAAATTTCGTAGTAAATGGCAAGAGCAGCTGACAACTACCCATTTGCCCGTTGATTCCACTTTTGATCTCCATCTCGACCGACATGCTGCCGGTCGGATTCTAGTGGTTGAAAATATGGTCCCGACCCCGGACCGTGATTCCGGCTCTCTGCGTCTTTTTTCTCTTATTGAGATGATGGTGTCAGCAGGCTGGCAGGTCATCTTCTGGCCCCATAGCCTGGAGTATCAGGAAGGATACACCGAGAAGCTTCAGCAACTTGGTGTTCTTGTGTATTACGGGCGGCATTCATTTGAAAAAGAAATACGCCGCATCGGACCTGGTTTAGATGCAGCCTGGATTTGCCGCCCTCATTTTGCCGGTCAATACATGGATAGTATCAAGCGCCACAGCAGCGCCAAACTAATCTACGATACCGTTGACCTTCATTATATCCGGGAAAGTCGCCGGGCGACTGTGGAAAATTGTAAAGGAGCTGAACAGGCAGCAAAACGTTGGAAAAAGATTGAGCTTGAGCTCGCAGAGACAGCGGATCTTGTGATAGCAATCAGCCCAGAGGAAAAACAGATTCTGAGTGATGAAGGATTTACGGAAAAACTCATCCTGGTTCCCAATGTCCATGAAATCGAACCAGATCCCCAACCATTTTCAGAAAGAAATGGGTTGATGTTTATTGGTAATTTTCTTCATCCGCCCAATGGCGATGCGGTAATCTGGTTTGTAAGAGAAGTTTTACCAATTATTCGAGAAAAGCATCCCGATATAGAGCTTGTAGTTGTCGGTAATAAACCACCCAGGGAGATTGTTGATCTCCAGGATAATACGATTACGGTGACTGGATATGTCCCAGATGTGAAACCATATTTTGATCAAGCGCGGGTATTTGTGGCACCTTTGCGTTATGGCGCTGGATTAAAGGGAAAGATTGGCCAGAGTCTTGCTTTTGGCCTGCCGGTTGTCACAACAAGTATCGGCGCCGAGGGATTCCCTGTCTCAGAGGAAGGATCATTTTTTATTGCAGATAAGGCTGAAGATTTTGCTTCCAAAGTCATTACGCTGTATGACGATGAAAAACAATGGGAGAGAATGAGTAGTTCAGGTTACCAGCTCATTGAGGATACCTTTTCTGCAAAGTCAATTAAGCCTGCACTCTCGTCGTTACTTAATGAAATGGAATCTGGATAAGATCTAGCCAAGCCTGAGTAAAAAGAGGTTGGCCAGGCCGATGAAAAATCCCAACAGGGCACCAAAGAGATTTATATATTTGAACTGTTCCTGCATGATGGAAAGCAACAGCCCTTCCAAATGAAGAAGGTCCAGGCCATTTACCTTCTTGGTAACCATCTCTTTAAAACCCAACGAATCCACTAACCCTGGGACTTCCCGTCCCAAAACATCGGTAACCTGCTGCAGGAGAAAGTCGTCAATACCTTCAACAATGGCTTTGGGCAGGAAATCGGCCAAGGGGCCGATAGGTGCTTTAAGGAGCTTATCTTCCAGGAGGCTGGTGACCAGTTTATCGATCATCCGCTTTACACCACCGGTTTGAATCACGGAAACCAATTCTCCCCCTACCCATTGCCTGCCTGACTCAAGCCTTTCTTGGCCAAGGAACTCCGTAAGAATTTCATTTAAGGGGCGGTCCTGCCGTTTAGTTAATTCACCTCGGAATATATCGGCAATGGTTTGAGCGGTAACAGGATCTTTGAGCAAGGTGGAAAGTTGGCCGGCCAAGCCTGCAGCGATTTGATCCATGGTGGAGTCGTCGATTTTAGAAATAAGACCACCAACGGGCCTTGTTAAAAAGGCATTGGCCTGTTCAACCAGAAAGGCGGCAGTCTGCTCCCGAACTTGGTCATCCAGGAGAAATTTCTTGATATCATCACCTTTATCCTGCAAGTAGCCGAGGATTTTTTCTGCGATTGTATCAGGATTGAGAAAATTTCCTAAGAGTGCTGCCATGGGTCCCAGGCTGGAAGCGAAATTCCCAACCGCAGCGGCCAGGCCATGAGCCATTTTTTGCTGGGTTTCCGGTTCCTGGAGGAGCTGGGCAAGTTTTTCCAGAAATTCCGGCGTCACCTCTTCTATTTTTTTCAGGATGAGGGTGGTGAGATCCTCGGGCAGCAATTGGTTCAGGCCACGCTCTTCTTCCTTTAAGCCATGCAGCCATGCAGATGTTTTTTCTTTCAACCAGTTATCCACTTCGTCAGAGTCAAGCAAACGGCTGGCACTGTTTTCAATGAATTGAACGAGATCGTCCTGATCTTCCTTGGATATCTTCTCACTGAGTGGGTGGGCTAAGAATTCATCAATATGTGTCGTGACTTTGTCGGCGAATTTTTCCAGAACCGGATCGCTGGTGAGATGGCAGTGAAGATGCTTAAGAAAGCGCCAGCGCATGATCTTCATGCCAGCCAGAAAATGACCTCGGAAACGTTCTGGGATCACTGTTTCAATGGGACCGAGGTCTTTGGCGAGAAAGCTTGAGACCCTGCCCTGAATGAGTTGGCGCAGTTCCTGCTGAAATCCTTGCTCGTTGATTGCCCTTTGTACATCGGTATTAGTGAGGAGATGTTCGCCCACCATTTCACCGATATTATTGGCAAGTTGTCCTCTCCGTGAGGGGATAACTCCAGGTGTGAGTGGGACACGCAAGCCGAAAATGGTCCAAGGGCGTAGCGGTCGGAATAACATCCGAATAGCCACATAATTTGTCATATATCCGATGAAGGCTCCCACAAGAGGAGGGGCGGCATAGGTGAGTAAACTTGGCATAGAGGTCAAGGTTTTGATTAATGTTTATTAGTTGTTATAAGCATTTTGTTACCACAGAGGGTACAGAGACCACAGAGAAAGTTTCATTATTACAGCTTGTGCCTTAGTGAACTCTGTGCTCTTTGTGGTTAATTAATTTTGTACTATTTCTTCAAGTCTTAATAATTTTCCCCAACGTTTCATCAACTGCCAATGATTGCTGCATGCACCCATCCAGAAATTCATCGGAAAGGTATTGGCGATTTTCTTCCATTACCTCTTCAAGACCATTTATATCGCCAGCCTCGGAGAGCTCGATGATTGAATTTAAATTGCTAATAAAATCCTTGATGATCTTACGGCCTTCACCATGGGTGGCCATGATTTCCGCGTAGGTTCGTGGATTCTGATTATGAATGCGGGACATGGCCAGAATGCCATAGAGGGAAGTCAGAGTGGAATGACTATCAATCTGCTCGGTGGGTATTTTATTATCTTTGAGGGTCGCCGCCAGAGCTACGGAAATGGAGGTGGGCAGTTTCTGACCGACCCCCATGAGCTGATCATGAATGGATGGGCTGTCGTGGCAGATGTCTGCCCCATGTTTATAGAGAAAGGCCTCTATCTCACTGCACAGAGAACCACTTCGAGGCGTGCGGACCACCGAGGCATTTTTATCTTTCATGGTCGCAGCCTGGGGACCCCAGAGATTATGGACCAACATAACCTCTACCCCCTGCAGCGTTGCTGTCAGGGCGGATTCTAAGGTGGATTCCGCCTCACCGGCCAGCAGAATAAGGGCCTGACCATCTTTTAAAAGAGGACCGTATTGTTCAATGGTTTCAACTGTCTTACTGATGGGTACGCAGACAAAGACCACGTCAACCTGGGGAATCATCTCATCGGGTTTCATTTCCGTACTACGCCCGGTAAGTAAAGTTTTATATCCTTCGCTCTCTAAGCGCTTGGCAAACCAGGCACTCATGGCACCGGTGCCGATAAATCCACAGCTATTGATGAGTTTGGTGCGCATGTCCACCCGGGGGTAACTGCCGAGGATTTTAATAACCCCGGGTTCCTGGATGATCTGGTTTTCAATGCGCTCAAGGGCTGCTTGAATCTCTGTGTCCTGGCTATGGCCTTCCGCTTCTACGTATATTTGCAGCTTCTGGGTTTTGATGTCTGACTTTGAACGGAGATCCAGAAGGTTGATACCCCGCCTTGAAAATTCTCCAAGGATATCAAAGAGAAGTCCTACTCTATCTCTCAGGGGAGTAGTGATGATTGAAGTGGCATCGTAGCCGCCGGCCGGGGACATCTCCGTGCCGAGCACCGCATATCGGGTTCGGTTATGGGGGGCGACCTCACGTTCCCTGATCTGGAAACCGTATTCGGAAAGCACGGTCTCCGCTTCAATGATTCCAAAGTCCATTTGGTTGTTCTGTTTAATTTCCGAAATTGATTTTTCCATATCCTGGGTGGTGATAAGGGAAATCTCGCCAAATTGATCGGTAATGTATTCTTCGCATTGGCGCAGAACCTGGCTTTTACCAACAAGAAAACGCAGAGGCGTGTTTATATCCAGGCTTCCGAGCGAAAGGTTCACTGGCAGGACGACATTGTCAATCCAGGCTCCTCGTTTCTGTTCAACAATGGCTCGGAAATACTCTCTGATCTCACCTTCCCTTGTGTTGTAAATTGGAATAACGGCAAGGTCGGTGTCACCTGTTTCAAAGGCCTCTTTGATTAGGGAAATACGTGGAAAAAGACGTATCTCCGCATTTGGATCATATTGTTTGGCCGCTGTTTCGGCATGGGAGCCTTTCGGGCCTAGGGTTGCAATTGTTATCATGATCTATCCTAAAAAAATGTTCTTTTTCACAAGACAAAGAATACAGAATTCAGGTATTTGTAGTTGGTTCTGCCTTTTGGGTCAACTTTAAAAAGCAGGGATAAAGACGTGAAGCCCGGAAAACACCATTTTTGACAATTATCTTCCCTATTTTCATTTGTTTATTTATCATTTTCCCTTGAACCCTTGAACCCTTGAACCCTTGAACCCTTGAACC
>CAYUCH010000142.1:0-9845 GCA_964443295.1 uncultured Desulfobulbia bacterium | reverse complement strand
GTTCGATGAGACCATCCCGGGAAGACATGATAATCATGACACCTGGACCGTGACCAGCTAGGACACATGCGGAATGGACAATAACACCGATGACAACCGCACCTGTTTTGAAAATACGGCCATATGTGGCGTCGGCATCACGGATGGCAACCAGATCACCCAGTCGCAAGTCATCCAGGCCATATTCCGCCACAGTGGGATCATCAAAGAGTTGGATGTCATAATCGCCGGTATGGCTTTGGGAGGCGCCGATTCCAGAACCCATAATCCGGGCTGGGACTTCATGGGTTACCGGCACCTGCAGGCGTCCATCCTTTAATGCTTTAGGGGCAATGGCCTTGAGCAGAGCAGGATCAAGGTTGAGAATTTTAATGTTGGAATAGTCAATAAGTTGAAGACCAACGCCATAAGACTTGATCTGAATTTTATCGCCAATGACCAGGTCATCTAAAATGTCCGGCTCAAAATCAATGAGTACATGCTCAATGCCACCATGTTTGCCGGTGACCCGACCGGTTTTCCCCTCTGCTTTCCCTGAAACTACGGTCGCTGTATTACCGACGCATGAGAATATGTTTAATGCGCGGTTGGGAGCAGGTTGTCCTTGAAATTGGGTAAAATTGCTGATGCTTACCCCAGGTTCAACATGGTCACCAAAGATGCCACCCGCCTTATCTCCAATTCGTAGATTATAGGTAATACCACCCACACCGGGATAAACGTCCGGTTCACCGTCGGGATTCACTCTGTATGGGTTTGCACCGCCCAAGGGAGAAGTGATTTCACCAATAACCGATTGACAGATAAGTTGCTTTTCGTTGATTTTCAGCATCTTTGGGAACCCCGAATATATTTCTAGAATTAAACGTTGAAGCGAAAGTTAATACAGTCACCATCTTTCACTTCATACTCTTTTCCTTCCAAACGCCAAAGCCCTTTTTCTTTTGCTGCTGCTTCACTGCCGCAATTTATGTAATCCTGGTAATCGATAATTTCAGCCCGTATAAATCCTTTTTCAAAATCAGTATGGATAACGCCGGCAGCCTGGGGGGCAAGGGTGTTATCCCGGATAGTCCAGGCCCGGGTTTCTTTTTCCCCTACAGTAAAGAAATTCTTTAATCCCAAAAGTTCATAACCGGCTCGAATCAAACGGTTGAGGCCTGATTCCAACAACCCTATTTCCGCCAGATAATCTTCCTGGTCTTCCGGGGACAGGGCGCTTAATTCTTCTTCAATGGCCCCGGAAATCATTATTACTGCAGCATTTTCTTCCTTGGCAACAGTATCCAGCTTTTCTACCCATTGGTTGCCGGAAGAAATCTCTTCTTCAAGAACGTTGGCAATATAAAGTACCGGTTTAGAGGTCAACAGGCACATCTCGTTTAACAAGGCCTGCCCAATGTCGTCGGTCTGAAAGGTGCGGGCCGGGGTGCCGTTATCCAATAGTTTTTGTAACTCTTCCAGAATTACCACCTGGGCCCTGAAAAGTTTGTCTCCTGATTTGGCGCGGCTACGTAATTTTTCAAGTCTCCGCTCAACAGAGTCAAGGTCGGCTAGGATCAGTTCGGTATTAATGACATCCCTGTCCCGTAATGGATCGATGTCGCCATCAACATGGACAATATTGGGGTCGGAAAAACAGCGCACCACGTGGGCGATGGCATCCACCTGGCGAATATGGCCGAGGAACTGGTTGCCCAACCCTTCCCCTTTACTGGCGCCGCTGACCAGGCCGGCAATGTCCACGAATTCCATTTGAGCGTGGATGGTCTTGTTGGTATTGGCCAGTGTAGCCAGTTTGGTCAACCGTTCATCGGGTACCGGCACCATGCCCACATTGGGTTCAATGGTGCAGAACGGGTAATTAGCCGACTCAATGCCGGCGGAGGTGAGTGCATTGAAAATAGTTGATTTACCCACATTGGGCAGACCTACAATACCGCAACGAAATCCCATGTCTTTACTCTTTACTTGCTATCTGATAACAGGCTTGCTTTATGCTAAAACCTGTGACCATTGGTTGAATAAAAAAAGGCCGTCAACCCGGGTATGCCGGAATGACGGCCCGCAAAATCACGTCTTATATACAGATTTGTTGGGAATCAGGCAAGGCTTTAATGTAAATAGCCTTGCATTCTGCAACTGATCCTGCCCCAATAGTATCAACAATGAAGTATAGTGTTTCTGGAATTATTCCATTCGACAGTCTCTTTGGTAAACGGATTGCACCTTGTCTGGTGATTTGCTAGTCTGTGTGCGTTGTTGTTTGAGGCAGTTTTTAAATACCGAGAAATAGCAATTAACCATCACTAGGCCATGGGAACCTCTCTGGCAATTCGATAATATTATGGGACCATATGAGTTTTTAAAGCCGGTTTACCATATCGGTTCGTATACATTGTCGGGGTATTTTCTTTTCCTTACTGTTGCTTTTGCCGTCGGCCTGCAGATTGCCTTGCCATTGGCCAGATATTATAAGATACGCCAGGTTTATTTCTATGATATTGCATTTATCGCCGTAGCTGGAGGAGTACTGGGAGGACGGCTTTTTCATGCCATTTTTGAAAAGCCAGATCTCTATTTTACCGATTTTTGGTCCCATCCCTTGAAAATATTTGAATTCTGGAACGGCGGATTGGTCTATTACGGTGGCCTTCTCGTTAGTTTTGTTGCTGTCTCGGCATATGTTCTTATTCGAAAACTTCCTTATTTTACAATGGCTGACATACTAGCACCTTGCATCGTTGCCGGACTGGGAGCCGGTCGAATCGGTTGCCTTGCGGCAGGGTGTTGTTATGGAAAGGTGACTGATTGGTGGTGGGGGATTCAGTATCGTATCGTGGATGGCGTTTACCCCCTGGCTTTGTCCGAGCATCCTGAGTATATGGAGCAATTCCTGCATCCTACACCCATATTGTCAATAATCAGTGCCTGGTTGATCTGCCTGCTTCTACTCTATACCATGCGTTTCGAGCGCCTTGCCGGTCTGCAGTTTTTTATTATGCTTATTCCATATAGTATGAGCCGTTTTGTCATTGAGTACCTGAGAAACGATTTGAGAGGCGAGTTTTTCGGAGGTGCTCTCTCGACCTCTCAGCTTATCAGTATTCCACTTTTTTTGGGTTCCATCATAATATTGACCTGGCAATTGAAAAAGCGTCAGGGGGGTGCGGGAGATACTTTGTCGTGATCTTTTCACCGTTTTCATTCAACTCATTTTGCAAAGCACGACTGTTTTGATCGAGTAGTATGGAGTATATGATTACATGGCTGTAAAAAGAAAAATAACTCCCATTGGTGGAGTGCTGTCTGGGTTTTTTTCCAGGCGAGAATGGCATCGACGCCTGGCCCTTCATCAGGTTTTCCTGTTCTGGGACAAAGCAGTGGGGCAAGAGATTGCCAAGCGTGCCAATCCGTCGGTTATTCGGGGCGATGTCCTGTGGGTGAATGTGACTGATTCTGTCTGGATGCAGCAATTACATTTGCAGAAAGTTGAACTCTTGGAGAAGATCAATAGCAGGCTTGGCCAGGAGGAAATCACCGATATTCGCTTTCAACTCGATACAACACTTTCGCAGCCAACTGAAAGGAAAAAGGAAAAACCTCCACTCAAAGTAAAGCCGGTGGATGCAGGTCAAAAGGCTGAATTTGACAGTCTTTCCGATTGCCTGGCCGATGAAGAGGCCAAGGAAAATTTGCGACGGCTCTGGCTGAAATACCACCAGTATGCCCACTCAGATACAGAAAATGATTAGAAATTCTTTAATGAGTCAAAAAGGATGGCTGATATTCACTTTCAACTCGAAACAACAATTGCACATCCAGCAAAAATATGGACAAACCGCAGATTAAAAAATTCTCTTACTAGTCTGCAGAGTTTTCATTTAAGCGCATTAGAAAATTTCAATTTTTCTTTTTGACCATTGCAACTACCTGGTTTTCATTATACCGTAAATACATAACCTCTTATTGTTAGTTAACATTGAATTTCGGTGTCCAGCTCACATCAAATCTTTTTTATGGAGGAATCACGTATGTATCCACTTCTTCGTTATGGCGACCGACTTCCTAGCGTTGTTAGTGCTCAAATCCTTATCAACCGAAATATGCGCCAAGGTACATACATTGTGGTTGATGGAATTTATGGCAAAAATACCCGTAAAGCGGTTCGAAAATTTCAGGAGGAAAAACCCACTTTAGGTGTGGACGGTGTAATTGGGGAAAATACATGGCGTGCCCTGATCCAGGGAAAGAATCTTTCTGTAATCGATTCTGTAGATCTGACAAATCCAAAAGATATGGGGCTTGAGGATGATGATATACGGAGAGCAGGTGGAAAACCGATTATTAACTTCGGAATGTGTGGTGGTGTGAGAGTGGTTATGCAGAAGATTAAAGCAAAAGCTTCTACGGGAAAGGTTGTTCTTTTGCGTTTTCACGGTCATGGCAGTCCGGGGTCGATGGGGTTAACGGTAGGGAAAGGAAGCGATTATAGCTCTGAATTCGGTGTCACTTTCCTAAAGTCTTTAGCCCGTTTCGTCTCACCGCTTGCATGGATTTTCTCAAGTTTTGGTAGTGCAGAGTTTCACGGTTGCCGTGTGGGGGCTGGCCCTGACGGACGACGATTGGTCACAGCATTTGCGAAAGCATGGGGAGTTCCTGTAACTGCTGGGCTCAAAACACAATATGGTGGAGGTTCCTCGACCTTCCGGTTTGAAGGCCCCACTATTACGGCATTTCCCAATGGGACCACCTTGAAATCTTGGGCACGTTCACGTCCGGTGCCTGAAATTCGCGGGAAGAGTGTGAACAGATAGCTGCAAATTAAAGGCAAAAGAGGACATTTAGAAGAAAGTCTTTGTTTGGCTACTCGACTGTTACCGAAAAGCTGAGTTTGATCGCCTGTCAGTTTGCCTGGCCGATGACGAGGCTAAAGAAAATTTACGTAGATTATGGTTGAAGTGTCTTCGGTTTACTTCTCCTTTCAATAGAAAAGTCGAGAAGGAATGATAAAGTTGGTTTTTTGCTGCAAATTAGAAGGTTTTAGTAGAATCCACGAGTATCGTTACAGGTCCATCATTAATAAGTCCTACTTCCATCATGGCCTGAAAGGTGCCTGTCTCCGCCTTAATTTCGTGTTTCTCCACTTCGCTCACAAAAATTTCATACAGACGGTTGGCTTGTTCCGGCGGGGCGGCATCGTTGTATGAAGGGCGACGTCCTTTACGGCAATCACCATAAAGGGTGAACTGTGAGACCACCAGCATGGATCCGCTAACATCTACTAAGGAATTATTCATTTTACCTTGGTCATCTTCGAAAATACGAAGGTTGACACATTTTTCAGCCAGATATGAAGCGTCTTTGTCCGTGTCGTCTTTATGCACACCCAAAAGAACGAGTAACCCCTGGCCAATTTCTCCATCTATTTTACCGGCAATTGTAACACTGGCCTGGCTCACTCTCTGAACAACTGCTCTCATTCTTTTTTCTCCGGTTTATTTGTGACGTAGATTGCCAAGAAGGTATTGTAAAATTGCCGTGGCCGAAATGGAGGCAGTTTCAGCTCGTAATATCAGGCGGCCAAGAGAAACAGGAATAAAGCCAGCTTTCTGAGCCTGGTTTACTTCATCTTCTGTAAAGCCACCTTCGGGTCCGATTAAAAAGAAAATGGAATCGGGCATGGTACTTTTCTTTTCTTCAGCAAAAAGATCGTTCAGTTCTTTGGTCTGCTCCATCTCCTCATAGAAGATAAACTTGTAATCATAGTGTTCTGTTTTTTCGAAAAGTTTGGATAATGCCATTGGCGGCAGCACTTCAGGAATAATGAACTGTCCGCATTGTTTGCAAGCTTCTAAAATGATCCGTTGCCAACGGGAAATTTGTTTTTCTGATTTTTTATTTACTGTGCACCGTTTTGACACAAATGGCTGGATTGTGGAGATGCCCAATTCAGTTGATTTTTGGCAAATAAGGTCCATTTTTGAGCCGGTCAGAAGTGCCTGCCCAAGGTGGAGAGATGGCCCTGATTGTTTAGCTGTATCAGTTGATAGGATGGAGCAGTGCACGGCATTTTGAGAGATGTCTTCGATTTTGGCACTGCATGTCCAGCCTGTGCCATCAAAGAGAATGATTTTCTCACCAGATTTTAGGCGAAGAACAGAGTGGAGGTGATGGGCCTCAGGGCCGGTTATGACAACATTGTCTTCCGATACTGCGGAAGGTGTGATGAAAAATCTGCGCATATCTGATGAAGAGTTCCTTTTGCCTGTCTATTTCCTTCTGAAAAGCAGGGCAGTCCATTCATCTTTTGGGAAAATATCTGGCTCTGGAAAGCCCAATTTTTTTAATGCAGTAATAATACTATCTGTCTGTCGACCAGCCAAAAGCCCTGTGAGGATGAGTCGGCCGGAATCCTTGGTGAGCCTGGCTAAGTCGGTGGCCATCTCCAAGAGCACGTCATGGGTTATATTGGCGATGACCAGATCAAAAGAATCAACAATATCAGAAAGATTGTGGCAACCCACTCGGACGGTCTGAGAGGTGTTGTTTCGATTGATGTTTTCCTGGGCGGCATGAACTGCATCGGGGTCTATGTCGGTGGCAACCACTTTTTCAGCACCAAAGAGGGCGCTGGTAATGGCAATGATTCCGGTTCCTGTGCCAATGTCCAAGACAGTGGATGGCGGTTGTTGGTCCTGAAAACAGGATTCGGTGATCTGCAAAGCTAATTGGGTTGTGGCGTGGAGGCCGGTTCCGAATGCCATACCCGGGTCAATAGCCACGACTGTCAATTCTGTTGTTGGCGCTATCAAATCCCAGGATGGGCAAACTACTAGTCCTTCACTTATATAGACTGGCTTGAATTTTTCTTTCCACAGTGCACCCCAGTCTTCCTCTTCAATATTGCTGGCATTTAAATGTGATTCTTTTGACTCCACTGAAGATGAGGACAGATGTGTGAGCAGGTCATTTATTTTTCCTTCGGTGCGTTTTTCATTTGAGTCAGTATTGATATAACCGATGAGGGTTTGGGTGTCAGGTGTTTCTCCAGGTTCGGTTTGCACACCGTTTCCTGTGATGGTGAAGAGCGCACTGGCAGCCCAGTCAGCAAATGCATTTGGGGCCTGGAAGACAACCTTGCGCCATGTGCGAGGTTGGCGGTGTGTAAATGGCGTGTTTTTTTGGGACATAGTTGTTTTATGAGTGCCTGATTGAAGGTTGCTAAACACGGGCATTCATAGCATGCCTGGGTAGTTAAGTTCAATGCTAAAAGGTCTATCCTGGCCTTATTTTTCTTTCTATTGAACATACGCCATGGTAATCTCAATTAAGTACTCATAGTTTTTGCCAACATACTCACCACCAGAAAGATTATATAGGAAAGCTAATTCTATACGTTTTTTCTCATGGATCAAAAGGCACTTCACGAATTACTCAAAAATGTACACGCTGGAAATTGCTCGGTGGATGAAGCCCTAGGTGCTTTACGACATTGGCCGGCAGAGCAAATTTCCTGTGCTCATTTGGACCATCACCGCAGTTTGCGCACTGGCAGGCCAGAAGTAGTGTTCGGTGAAAATAAGGATGCCGCGCAACTCATAGATATTCTAGAAAAATTAATCCAACACACTCACCCTGTGTTAGCAACTCGCGTATCATCTGAAAAAGCCGCTATTGTGCTCAAGTCATTGCCGAATTTGACTTACCATCAGGAAGCAAGGATGATCGTTGGTGAAATTGTAGAGTCAGGTGATCAGCAAGGTGGTCAAATAGTTGTTCTTGCTGCTGGTACTTCTGATATCCCGGTGGCGGAAGAGGCGAGAATAACCGCTGAGAGTTTGGGAAATAGGGTTGAAAAAGTGTATGATGTGGGTGTGGCAGGATTGCATCGTCTACTGTCACAAAGATCTGTATTGGAAACAGCAACTGTGTTGATTGTTGTAGCAGGCATGGAAGGGGCCTTACCCAGTGTAGTAGGTGGCTTGGTGTCTCAACCGATTATAGCTGTGCCAACAAGTGTTGGATATGGTACCGGGTTTGGGGGCTTTGCCGCTTTGTTGGGCATGTTGAATAGCTGTGCGCCTGGTGTAGCAGTGGTGAATATAGATAATGGTTTTGGCGCAGGCTGTATAGCATCATCAATAAACCGTGGCAGGAGAGAACATGTCGCAGGAGATTGAACACGACAACGCAGGTCGAGTCGGGTTTCAGTGGAAAGCACTTTTACGGAGAAGTGTTTTTCAGACATTGTTTTTGACAATGCTGACTTTTGGTGTGTTTGTCGGTTTGCTCTTTCCACTTTTTGTCAAATATACCTTGAATGCAGAAGCAGCTCTTACACTACCGTTTTTTGTCATGTGTGTTGCGGCTGGATTTTTAGTCGGCTTGTCCAATTTTTTCCTCTTCAAAATATTGGTTTCCAGAGAGCTTGCCCGTGTTCATTATGGTATGCGGAAAATTATCTCCAGCCTGGATCAGGCGGCTTATGGTGATGACAATTTTCAGTTCGCCTATAATCTTGAGGTGAGAAGCCATGATTTGATCGGTGAGATGGCGCATTCGTTCAATGAAATGACTGTGGCCATTGCCGATTCCATTGCCCAGGAGAGATTGGTTCGAAACCTTATGTCTGATCTCTCCACCACCGTAGATCCGAAGCAAGTCGCTGCGCATATTCTTCAAGCTATGTTAAGTGCACCAGGTGTCTTGGGTGGGATTCTTTATAGTCTCCAGGCAGAGGAACTAGACTTGCTGGTAGTTACAGGGCTTGATGAAAGTATGCGCCTCCCAGCAACCATGGATGGTCTCAGTGATGAGATGTTTCAAGCCATAAAGAATGGAGATGTTCTGGAGATACCGCCTGAGGAAAGTTGTTTAAAAGAAATCACAGTTCCCTCGGGAACAGACCATGTGAGGCCGGATAGTATTATTATTGTGCCTCTGGTCACCGGAAGTCGAACTGTAGGGATTATGGTACTGCCCAGTCTGGTCACCTACCTTGCCAAAGAAAGACTGCAGTTAGTCGAGATGTTGGGCAACCACGTGGCAGCATACTTGCAGAACGCTTTGCTGCATCGAAAAATTGGTGAAATGGCAGCTCTTGACTGGTTGACACGAATTTTAAATCGTCGCTTTGGTATGCGTCGTCTTCGGGAAGAATTTTCACGTTCGTTGCGACACGGTAGTGCACTTTCAGTCATTTTATTAGATATCGACCATTTCAAGCGGGTAAACGATAAATATGGTCATGCCGCCGGTGATGCTGTACTCAAAGAAGTGGCTGCTCTTTTGAAAGGGAATATTCGAACTGGAGAAGCTGTGTGTCGTTATGGTGGTGAGGAATTCATGATTGTTGCCCCGGGCAATGACTTACATGATGCCAATGTTCTTTCAGAAAGATTGAGAAAACTTGTGGAGAACACCACCATTAGTTGGGCGGGCCAGGATCTCCGGGTGACCATCAGTTTAGGAGTGGCAACATGGCCGATTATTCCGGCATCAGTTGTTAATGAGATTGTCAGTGCTGCAGATGAGGCACTTTATTTTGCCAAAGAGTCTGGCAGAAACAGAGTGGCTATCCATCAGGGTGACGATGTGACCCTGTCTTCTGAATAGGAATATTTCAAAGCATATTCTTTCAACAAGGATTTTCCAACTACGCTAAATTGCGACTTTATTCAGCCTCATTTTCCAGATGCTCCATAGTTATGGATTTTATTGGAATTATTGAAATTTTTCTTGAAATAAAAAAAGTTAATCTATCCCCAAATTGTCATTGACAAGGGTGGTGAGTTCGATTAGTTTGTCGCCTCCTTTTCGGGGGGAGCAAATGTTCGGAAAAA
>CAYUCH010000141.1:0-9922 GCA_964443295.1 uncultured Desulfobulbia bacterium | reverse complement strand
GCAATTCTTCAATCAGTTTTTCCCGTTCTTCGCCATAGAGAGTCCGCTGGCGTATTTTCTGCCATTGGAGATATGAACCAAGGGCGATACCGATAAGGCCCAACAACCATCCCCCTAGATGACCAAGAAAGTTAATACGTAAGTGGTCTTGACGCGCTTCCTGGAAAGGCAATAAAGGCACAGTGACACTGATACCACCTCGAATATCACCCCCCTCATAATCCAAATCCCCATGGCAGGTCAAAAGACAGCTTGCCTCGGCAAACAGAGGCCGGATAAATCGGAGCTCCCTGGTCCCCTGCTCGTTTTCGACAATGTTCCAATACTCTTTTTCACCCTTGGCAAGGGCCTTCAAACCTTCGGCTTCCCAAGGCGTAGCCTTGTTCTCCGGGCGAATTGGCTTCAAGCTAGTAGTATGGCTTCGGATTTGATAACCGTCGGTATCAAGCTCATGAACCTGGCGAGTCATATAGGCAGGATTTACCAAAGTAACCTGTTGGCCATCCGGCCGGTTAAGATCACGAAACGGAACCTCGTCCTGAGGTATGTATGGATTTGGTTTGGTCTCCTCGGTAACCGGGACATAAACTCCACCATGATAACTATTCCAGCAACGGTAGAGATAATCTTTGTCAAAATGGCTCCTGGCCACATAATGAGCCAGCTGAATAGTTTCCTCGTGGTGATTTTTTTGGTACCAATACCAGGAAAGAACAATCACCAAAGTCCAAACAACGACCAAAACGATGGCATAATTCCCAACATTAAGCGGCCTGAATCCTCGTTTGGGTGTTACCATTTTGTGCACTCCAGTTTAAATTCTCCCCTTTCATTAATGCTCCTCATCCAAAATTTCCCGCACTGATTTCGACAGACTACTTGGCAAGAGTGGCTTAGGGATAAATTGCATCCCGGTTTCCAGGATTCCCTGCTGTGCAATTATTTCATTGGGATAACCAGACATGAAAAGCACTTTTATTGTCGGCCATCTGGGGGACATTTTTTCTGACAATTCTAAACCTGTTATTCCACCCATAACCACGTCAGTTAGAAGCAGATCAATCTTTCCACTCATCTTCTCTATGATTTTTAAGGCTTCTTCGCCACTGGACGCCTCTACAACTGTGTAACCTAAAGGCTCTAATGAATCGACAATCAGACTTCGGATGTGAGGATCGTCATCCGCTGCAAGGATGGTCTCGGTTCCTCGAGATACGACTTCAGGTTGATCCTCCACTGTTTCCTTTTCCAAATCAAGGCTACTTACCGGAAAATATATTTTAAAAGTTGTGCCTGCATCAAGTTCACTATAGACGTAAATATGCCCCTTATGTTGAGTAACAATACCGTAAATAGTTGCCAACCCCAGTCCTGTTCCTTTACCCAGTTCCTTGGAGGTAAAAAACGGCTCAAAAATTTGCGCCTGTGTCTCCTTGCTCATACCTGTCCCTGTGTCGGCAACAGTCAATAACACATGTGGACCAGCTTCCAGTTCATCATGTTTCTTCGTGTACTCTTCATCCAGATCAATCATACCTGTTTCAATAAACAAGCTGCCACCTTGAGGCATTGCATCTTTAGCATTGACTGCGAGGTTCATGAGTATCTGTTCAATTTGGCTTGGATCAGCCAGAATATTGGCTACTGGTTTATCAACATGGCAAGTCAGTTCAATGGATTCTCCGATCATTCGCCGCAGCATTTTACTTAAATTTTCAATAATATTATTCAGGTTCACAGCCTTCATCTGCATAACTTGTTTACGACTGAAGGCAAGTAATTGCCTGGTCAGATCAGCAGCTCGCAAGCCCGCTCCGTATATTGTTTTAAATTTTTCTTTCAAGGGATTGTCATCTGCTGTGGAAAAGAGAGCCAGTTCACTGTAGCCCAGGATAGAGGTTAATATATTGTTAAAATCATGGGCGATCCCTCCTGACAGCCGCCCCACTGCCTCCATTTTCTGAGACTGTATGAGCTGCCCCTGGAGCATCTTGCGTTCGGTAATATCACGGGAAACATGCAGGGCCTGAACAACGTTACCATCTTTATCCAGCAAAGGTGCCGTTCCAACCTCCTCATAGAGGATATGGCCATCCTTAGGGTGATGCATATGTTCATAGATCACCGTCTTCCCTTCAGCAACTGTGGCGTGCAAAGGACAAGGATCATCCGGCGCTGAGCAAGGTGTACTGCGATTGTGCATGACCTCATAGCATAATTTGCCCACTACCTCCTCTTTCGTCATCCCCATTCTCTCAAGAAAGGTCCTGTTCACCCTTTGAATTGTTAAATTATTCACATCAATAATAGCCAATGAATCGAACATGGCGTCGATCACAGTTTCATTAAATTCATGGGCATGGCGCAGTTCTTTAGTCCTTTCCTGGACTGTCGCTTCAAGATTTTCGTTGGATTCCTCAAGTGCCTCATTCAAATTCACAATTTTTTGCAATAATGTGCCAAAGCTGAAATACAACACCAGCATCGCCACAAGGAAAAGAACCAAGGTTGCGACAATGGAGTAAAGAGTTGAACTCCAGAATTCTTTAACCTCTTCAGTGATATCCAAGGGCAGGATAATTCTGGCGATGGGCTCTCCCTTGAAATCTTTCAGTTCCAAATCTGTAATCATTGTATAAAATCTGTCGTTCAGTTTGATCCTTAATTCTTTGTGTCCAGAATCAAAACCAAGTGGAAGCTTCCGGGAGAACGGATTGTTTGGAGGAAAGAATTGGTAGGGACCATAATTATCCATCGCCGGTGGGAAAAAAACCTCCTGTAATTTGGAGGTCTTCACAGCCAAAGACGAACCAGGTCCCACCTGTTTGGTCAACACCTCCAGAAGATAACCCAGTTGCACATTGAAGGTCACTAACCCGAGATATTGCCCTTCATAGAATACCGGTTCAATCACACGATAATCCAGGCCATGATGGGTCACCTCATAGCCCGCCACACTTTTCTGGGTATTATTTGCCTCGGTTGCCAAAAGACTCTGCTTGGGTGAATGCCTGTGTGAAGCAGAATGAGCAGTTCCCTCCTTAAATGGTGACGCATGGAGAACCAAGAAATGAGTGGTGTCGGGCAGGACAAAACAAATTTTCGAAAAATAGCTGTTTTCTTTGTGAAGAATTTTCAAAAATGGCATGACTTTTTGCCGTAATAGCTCACTATCTCTTGCGGCAAAGGCTTGTAGAATTTCTCTTTTGGATTGCACCTTGGGATTGAGAAAACTTTTAATTCTTTTCCCATAACGCTCAAAACTCTGTTGCCGGGCATAGTCGAGAACAGCCTCAACAATTTCTTTTTTATCTGCAATGGCTTGGTCCTGATGATGTCTCTGCAGGCGCAGTTTTAAAAACAGAAGAGTTCCCGCCAGGGCAAAGATTATTATACCAATCGATAGAATCGCCTTCCATCTGGTGCTCATGGATATGTAACTCCTGTGCTGATTTTTGGGGATAGTTTCCTCATTCTCTTGGCAGAATCATGAAGTAGTATTCCAGCAAGCTCCTTTTCTTTTACTGAAATGACTCCCCTAAAACAGGTCCTCTGGGCGCATGTCTACCCTTGCAGTCCTGCATGATTGCCGGACAGATCTGTACAGCTGAAAACAAGAACCCTCCCTTAATGATTTTATGATATCTTAAAAGCCAATCTATTTACCAGCCTGAAGTTATAATGCTGTCATGGATCGAGGCAATTGTATTAGCATGAGCTCAAAATAAGAAGGTCAAGATGACAGAAGCCTGAGGGTACTAATTTCCTTACTAGGTATAGCTTTTTAATGCTTTCCAAAAAGGATTCTGGTACAACTGTCGTCCTGAGAAGACCTGCTTTAAAGTCTCTAATATAAGATTTATAGGGATTGTCTTATGTCCAACGACCCCATAATTCATCAACTTCCCAAACGAGCTACAAACCGATTCATCCACAAGGTTGACGACCTCTCCCTGGGATCAGTACTCGGCATCGGCCTCCTTTTTTATGTGGCCATCGCGGTCCTCTGCTCTATTGTTCTCAAGTTCTGCACAATGTCCGGGATTAACGTCATATACTGCCATGGCATGCCGGTGAGTTCATTCACTGACATTCTCTATTTCAACTTCGTCACTATTCTCACCGTGGGATACGGCGATATGCAGCCGGATGGCATAGGTCGTTTTGTGGCAGTGGTTGAAGCCTTGATCGGGGTTGGCCTGTTTGGCGGCATTATCGGTGTGGTGGTGTTAAAGCTGACCCAACCCAAAAAGAACTCCATCGTCTTTTCCAACCAGGCATATTACGCCATGGATGAACAGCGTTTTTTCATCATGTTCGTCAACACCAGTAATGCCCAGTTGATTAATGCACAGATCTCTTACTCAGTGAACTTGGGACACCATAGCAAAGTAAAACCGTCCAAAACATCTCCCTATATTTCAGACTCCGTGTGGATCTTGAACCTGAGTAAATGTCTTAGAAAAGATTTACGAGATATGGAGCTCTATCACGATGACGGCCTGAAATTTGCCGTCTCCGGCACCTATGGATTTACTGCATTTGCCACTGCGGTGGAATATGAAATAGGTCAGATTCTTGCCGTTCCCAGCAGGACTCCGCTGGAAAGAGAACTACTCCTCTCCGCCCCTAAGTTTGGTTCCCCTGAATTTGAAAGGGTTTTCCATTATCTTCCCGAGGGATCCATGCCCTTCCTCACCTATGCTCAAAATTGTGGCGCCAAAACCAACCAGGAATCAATCAAGCAAGCAGCTGAACTCACCCATATTGGCGTACAACTTCCCCAACATCAAGGCACCATCCATAACGGTGATGAAACCGTAATTTTCAAACGGGACTAACTGTCTAGAATCACACTAAAAAACGTGCATTCCCCCATAGATATCATACTCCGACAACATGCGTTTCATAATAATAAAAGTCTTGAATTTTGAGACATGATTGAGCATAATTTTATTATGCTTTTATACTTCGTTTGACAATATACAACTTCAATTGGTGGAAAAAGGGAGGGAACATGAAAATACCCAGAAGGATAATAATACCACAGCTATGCGCCGGGCTTTTCGTTCTATCCGCAGTATCAGGATCAGGGGCGGAATCAGCATCCATTAATGGTACAGTTTTGTATGATGGGGAACCTGTCTGCGCTATGGTTTTAGCCAATGGCAAGCATATGTTCTCCTGTTCCGGAGATGGAAGTTATAATCTTGACGTAGCTTTGGACGGAAATGGTGAGATTACCCTTTTTAGTTTTGTTTCCGGACTCGCTCCATTCCAGCAGACTTTTCAACCGGCCCAACTTGTTGACTATACTATCAACATGGCCGCATCTGGCGCTGTGCCGGAGTTCACTGTTGCATACACCGCCGCAACTTCAATCCGTGATGGGTGGGTGGATTTGATTGGTGCTCTGGATAAAGACGGCACACCCGTGTGCGCCCTTGTGCTCGCCAATGGACAGCATATGTTTTCCTGTTCTGGAGATGGTAGTTTCAACCTTGAAGTACCTACAGATGCCAACGACAGGATTACTCTTTTCTCATTTGCTTCTGGTCACCAGCCATATAAACAAACTCTCCTTACCAGTGCCGATAGTCATATGACCATCTCATCAATTTCCTATGAGAATAATGCGACTATACCCTCTGATTATGCCTGTACGAACCTTGGTGGTCAAAACACCACACCCCAAATTAGCTGGGCAGACCTGCCCATGGAAGCAACCAGCCTTGCCATCATAATGGATGACGAAGACAATCCCTGTGGTACAGGGGATCAAGCCTGTATTCATTGGAATGTCTTCAATATACCCACAAGTGCAATAAAAGTATGTGAGAATCAGGATCTCAGTGCCATTGATGGAGTGACTCAAGGGACGAACTATGCCAGCACAATCGGTTATGAGGGACCTTGTCCGCCATGGACCCATACTTACAAACTCGCTGTATATGCACTGAGTGATTCCATGCCGGTTATTAACCAGGGAGCAGCCTATACGAGAAGTCAGTTTGAAACGAACTTTGCAGCATACATTCTTGATTCCGCCCTTCTCACCGGTTCATTTACTCCACCGAATTAATCCATTGTCTTCCAGTCATAAAAATGAGAGGTGCCGCGGTATGCACCTCTCATATCCGCAAGATCAAATCATGGAATATATGGGTTCCTGATGGTAAACATAGATAGGTGTTAAGTAGAAATCATCAAGTCGAACAACCTTGGCGGCTGGAAAATCCGGCAGGGCAAAGGTGTTGCTGATCACAACAGCCCCCCCCATGACCGCCTTGCTGAGCTTATCCTTCATTGCTGTCATCCCCTCAGGATGAAGGTAGCACAGTATTATCGCCGCGCCATTTAAATCTGTCTGTAAAAAATTCCGCCTGTAAAAAACCAGATTATCAAGAACTAAAATATGTTTTAAGACAATGGAAATAAACCAGGGGAAAAAAGACAATTCATAGCCGACAACTTGACGATTAGGATATTGCCGGGCAAAGGCCATTGCCAGAGTGCCCCAGCCTGATCCCAAATCAACTATGGTTCCCTCCCTTGCCCTCTCTCCTTCCACTAACATGACATGCCGAGCCTTTGCCGAACTGGGCATGGGAGAAATACCAAGACGCAAGGTGGACCAGACAATGGAAACCAAGGCCACGCAGACAACAGCCAAGAGAATGATTGGAATGGAGAATATGTCACCGCTGTAAATCATGATTCTGTTACCGATGCCAGGTAGTTTTAATAATCACTGGGTGGTGGCACTGTCATACGCGACAAAGAAACTCGTATCACCAAAGGTATGAGCCCGGCACCCCAAAAATTTACTTAACAAGAGAGCCATCAAAAAAACGAATAATCTATACATTGCCATTTCTTTTCTCCTGTAAAGCAGAAATTACTCCGACAAATGAATTGCCAATGAGGGCAACCACGGGGGATTGCCCCTACTAGTAAAAATCCACCGGACACCGCACCGTATGACCGGCTTTATTACGAAACAGAAGATGCCCATGATTCCAGCCATGCAGGAAAAGATCCCTGGTAATCTCCACATCCTTTTGACAATACTCCCGGAGTTCATCCATCCGGCCCTCTTTGAACCATTTGAGTGCCAACAGGCCATCACCGCTTTTTTTTGATCCTAAGGTAAATTCAGCCAAGCGATCAAGGCTTATGCGATAACCGAGACGATTTTTCACTCTCTCGAGAATATCCAAAGTAGGAAGACGATTAAGCTCGAAATCGGTGTACCTGGAAAGAACAAGATTGTCGAACCGCTTATTATTGAATCCCACCACCAAATCCAATTTCTTGAGATGTGCGATAAAAGCCGGCATCTGCTCCTCGGTAAAAGAAAGATATTCATCCAGATATGAATCATAGAGGACCGCCACACTGACCCGCATACGCTTGGCCAAGTGCCAGCCTCCTACCTCGGCGGCGGAAAGTTGGGTTTCTACATCAAAAACACCATAACGGGCCGGCAATGGTTGAGGCTCAGAAAATTCAGTATCCACCGCTGGTTCGGATTTTTGAGGCAAAGCCAATTGTTTGTCCAAGGACGCCGATCTCTTTTTTGCCAATAGCCCATGTAACACCCTTTGGGCGGCCTGCTTGTCAATGGGCCGATTTCCTGAGCCGCATTTAGGTGAATGGACACAAGACGGACATCCCACATCGCATGGGCAGGACGTAATGGTGGAAAGGGTCGTAGACAACAATTCATCTACTTTGCTGAAAGCCTGGCGAGCAAGCCCTACACCACCTGGGTAGCCGTCATATATAAAAACAGCCGGGCCTTTGAGTTGGGGATGATAGGGATATGCGATGCCCCCTACATCATTCCGGTCACAAAGTACCAAGAGAGGGAATATACCGATACAACCGTGTTCCACAGCGTGAATGCCGCCCATGAAATGGACTTTTTCCTGCTCGCATTGGGCTACAATCTCAGGAGGAATTTCCAACCACAATCCCTGGGTTTCAAAAACCTGGGGTGGCAGATCCAGAGGTACAGTAGCAATAAGTTTCTGGCCACGCAAAAGTCGCTTCTGATATCCAGTTACCACATCGGTCACTCGAAGATATCCTAAACATGCACGGTAATTCTTGTGCTCAACCGTATCAAACACTTCCAGAATTTCCGTCTCTTTGCTTCCCAATGGGCGGGTATAATAATGAGGTTCTTTGGCCACCGCACTCACCTGACGGGCCTCAAAATCAAGATCCGACACCACCCAGGAACGCCCTCTATGCAGATACACCGCGCCGGGATGACATTCTTTACATACCCGGCTGCCATCAATTTCACCGAGCTGCTCTCCGTCCGGATCTCGAATGGCAAAGGGCTTCCCACTACCACGCAGATTAACCCCACGATGGGGATATTTCCGGTCGGTATAGACCGTCTCACCATCTACGCCGGCCAATAATTCCCCTGCCTGTATCATTTCATCTAAAATCTGGCGGATTGGTTCTGCCGCAACCAGGGGATCACCAAGCCTTATGTGTCGTTCCGCTGCGGCACAGATAAGATGTTGGCGCGCGATGACTCGATTGGCAGGATTAAGAACCGCTTTTTCCACCTCACGGGAGAAAAAATCCTTTGGGTTACGCATAAAATACTGATCCAGAGCATCTTCATGGCCAACCAGAATAATCAGAGAATCACGCAAACGACGCCCCACCCGACCGCCTCTTTGCCAGGTTTGCATTACCGTGCCTGGATATCCCACCAAAATGCAGATATCAAGATCTCCGATATCAATGCCCAATTCCAGAGCACTGGTGGAGACCACCCCCAACAACTCGCCGGATGTGAGCTTGGCTTCGATTTCCCGACGCTCTTCAGGAAGAAAACCGGATCTATAGGAGGACAACTTCTCTCCCAACGCTCCCAAACGTCTTCGAGTCCAGATGGAAATCAATTCCGTCATTTTCCGTGACTGGGTATAGACAATGGACCGCAGGCCACGCCGCATGGCACCATCAAGCAACATAGTGGCGGCATTGCTGGCCGAATCTTCAGGATCGAAAAATATAAAATCACGCCCACCTTGAGGGGCACCACTTTCGGTGACTATTTCCACCTCAAGGTCCAGAAGATCCTCAGCCAGTTCAGCAGGATTGCCGATTGTAGCTGAAGAAAGGACAAAAAGAGGATCTGCACCATATAATCGACAGATTCGCCGTAATCGCCTCAATACCCATGCCATGTGGGTACCAAATACTCCCCGGTATGTATGCACCTCATCTAAAATAATATGGGTCACCCCTTCCCAGAAAGAAGCCCATCTCTCATGATAGCCAAGGAATGAAAGATGCATCATATCGGGATTACTGATCAGGATATTGGGTGGATTTTCGCGAATTTTTTTCCGAAAATAGCTGGATGTGTCGCCGTCACAAATTGCTGCATGTAACTCCAGCCCAGAAACATCTCCGGCCAACTCGTCCACCGAGCGAAGCTGATCCTGGGCCAGGGCTTTTAATGGGAATAAAAACAGAGCTTTTGCCTGGGGATTTTTTAATACAGCCTCAAAAACCGGCAGGGTATACACCAGGCTTTTGCCACTGGCAGTGGGAGTGGCAACCAATGTATGCTTTCCATCACGTATGTTATTGATCGCCTGGGCCTGATGAGAAAACAACCGTATATCATTCTTTGATAAACAGGTCTCCAATGCATTTGGAAATGGACGAGTCAATTGCCCGTGACTGGCAACATTTTCCGACAACACCTCATGGTGAACAATCTGCCGCTTACCCCAGGGCGATTTTTTCAGATCACCTAAGTAGTCCGCCACTGTGGCCGGCTCTATTAAAATTTTTTTCTTCTCTTGGGAGTCCATGGAAGATTTACAGGGTTCAAGGGTTCAAGGGTTCAAGGGTTCAAGGGTTCAAGGGTTCAAGGGTTAAA
>CAYUCH010000140.1:0-9970 GCA_964443295.1 uncultured Desulfobulbia bacterium | reverse complement strand
CGTCATTTATTTTTACAATTCTCCCTCAAACACCACTTTCGATCATAACTCATTTGAGAATTGTCGGATATATTAAAAAAAGAGTGTTTGGGTACCCACTGAAAATAGATAGAGGCGTCGACAGTGTCTGAAATATCACTAAACTTGCTAGGCATTGTTGGATTGCCAGAGTTTTCTGTCTCAGTGTCAGAGTCTTCTGTATCAGTGTCAGAATTAGTCTGTTTAAAATCACCTGTGCCAAGGAGCAAAATATCAGCACCAGCATTAAACACTGTAGTCTTGTCGCTGGAAGTTTGACATTCCTCTGAAGAAGTGGAGTCAAATTTCCATCTTGAATCGAAATTAAGCTTGCCAAAGGCCCTTGTCTTTTTTAACCCTTTATTCTCATTCTGTTCATTATAGTCAGGCATCATCTGAACGCCCATAAATACAGAGGTGATCCAAATATTCGGTAGAGTCACTTTTTTAACTTGTTCCTTCTTTGGTTGATTTTTCTTTTTTGATTGAGGAGCAGGAGGGGGGGATCTATAGCAGCAGCTATTAGATCATTTTTTGAATCAGCTGGTGATGTATTTCCTGCGAGACAGATTGAATGTGGAATCATAATAAAGCAAAGAAAAACCGCAATTGTTCGATAGATCATTTTTCTTGTGAAAGACATTTCAATACTCCTTTTAAGTTGTGTTTTCCCCTCTGTATTTAACAAGGGGAGTTTAAATGTTCATTTGTATGGGTTGGTTAGAAATCATGGGTTTTTCATTGTCCTTTCTTTTTCATTTTTTTGGGTAGAACTCTTCATCTATTATTGTGAGAACTAGAGATATATAGGGGGATTACTAATCCATAAGGACTTGACCCGAAAATTTTAGATGGAATTCCTAGCATACCTAGCAAGTAAAGGCAAGCTTTCTGTAAGCAGAGAATTTGTTAGATATTGGCATGGAGGGGAGTGGGGAGCATATGTGTGTACGTCAACTAACCGTCAAATGCTTAGTGATGGACAAAAAAAGGGATGCCATAATGACATCCCTTTTTAAATTATTAAAAGTAGTGAAAAAAAGTTAGGTTCAAATTATTTTAAACTTTGAAATACCGATACACCTTTTAAGAGCATGAGGGCAGTGCGTAGTTGTTGGTCACGCTCAAGCATATCTTGAGTTTTCTCCAGCTCTTTTTCTTCGTCGCTTTTTTCCTCTGATTCAGCTGGTGGCTCTTGTTTATCATCTACTTTCTTGGCCTCACCATTTTCCATGTGGTTCTTCAGGTCTTCTTCGCGGATGAAATGGCGCTTTTTCTTGGTATCTTTGTCTTCATCTTCTTTCTTTTTGAAGACACTTTCCACTTCGATGTCTGGTGTAATACCTTTGGCCTGAATGGAAATACCACTTGGGGTGTAATAGCGGGCAGTAGTTAACCGAAGCCCGGCTCCATTGTTCATTGGGATGACAGTCTGTACCGACCCTTTGCCAAAGGTTTTTGCACCGAGGATAATGGCCCGCTTATGATCCTGCAGGGCTCCGGCAACAATTTCCGAAGCACTGGCCGAACCTTCGTTGACCAGCACAACAACGGGGTAATCATTGGTGCCGTCATCATGGGCATTGAACACCATGCTTTGGTTGGCAAGCCTGCCTTTAGTGGAGACGATGACTCCTTCATCAAGGAAAATGTCGGATATTTTTACTGCTTGTTCCAGTAATCCACCGGGATTATTGCGGAGATCCAATACCAATCCCTTAATTTTTCCTTTGTCTTTTATTTCACCAAGGGCCTTGTTGAAGTCCTTCGTTGTTTTTGTTTGGAAATTAATTATACGCAGATAAGGAAACCCTTCTTCAAGCATTCTCGATTTCACACTGATCAGAGGAATTACATCTCGGATTATGGTGATTTCTTTTAATTCTGTCCATCCTTCGCGATGAATTGAAATGGTCACTTCTGTGCCCTTTGGACCTCGTAATCGTTTTACAGCTTCCATGAGGGTGAGGTCTTTGGTGGGCTCATCTTCAATTTTAATGATTTTGTCTCCAGCTTTAAGGCCCAGCCTGAAACCGGGGGTTCCCTCAATAGGAGATACAATGGTGAGAATGGAATCTTTCATGGTTATTTCAATGCCGATTCCTGTAAAACTGCCCTTGGTTTCCATTTGTAACTCTTGGAAATCATCGGGTTTCATATAAGACGAATGAGGGTCAAGGGTACTCAGCATTCCTTTTATGGCACCCTCAATGGCCTTATCCACTTCAACTTCTTCAACGTAATTTTTTTCAACCAAACTTAAGACATTGGAGAATGTCTCAAGCTGCTTATAGGCATCCTGTGGCTTGGCATTTACCCATTCTGGTTGTTCTCGGAAAACAAAAAGAAGTGCTGCGATTGCAATGAGAGCGAGGAGGCTGATTTTCTTGGTAATGTCAGCAGTGGTTTGCTTCATGTCGTACCTTGTCAAAATGAGGATTAATCGCCTGATGGCAGAGTATGTTTCTATTATTATAAGCATTTAAAGATATCATGCTCGGGAAATTGAGACAATGGAAATCAGAAAGCAGAAGAGAGAATAGGGCAGTAAGGGAAAAAGAGGATGGCATATGTCACTGACATACAGAGTTATCTTCTGATTCGTAACATGCGGTTGTCAAGCCAGTGTAATGGGTTTTGGGGCTCGGTACCCTGACGAATTTCAAAATGAAGACCATCGCCAAGCAGGCCGCTTTCGTCCTCAATAATCCCGATGACCTCACCGCCGTGCACCAGCTGTCCTTTTGTTTTTTTAAGCTCTGTAATGCGTGAGGTCAAACTATAGTATTGATGTCCATGGTCAATGATCATCATTTGGCCGTAGCCCCGCAAGGCACCTGCATAGATCACCCTGCCGGAATAAATTGCTCTGATTTTCCTTTTGTTGTGTGAGGGCCTAATGTCAATACCTTTGGATTCTGTTGAAATATCGAATTTTTTATTAGTATTTTTACCAAAAAAACGAGTCACCAAACCTTGAATAGGTGGTTTGAGTCGTCCTTTACGGGCGGCAAAACCTTGCACAGGCCTTCGTTTTTTGGCAATGGGAGTTCTTTTCTTTGCGACTATTTTTTTCTTTTCCGGTGGGCTTTTTAATTGCACCATTGCTTGGTCAAGATTATCTGCCGCCTTCTCCATTTCAGTTAAAGCGCGTTGATAGAGTTTTTTCTCTGTTTTTACTTTGTTGAGAAGTTTGGTTCTTTTGTCTTTGGAATTTTTGAGCTCAACTTCCTGGTCTTTTATGTCAACAATGACAGCCAGCATTTCCTTTTTTTCGGTGTTTAAATTATCCTGGGCTTTAGAGAGTTCATTGATTTTCTGGCGGTATTTATCAATGAGCATTTGGTCTTGTCGAAGAAGAAGCCTGAAATATTCCTGGAAGTTCAGGAGGTCGGGCAGGGATGAGGTAGAAAACACAACGTTCATATAGCCAATCGATCCCATACGGTAAAAAGCAGCCAACCTGTTTTGAAGATGTTCTGCCAATCTCTGTTTGCCGGCATTTAAAGTAGAAAGTTCCCCTTGCAACTCATGAATTGTCACTTCTTGAGTGTCCAGGGCAGTCTGCAAATTCTGGAGCTTCTGTCGTTCTTGGCGGAGGGTGCTGTCTATGCTTTCCAGGTCGGACAGGATGCCTTTCTCTTTTTCATGAGATCGTAAAAGTTTACTTTTATGTCCCTGAATACCTTTTTGGAGGCGTTGGATTTTCTTTTGCTGTTTGGTTAATCGAACTGATATGGTTCTCGGCTTGTTACTATTCTCAGCTAAAGCAATATACGGCTGCATGCCGACCAAAAAGAAGGCAAAGAGAACGGCGTATGATGTAACTCGAAATACCAGGATAGCCATGCTGAATTATACCTGTAAAAATTTCCGAATGGAGACCATGCTTCCCAAAGTACAAAGTAATACGCCGACAGTAAGAATAATGAAGGTTATGAGCGGTGGAAAAAAGGTGAGTTCAAAAATATGTAGAAAACCTGGGCCGGAAAAATGGGAATGGATCCAATTAAAAACTGCATATAAGGATATAATCCCAATTCCTGAGCCAAGAAGTCCCTGTAAGAAACCCTCAATGAGGAGAGGCCCTTTGATATAAGAACCTGTGGCACCCAATAACCTGAGCAGTTCGAGTTCTTCCCGGCGGGCAAACAGGGTGAGTCGTATGGTATATGAAACCATAAATACCGTGGAAATAATGAGCAGGCCTCCACTGAGAATGACGATAAAACGAAGTAATTGAGTGAAATGTCCGAATCGTTCAACCCATTCTTGTCCGTATTGAACTTTTTGAGCCCCGGGCAGGGTGGTGAGGTAGTCGGAAAAACGTTTTATATTGGTGAGGGTTTTAAGATCTTTTTTGGGGTAGATTTCAATGGATGGAGGCAAAAAGGAAGCATTGAGATCTTGAAGCACGTCTCTGTCTTTATCCAGCCGGTCCGCTAATTGATTGAAGGCCATTTGTCGGTCAACAAAGACAATTTTTTCAACATCGCTAAAATTTCTAATCCGCTTTTTCAGTTGCTCCTGCATTTCAGGTACAACTTCACAATCTAAATAGACGATAAGTCTCAGTTCATCACCAAGACGGGCACCGGCACTGATAATATTGGAATAAACAAGGTAGAAAAAAGAAAAGATCAGAATTGACAGGCTAACGGTCAATAATGTCATTACCTGGGTTCCCCAGGTTTTTTTCAAATTTCGGCCTGTCTGCTTCAATATATACGGAAGATAACTCATAATGAATTTCCAATGCCTTTAGTTATTTGTAAATTGCCCCAGATGAAGATTAAGAACCCGGTGATCCGTGTCACGGTATATTGCGTCATCATGGGTGGCGATGAGTAATGTTGTTCCAGCTTTATTGAGTTCTTCGAGCAATCCCATGACTTTTCTGCTGATGGTTGGATCTAAATTGCCGGTTGGTTCATCGGCTAAAAGAAGGCTGGGAGAATTCGAAGCAGCCCGGGCAATGGCAACTCGCTGCTGTTCTCCTCGAGACAATTTACCGGCCAAAGTTTCTTTTTTATCGGCAATGGCCAGTTTCTCAAGAAGATAGTCAACCCTTTGACGGATGAATTTTGGAGCTTTGTAGGTGACTTCCATGGCCATTGCAATATTTTGGTATACAGATTGGTTGGGAAGTAACTTGAAATCCTGATAGGCAACGCCGATTTTTTGTCGTAATTTCTGGAGGTTTGCCGGTTTGATCCGGTTTAAATCATGTCCGGCAATTTCTATGAGACCTTTGTCTGGTGTTTCCAGAGAACAGATGAGCTTAAGAAGAGTTGTTTTGCCGGCCCCGCTCATGCCGGTGAGAAAGAGCATTTCTCCTTTTTTAATGGCAAGGGAAATATCATCTAAGGCCATGATGTCTGGCGGATACACTTTGGTAACTTTTACCAACTCCACCATGGATTTTAAATTGGATGACACACCAACCTCCTTTTACTGAGAGGGATATATTAAGGAGCTCTTTGAAAGACTAACATTTGAAGGGGAAAAAGACATAAAATGCTCAAACCTTCATATTTTGCCTCATTTATCGGTCGGAAAGTACCGCATGTGAAAAAAAATTGACACTTTTTTTTAGGAATATTGTATACATTTCAATAGTCGGGAGCTGAATAGAGGGGGGGGAATCCTCAAGACATGCTTCCAGAAATTTCATTCACATAAAATCGTAATTTCAGATTTTTCTCTATGGCAAAACTATCGGTTCTTTTGCTGGACGATACTCCTGAAGCAGCAACAAGCTTCTCGGCTCTTCTTGCCGAAGGTGGACTGCCGTCCACAGTGGTTGGCAATGTTAATGATATCTTCGCCAGATTATCAGATAGTAAAGTCGATATACTCTGCATCCATAGTGACTCCTGCGGTGACCTGCTAAGCGGTTTTCGTCAAATTACCAATCAAAATCCAGACTTGCCTGTGGTTGTCTTAAGCTGCAATCCGTCTGTGAATGAGGCCGTCGCCGTAACACGATGCGGGGTGTGGGAATATCTTGATACTCCAGAAGCTGCCTTCCAGGCCGTAAAGATGATTGGTGGATCCATTGAAGCCAAGGCTGTTTCACCAGGACAGACCAATTCAAAGGCTTCTCGCCAAGGATCATCCGACCACAATGGCAGAGGGGCAGGTCGTACTGGTGGACTCAATAGTATTATTGGAGCCAGCCAGGTAATGGAAAAGGTTTTTGATCTTATCGAAAAGGTGGCTGATACAGACTCCACCATCCTTGTCCAGGGAGAATCCGGTACAGGTAAAGAGCTTATTGCCAAGGCCCTGCATTTTGAAGGGGAGCGTCACGCCGGGCCATTTGTGCCGGTCAACTGTGGTGCCATTCCTGGAGAATTGCTGGAAAGCGAATTGTTCGGTCATGAAAAAGGGGCTTTTACCAACGCTGTCAGAACCAGGGTGGGACGTTTTGAACTTGCCCATGGCGGTACTGTTTTCCTCGATGAAATCGCCGAAATGAGCCCTATGCTGCAGGTGAAATTGTTACGGGTCTTGCAAGAGCGTCAATTTGAAAGGGTGGGTGGTGCCAAGACAATAGAGTCAGATTTCAGAGTTATTGCCGCCACCAACCGAAATCTTGAAGAAGAAGTTAAACAAGGCAGGTTCAGGGAAGATCTTTATTACAGGCTCAATGTGATTCAGATAGAAGCACCACCTCTCCGCAATCGAATTCACGACATCCCTCTGCTGGCTGAATTTTTTATTGATCGATACAATAATGCACGCCGTAGAACCATCACCGGTTTTTCTTCAGAAGCATTGCAAGCTTTGCAGGCTTATGGTTGGCCTGGGAATGTGCGTGAGTTGGAAAATGTTGTTGAGCGATTGGTCATTCTTGCTGCTGATGATCAAGTGAGTCGTAATGATTTGCCCGAAAGGTTTTTAAGCCCAAGCAGCAGCACCCCAGCGCAAGTGGAATTGGCAGAGGATGGTATACATCTAAATCAAGTGGTCACAGAGTTTGAAAAGGGTATAATTGAGCAGGCCCTTGGGAAAACCGACTGGGTTAAAAATCGAGCAGCAAAGCTTCTCCATATCAATCGCACTACCCTTATTGAAAAGATGAAGCGTTATAATATGGTAAAGCCGACCTAGTGTCCTCCCGGAAATGACCTGTTACTGGACAGACACAAAACAGAGTTCATTATGACAAAAAAAACAAAGGCGCTCTTACTTTCCTGTTTTGTCTCACTGCTTACCTGTTTTACACTCATCCCCTGTTTTGCTGAAGAAAAGGCAGAAGAAATTTCCTCGGCAGTAAGTTCTTTACCAGACATGGTTCTCTGGGAAGAAGCAATGGATCTTTTGAACGAAGGAAAGGGGAGTGAAGCAGGGAACGTTCTTCTTAAGCTGCGGGAATTGTATCCCGAATCCGCTATGGCTGAAGATGCCTTGTGGCGTGCTGCACAACTTTTGAAAGCCGAGGCACTCGCCGCAGAAGAACCGGACTGGAATGCGGTGCGGGCTGCCTTCAGGCGTTATTCTTCCGAATATCCGAAATCATCCCATGCCGAAGAAGCATATCTGGAAGTTGGCATAACCCATGCCCGAATGCGTTATTTTCGTGAAGCCTTAGTGTATTTGAACCTCTTTTTTAAGCGCTATCCCGACTCAAACATCATTGGTCAGGCAACTTTCTGGAAAGCTAAGACGCTTTTGGAAATTGGCCGTTTGGCTGAGTCCAGACAGTTATTAGAAAAATTCCCCAAAGATGCTCCCCTTGGCTTACGTATGAGGGTAGCTCGCCTTTTAGGAACGCTCTTTTTTGAAAATGGCGACTTTAAAAAGGTATTTACATTGTACGATCAATTGAAAAAGGAATTGAAACCGTATTCCCAAGAAGAGTTGAACTTTATAAAACTTCGTGGATTAAGTCATTTGAGACTGCA
Source organism: uncultured Desulfobulbia bacterium (assembly GCA_964443295.1). Classification (GTDB taxonomy): domain Bacteria; phylum Desulfobacterota; class Desulfobulbia; order Desulfobulbales; family CG2-30-60-27; genus CAYUCH01. The sequence continues at coordinate 2,042 of CAYUCH010000140.1, read as the reverse complement.
ACAAGAAGAAAAAGGTCGGGTCTTGTTGTATCGATATCTCAATATTATTGAGAGTGGGACCGATAAAAACGAAATCCTCTTTGAGCTGGCGGAAAGTTACACCAGAGGTAAAGATCGTAAAATCGCTCAGCGCATTTACGAGAGGATAATTGAGGATGGCAAGAAGGGAGATCGGGAAGTTGTTTTGTCCACCTTTCGTTTAACGGAATTTCAAAATGATCCCTCAATCAAACGGTCGGCATGGCAAAAACCTGCTGATCCTACCGATCCTGCAGGTGATGTAATATACAATACTGTTTTGGAGAATTATTACCGGGAACCCATTGCTCAAGATGTGCGGCACGGACTATTTATACGTTATTTAGCCCGGGATGATTTTGAAGAAGCATTGAGACTGGGAAAAAGCTATTTACAGAATACGACAGGTGCTGGCCAGCCAGGGCGTGACGATAAGGCAGGCAAGATTCTCATGACCTTAGAGGAGGAACTCTTTAAGCGAGGAGAATATCAGAAAGTTTATGACCTTTATAAACAATATTATAAGTATGTAGAAAAGCTTGGCAGTGGACATCTCCTGTCACTGGTTGGGTTGTCTTTAGAAAACCTGGGCCTGCTGGAGCAAGCTGCAGTTGTTTACTACCGTGCCCTTGGCATGAGCCTGGAAGAAGATGAAAAAACAGAGATATATTTTCGACGGGCCAGATTATACCTGCGCATCAAAGACTATAAGTCAGCCAGACGTCTCTTAGCTTTTCTTCAGCGCAGTTATAAAGGAATGCCCGAGTTTGGCGAGGTGTGCTTTCTTTCTGGACGTCTTCAACAGGCAACCGGAGTGCCGGAAGAAGCTTTGGCATTCTACAAAAGAGCCATCAGCTTGCCGGTTTCACCTGGCAAGAAACCCCTGTATGCTGGAACGCAACTCCAATTGTTTTTTGAGCTCGAGCGTATTTCTGAGTTTACAGAGGCATTGCAATTGTTCGAAAAGGATAAGTGGTTGAGTGTGGCTCAATTACAAGACTGGTACAACCAGCTCGGCCACTATTATTGGAAACAGGGAAAATTAGCAGAGGCAAAAAATGTCTATCTTGCCGGCCTTAAAGAAAGCATGCCTGCCGAAGGGGCCAACTCTCAAACGATTCATTTTTTCTTGGGTGATATCTATTTGAAGCAAGGAGATGAAGAAGTAGGCAAAAAGCATCTGACCATTGCCCAGGAAGGGCCGGTAGATTTATGGAAAGAACTTGCCGGTAGACGTATACAGGAACAGAATATAGATCAGGCCGCCATGGAATTACAGCCCATCGCAAAAAGGCCTGAAACAACAAAATAGTCAGAAAGCAGGGATATATCCTTGAGTAATCTTGCCCTAGATAATGCCGCTGAATTGCGGGATTTTTTATTTACCCTCATAGAGAGTCTTCCCTCTGGCATTCTACTTGCCGATGAACAAGGGCAATTATCTGCCTTGAATCAAAAAGCCATTCAAATATTAGACCTTGCAAATGTATCTGTTCTTGGGCGACCATGCCTTGAGGTCCTGCAACAGGGAATTGGCGTTGATTTGAATACCCTCGCCAAGCTTAAAAAACATGGAAGCCGCATTGTTTGTGAAGTTTCAGCCAAAAATGGAGGCAATGAAAACCGAACTATTGCCATATCCAGACATGCCCTGAAAAGCCCTTTTCTTAATGTTGCCGGGATGCTTTTATCCATCGAAGATGTCACCCATTTATCTTTGCTCGAAGCACGTTTGGAGCGCCAGCAAAAATTTACTGCTCTTCAGGATGTTGCTGTTAATTTGACTCAGGAGTTGAAGAACCCCCTGGGCAGCCTTGAATTATTTGTTTCAATGCTCAAACGTGATCTGGCTGGTGATGAAGACAATGAACGCGTGTTGTCGCAGATGGTCCTGGCTATACGCTCTATGGATCATCTCCTTGATAATTATGTTACCATGGCCAGGCAACCCTCCGCAGGAAGTGGCTCAGTACTGATTACTGAATGGATGGAACACACTGCCGAACAACTACGTATCCTTGCCC
>CAYUCH010000139.1:0-10013 GCA_964443295.1 uncultured Desulfobulbia bacterium | reverse complement strand
TTTTCCCGTTAACGGATTTTTTTATCTATTGACAAGGGGAGGCCTTCTAAGTGTTGGAGTAACTAAAAATATATCAGGGCTACTTTCAACTGAGCCTCCTTGTGTAATCACAGTAAGTGGACCGGTCACTGCGCCACTTGGCACTTGAACCATAACGAATGTATGGTCACCGGCAATAACATTTGCAGAAACATTCTCTGAGCTACCTTGGAAAAATACTTCGGTGGAAAGCCCCTCAAGACCTGTCCCATAGATCATCACAAAATCACCAACCGAACCACTTTGTGGATTGGCATTATTGGTCATGAAGCTAGTAAACGTTGGGGTAACAGAAAACACATTAGGATTACTGCTTATTGAACCTTCTGGTGTGGTCACCGTAATCGGTCCTGTTGTCGCTTCTTCAGGTAATTGAAATAAAATCAAAGTCGGAGAAACAACATATCCATCAATCATTTCTGCCCCGTTAAAAGACACGCTCATATCGCTATAATTAGTTATCGGCTGCCCACAATTATCCGTACAAAAACCACTTCCTATAATACTTCCAAGTGTTCCAATGGGCCCTTCCAGAGGAGCAAAGGACTCAATCATCGGAGCTCCTGCATTAGAGGTCAAAGCACTGGTGTTTGCAGCATCGCCGTATGTTGAATTCCAGTCACCTGAGGCATCCCCAAACACCTCAAGATCCCAAACATAAAGGCTATAACGATCCATCCAAATAAGCTCCAGCTTTCCATCACTATCTAAATCAGATACCAAAACAGGGATTTCACTACTTCGTGACAAATGAGTATGCTTCTTAGGAAATCCATCCAGTAACTGCCCATTCCCATTGAAGGCATGCAATGCATTGGGATTTCGGTTTTCAATCCCTGCCAATCCCAGCACGATATCATCTACACCATCATCGGTAATATCTGTAATAAGTGGAGCACCACCTCCATGGGGTGATGCAATATCCAATCCATCATATCTTACCGGCCATCCAGGGACGCCCTGCCCCTCTTTGTCTAAAACAAAAATACTTTCTTGTAATTGCACCGTTTCATTTTCAACTATTCTGTGTATAAATGAGTCTGCTATTACATTCAATCTATAGTCGCCAGTAACATCACCCAGCCCAATACTATTGATATTCCTATCCGTAGAGACCGGCCACCCTGTTACCAAACTACTATCAAAATTGTAGGCGAAAACGGTAGATCCATTTGCAGCAATTATTTCCAAAGCAATATCACCATCAAGATTACCCACGGCAATATTTGACGAACATGGGTAGCGGATCCACCCATTCATTGTTTCCAGTCCACTCTGGTCGCACGTGAGAATTGGGAAACCTGAACCAATTGCAATAACTTCCGGCCAGCCGTCTTTTAGAGAACCATCTTCTTCAAATACAAATAACCGCAGATCATTATCTTCCAGTAGAAATACAATTTCATGTTTGCCGTCCGCATCTATATCGGCAACAGCAATTTCATTTTTTACTGTTTGGCCTGATGCTAAATCCGTTACCGGCCAGCCATCTATTAAATTACCAGCATTATCATACACATAGATATCCGAATTGTTCGTTGAGATAATAATGTCATTAACACCATTTGAAGATATATCTGCAATAGCAACTTTGCTAATCCCACCATCAATATTTTGGGGCCAACCAGCTAACACATTGCCATCACCGGAAAACACAAATAATTCCCCAGTATCGTTTGGCACAACGATCTCAGATGCTGAATCTCCATGTAAATTACCAATTGCAAGCATACTTGCATAAGTAGTTCCTTCTTGAACTTCCTGTGGCCAACCTGGTAATGCATTACCCGAGTGATCTAGCACTGTCACAATGCCGCTATCAAGTAGAATAATTTCATCAACCCCATTACCATTCACGTCACCTTTGCGAATCTGCCCTTGAATTGCTACAGATTTTGGCCATCCCGAATGAAGTGTAGAATCCAAAAGAACTTTACCTTCTATTGTCAAGCTTGTTTCACCACTATCCTGCAACATCTCAACTTCAACACCATAAGTCCCTTCTGGCACACCACCTGTATCCCACACAGCCAAAAAATCATCTACAATCGGTTGCGTTCCACCATTAACAAGGGTAATTGCTGCATCTTCCAAAACTGTTCCATCTTCTCTGTAAATATTAACCGTGTAATTAACCAAGCCATACGGAGCCACCCTGCCAACGATGTTGACCGGATCACCGGCACTTGCAACAAACCTATACAAACTAGAAATTCCTCTTGGCTCGCTAAGTCTTATTTGATAGAGGTTGGTTTCTCTGCGATCTTCATAAATGTCACCAGTGATTGTTTCTGCCACAAGCCGTATTTCGTTTATCCCTTGGGGCATAGCTGAGGGTGACAACTCAGCCAAAAGGTCCGGTGACTCAACAGGCAAATATTGCCAATCAATTAAGGATATCCACTCACCGGGGCTACTCTCATGTGCAAACTCCAATCTCCACCTTGCAAGGTTTTCTCCCCCAACCAAACCAAAAACCTCGAATGGAGTACTATCAAGAACCAAGTCTTCAACACTAGTCAAACGAACTGAAAGTGGATTTATTTCCGCCTCATATAAAGAATTAACTGCATTTATACGTCCATAACCTGATATTTTTTCAAAACCTGGTTCTCCCACATCATCTGCACCACGTCTAATGGCTTGCCTTACCTGTTCATTGGTAAGGGTGGGGAATTCCTTCAATAATAATGCTGCTAATCCCGAGACATGGGGGGCTGCCATAGAAGTCCCAGCCAATCTCATATAATCTCCACCAATTTCAAGCGAACAATCGGGGTTATTATCAATTGCATCAAATTCAGATTTGAGGGACAAAACCGAATATCTTGATGCACAGTTCCCCTCTGGTTCATCTCCTCCACCCCCAGGCGCCGCCACATCGAAAAAACCAGTATTTGAAAAGGTTGCCCTCTCATCATTGTGGTCAAATGCGGCAACTGTTAACGCTTCAGCTACTCTCGCAGGCGACCCAATTTTTATATCGAGAGAGTCATTGCCTGCTGCGAAAACAACTACCGCCCCCATGGCATAAGCATACCGCACTGCATCTTCAACTGCATATACTGCAGCTTTGAACTCAGGGTCAATTTCTGGGATGTCGGCAATCTGGCCACACCAAGAACATCCCCAACTATTATTTATGATTTCCGCACCACTATCAGCAGCATATTGCAATGCAGCAGCAAGTGTGGCAAAATCTCCACTACCATTTTGATCCAAGGCCTTGACCGGTAATATTTTTGCCTGTGGTGCTACACCTACCACGCCAATCCCATTATTTCCTTCTGCAGCAATTGTACCAGCAACATGTGTGCCATGCCCATGATCATCCATTGGATCATCATCCGTGCATTCATTGAGCTCATTCACACAATTTATACCAGGCAACATATTTGAAGCGATGTCAGGATGGTTGTAATCAACACCTGTATCAACAACGGCGACAACCACATCATCACCTTGATTTACATCCCAAGCCTGCTCTGTTTGAATTATTTTTAGTCCCCACAAATCATCAAACGCCTGTCCCCAAGCTCCGGAAGACGAATAATATGGGTCATTTGGCACAAACATTGATGAGGCTATATAGTTTGGATGTGCGTACTCAACATTTGGATCTTTTTGGAAATCTAGTGCAGCTTCAAAAACATCTGTTTCAGGGTCTATATCAAGAGTATAAATCTGACTTAAATCTGGTAGATTTTTTGTTTGAATCGCCATCGCCACGCTGATTGCTTTCTTATTAATCACTGCGCTAACTCTGTTCTGGTGTAGCTGTTGTATTGCTTTCAAGGACTTAGGACCAACAATTGAATCTTCCTCAGCCTCTAATCGAAAAATTGGCTTTGCCCGTTTAACACCATATTTAAAATGTAACGCATCTAGCGTGGCCCCTGAGCTTTGAGCATTACCTTCAATTCTTTTCATTTTTTTTGAAGTACTCTGTGGAATATTTTTCTGTACCACATGGTCTTCAAATCGCTCACCTTGACGTACAATTTCTCTAACCGAATATGTGACTGAACTTTTATATTTAACTATTAGCTGACCAGGAACGAATTTCACTTTATCTTTAAATTCTTCGAACCGCTCATTACCAGTCAAAATTATATCTATATCAGTATTGTTGGTGGTAATGACCGGGTGATCATCTAGCTCTGGAGTAGCCGCTGCATTTGCTGTCAAACAAAACAAATAGAACACACAAAAGAGGGCAATTAGAAAAGTACTTAGGGGTTTCATCTGCATTTTTTTCTCCTTCACAATTTTTGGATACATCCTCGTTTTACATTCCTTCACAAGATAGTTTCCAATCCTCACCTCCTTGTTGTTCAGATGAAGTAAAAACTTGTCTCTCATTAGCTCCTATTTCTTCTTAAAAAAACTGTATACACCTTAGACAGGTTACCCATGATTCGAAAATACAGATCTAATACACAAACAATACAAATACAAGGAGCATACAAAATAATCCGTGTTCTCCAGTACACAAAAAATTAAAGTAAACTGCAATTCACACAGAACATCTCTTCAAAACAGGAAGTGAATTTCTGGAAAATGACAACTCAAAGTCAAACATTTACCTATTGATAATACTAGCATAATTACACAAACCGCAAAGATCTCAAGATCCCAGCAGCCACGTTTTCTCTTTTTCCACCTCACCAAAAGGCAGCCCCAAAAAATAGAATAACCTCCTTCCAATATTGCATTTAATTGTGTACACTAGTACACAATATATGTTCAACTCCAACGCCCAGCAAAAGACTGAAAGGATAATGCAAGAACATGGCAGAATCTCATCCAGTAAATATTTTCGAATATATTGATTACAGAAAATTTCTTCTTGATAAGTTTCAGGAAAAAAAGAGAACAGAGCGAAATTTTTCTCACCGGAAATTTGCTTTGTATGCAGGGCTGTCGTCGTCAAACTTCTTAAATCTCGTTACCAAGAATAAAAGAAATTTATCCATAGATGGAATTCAGAAATTCGCCAAAGGGTTTCGTCTCAGTGAAGATGAAACTGAATATTTTCGTCATATGGTTTTGATGAACCAAAGCAAAACCCACGAAGAGAAAGATTGCCATTACAAAAGCATGCTGAAGTGCAAAGGTTTTGCCAAGACCCACATAATCAGCAACAAAGAATATGAATATTATTCAGAATGGTATCATCCTGTTATCCGTGAACTGATCACTTTTCACAATGGAAAAGTTGACGCCCCATGGATAGCCAAAAAAATTGAACCAAAAATAACACTAACCCAGGCCAAACAATCTTTAAACCTGCTCCAGGAACTGGGGATGATCAAAAAGGAAAAAGAGCGGTGGATACAAACAGACCCGATCGTTGATACAGGTCCGGAAGCCTTTTCAGTTTTAGTCTGCAATTATCATAAGAACATGATATCTATGGGCAAAGAATCCATTGACCGATTTTCTCACCACCATAGAAACGTTGGGTCTGTAACCATTAAAATGAGCCAAGACAATTTTGCCAAAATCAATAAAGCTGTTATAGATTTTCGCAAACAACTATTGGGCCTTGAATGCGCAGAAGGGGAAGAAGAGTATGTAATGCAAATCAACATCCAGGCCTTTCCTCTCTCAGAAGTTAAATAGTGGTGAATGAAATGAAAAATGCACTCCGTCTACACACTCCCTCTCACTTACTCATCATATGTATATTATTTTCATTCTGTGGTTGCTTGGAAACATCTCCTTATCCAGGTGAGGAAGCAGGAACTAATACAGGCAATCCAGTGGATACAGATACAGAGCCTGCCTTTATTTCCGCTACCCCGACACCGTTCACCAATGACAACCTTCCCGACACTTTTTTCAAGGCTATATTAGACATAAAAGGGGGAGATGGAGCTCTCAAAGGGCAAGACATTATTGTTTCTCCCAAGGTTTTATGGCCCTGTGGCGATGTAGTGTTTGTTACAGGAGGAGACCGAGAAATACAGATCATTGAACAGTCCGGAAACAGCTCGCCAGTTTTTCGTGGGACATTTGACCTGCCAGGTGGCATCCGGGACATATTTCTAAATGGTAATACCGCCTTTATACTGACGAATAAAATGCTCTACAAAGTAAACATTGAAAATAGAGACTTGCCGAACATTATTGCTTCTATCCCGCTAGGAGCAGAGGTCTTAAAGTTATATGCCATGGATTCTATATTTATCCGCATAAGTATGAATTCAACGGGATACACACAAATTGATAGTGTTTCGGAAGATTCGCTTATGCAGCCGGCCTCCAAAGGTCTCATTCTTCCCGCAGAGGTTGAATCAGAAACTCAATATGACAGTGTTTTGTGGCTGCGAGTCAGGTTAATTGAAGGAAACAAATCTTACATTATAGGAATTGACCTGGAAAAACTCAGCCAACAGAGCGACCTTATCGATCTATCAGAGGACTTCTCTGGAGAGTTAGATTTGGGGCAGGCTCAAGATCTAGATTCCCCTGTCTTTGCCATAACCGAGGTTCCAGCTATAGAATTTTCTGAAGATCTATTCGACGAAGAATACTTCAACCGTATCATGCAGATTTCCGGCATAAAAGTGATGGATTTATTTTACGGTATTTGGATGAATGAGCAAATGTATGTTGTTCTCGATGACAGTGAAATACAGGTTTATGATTTAAGCAATAATGGCAGCCTTGTTTCCAGGACACCGATCTCTTTCATACCTGAGTCATATGCTGTTTCAAATACTGAACTTATTTTATCGTACCTTGAACAAGCCGCAACGCCTGAAGGAGGGAATGCTACGAAATCGTATGCAACATATTTTTTCAACTCCACTGATCTTTCCGACCCGGAAAACCCGCAATTATCTGAAAGTATAAATTCACCGGGCTTCATTCTATCTATGGACGGCGAAGACATATTATCTCTCGATTTTTCATGGGGCGAAAATGAGACGTTAAAAGAATCTATAAAACACTCTACTATTTCGAACGGCGAAGTTTCTCTAAAACAAGAATATCCTTTAGATCAGAGAAGTATTGGTCGACACGTTGCAGGACCTTATATCACTAGCGTCCTCTCCGGAGAAGAGACAACTTGGTCCGAACGAATTCAATTCAATCATATCCCTGAATGGGAACCAAACAACAGTGTGGATGAGAATGATGATCAGCTGGAGATTGAAAGTATGGATCCCCCAGCTCCAGTACAGTTTGAGTCCGCAAACAATGACGATTTTGGACACCAAAGAAATGAGCCTCTATGCAATGATAATACATTCATATCCGACAACAATTTAATTTTGGCATCTAATAGCACTCAATCCAGTTCTCCCTTCAGCCCTGACATATATGAAACAGCTGAAAATGGCATATTCGCTGATGAATACGCTGTCTTAGAGCCGAATCACAATTATGAACTAAAAATTCTTGCAACTCCTTTCAGAATACAGGGGATTTTCGTTATCGACCAAGCAACAGATAAATTAACCAACGAACTCAACACCTCTTTCACCCTGGATTCCTATCCAGGATCCCCTGCTTTCTCCATCATTGATACATCCTTCAATATTCAAGAACCGAGTCCATTCGGAACTAGCGTTGGTGGTGACGGTTATGTTGGCACAATCCGTTTCACTACCAATGAAGATGCAACTGGTTTTACCGGTACAACAGGTAGTCCTTTGGATTTTCAATTTGACTCTATTTTCAACACACCTACTGGAACTTTTTCATTAGAATACCGGCCCTACGAAACTACTCAAAACAATCACATGGCAGAGCCCGTCCAATTAAGTGCCCTCCAAGGGACACTGAGTGCCGATGGAACAATGACACTCATACCTGATGGCCGAATTGGCGGACTAAGCCTTGGCCCTGATACTACCGGCGCCAGGTGGAATGTAAATTCTGAAGGAATGTACAATTCTTTTACAACCGGCTCCTCAACCAACTCTGTCAGGACAGTTGAGGGCAACCGAATCACTATAAACGACGATGGAACTTTCTCAGTCAAACTTGTCAGCAGTGGCAGCATTGGGATAGATTTTTTTGGTATGGAAGAAACAAGTTACGTTGAGGTTTGGCAGGCCATAATTATTGATCTTGGGCCAACTTCAATAGACTGACCGAAAAATCATCAAGGCAAGGCCGACATCGCGGCGATCGGTATTGCCACCATCCGACTGGTGGATGGTGAAGGACCTGAGGCTGTTGGACCTTTTATTGCGGGGTTGCGCGACTGCAGAATGAAGACTGAAGAAGGGTAATTTTTATTAATACTTCGTCACCCCTTACCACCCAGACAAAAAAGCCCGGGATTTCTCCCGGGCTTTTTCATTTACATTATGACCATTTTACATTTTTTCATCATTTCATTATTTGGAGCGTCATTCAATCACATCAAAGGATGTGATTTGTAGGTCCTGCAAATCACATTGTCCTTGTCTAGAACCCTGGCGAACTCATCGAGAAGGAGATCATTTAATACACTCATGTGCTTTATAATTCTGTCAGATTGATTATATCGAAGGACAAATATCCCCACTTCGACATTATCATATTTTTCAGGCACCATTGACTTATCACCCAAAAGCCCGATGAGGATATTCACCCCTTCGCCTAAATTGTCAGTCTTCACGCTCTTCATATATTTAATACTTTCATGATTCTGATTTTTTTCACGGGCTACAAACTCACAATCATTCACCAGCAAAATTGATTCAATTGTTTGCATATCCTCAACCGACATTCCTTTTACAATGATATTGTGCATAATTTCAGCCTCCTCTTTGAGTAGATTTTTGTCTTGGATCCTGTCGGAGAATCATAATCGTTACGAAAACTCGAGGAATCGAGGAATATTTTTCTGGATTTTTTTTGCTAATAGCAGCGCTATTTAATTAAAAATCCTGAAAAATTGACCCGATTCTATCGGATTTGCAGTAGATTCATAATTCTTGACAGGCTCCTGATACCCGTATCAATTTATGGCTTATGCATTTCTCGATGACACCCATCGAAATAATTATTCATTTTGTAATTAAATAATATAATGCTACAACGCTGGTTGTAAGGAGCATATGCGTCAATATTCGGTTCAATTGCGTCAACATGTACAAATAAATGCGCCTCCTGAATAGTGAATAATTTCTTGATTATTCAGGATTTATGATGTTGCCATGGATGCTCAAAATAAGATGCGCAACACCATTCTTGCGGCGGCAGAAAAGCGTTTCAGGCACTATGGTTTTAACAAAACCACCATGGCAGAAATTGCCTCGGACTGCGAAATGTCCGCCGCCAACCTATATCGTTTCTTTGATGGTAAGAAAGAAATCCTCAGTGAAATTGTCCAGGGGCTCTTTTCCCAAAGAGAAGCTAAACTCAATGAGATTGTTCTCCAATCTCATATCAACCAGACTGAAAAACTTCGTCTGTTCACCAGGGCGTCTTTAGATCTGCAGTACGACTATTATTCCAATAGCCCACGAACCAGTGAATCCATTGACTTTATTTGTAATCAGAGAGTTGACCTGATTTTTTCCCATCACGACAAGAAGAAATCATTATTAATCGCAATTCTGGAAGAGGGTAATAGCAACAACGAGTTCAATATCGACGATATCCCAACCAGGGCGGAGGCGATATTAAAAGCCACTGTCATGTTTCATTCCCCCTCTTTTTCCATATGTATTCCCATGAAGAATTGGCCCGGCTCTGCGATGGAGTTGTGGATGCCCTGGTGGAGGGTTTAAGTAAATGAAAAATTTTGAACAATGGCTTGGAAATTTTGTGGTTCAATATCGCTGGCCCTTCATTCTTCTATCTTTAGCCATCGCCACCATTTCAGCAATGGGCATGGGTAAACTCACCCTTAAAAATGATTCCCGTATGTTCTTCAGTGAGGAGAATCCTCAACTGCAAGCATTGGAAGCTCTGGAATGCGAATTCCAGACGATCCCGACCACCCATTCCATTTGATTCCGGCCACT
>CAYUCH010000138.1:0-10016 GCA_964443295.1 uncultured Desulfobulbia bacterium | reverse complement strand
TCAGTGGCCGGAATCAAATGGAATGGGTGGTCGGGATCGTCTGGAATTCGCAAGAGGCTCAAAGACTTTTACACCCAGGTTTCTGGAGCAAGTTTTTTAGAAACATAGTTGATGTTAACCATGCTGACTTTGATGGTAACACTCCGCTCATAGCGGCTTCGATAAATGGGAAAATAGAAACTGTAACGCTCCTCATTGAAAATGGGGCCGATGTCAATCAAGATAACAACTATGGCAACACTCCTCTCATATTAGCTTCATTAAGAGGACATACCGAGACAGCAAAACTACTCATTAAAAATGGGGCTATTGTTAATAAAGTAAACAACCATGGCAACACCCCTCTCATATCAGCTTCATTAAAAGGACATACCGAGACAATAAAACTCCTCATTGAAAATGGGGCTGATGTTAACAAGGACGATAACAATGCTCACTCACTCGTTATCACTGCTTTAAAAACAGGACAAACTGAAACCGCTCAACTCCTCATCGAAAAAGGGGCGGATGTGAGCATACCGGACAATGAAGGGGAAACACCACTTGCCTGGGCACTATATGAAGGGCATTTAGAGCTAGCTAAAGTACTTATCGAAAAAGGGGCCGATGTTAATGATGTATATGATTATAATGATGACACTCCTCTCCTCATAGCTTTAAAAGAAGGCCATACAGAATTAGCAAAAATACTTATCGAAAAAAGGGCCGATGTTAATGAGTCTGATGCTGAAAAGAACACACCTCTCATAATGGTTGCACGAGAAGGAAATGTCGAGCTAGCTAAAATACTTATCGAAAAAGGAGCCGATGTTAATCAAGCTAATAAATACGGCGAAACGCCACTTTTTATGGCATTAGGCCATACAAAGTTAGCCAAAATACTTATCGAAAAAGGGGCCGATGTTAATCAAGCTGATATTTTTGGCAACACTCCGCTTTCATGGGCTTCGTCTCAAGGCTATACAGAGATAGCCGAAATCCTAACAAAAGTGGGGGCGGAGAATCTTCCTGCAGCCCCAAAAAAACACCTGCATGATATTAGTACCTCTGAAGATATTTCGCAGTACTCCGGTAAAGGAATTTTAATTGGCGTAGATTTTCTTCCATCGGAGGATCATATTCAATCACTTGTAGAAGGTGGCCATATTCCTTCATCATTAAACGGTGTCATACCGTTTATTCTGAGGCATGACACCAATGATCATGAAACACTCAAGCAGCTGGGAAGTCTCTTGGTGGAAAGCCCTGAAGTGGACGGCGGGTGTGGCTTAAAATCGAACGATTATGAAATGAGTATTGTTGAGGGCTTTGATCGAAATTATATAATTGCTCTTGTAAAAAACCAAAAAAGTTCAATTGAAATTATTGATTCCCCTAACGCCAATACTATTGGCGGCAATTTTCTCATAGAAGGCATTAATGGAGATACATACTCTAAAGATACAAAAACAGATGGAAAGGAATATGAAATATGGCAAGGGGCAAGTAAAAATGCGGCCATAGAATTTTTAAGGAATATTCCGCAAAATTTGATTCCTAGTCTCTATTATGTAGTCGTTGAAACCCCTGAAGGTACTTTTGGAAAAGATTTAAAGGGTATGTTTAACGAAAGTACAGGTGAAGATATTGTATAAACAACCTGATCACAGGGTCACCTTCAGGATGTTACAAGGCTAAAAATGATTATTATCGGAGCATGCCGGTAATCCGACATGCTCCGATAAGGCAACTCTAGAATTGATTCAGTATCAATGATGATGTCCTTCGTGGTGACCCTCATGGTGACCTTCGTGATGGCCGCCATGCTTTCCTTCCTGTTTATGCATTGGACACATGTCGTTGACATGTTTGTGGACACAATCGTAGGGAAGAACATTTCCACCCTTATCTTTTGCAAAGGCTTCAGCTTCCGCTTTGCTCCTGAACGGTAGAGGCTCAGGGCCCATGGGGCCCATCTGATTGGAGCCCACTACATACCACAGGGTTTCAGCAAATTCCATGTCGCCGGTGGGATAAACCGTTACCCATGGAGCTTTCATGCCTGGATGGCCACCTTTGTATTTCATCAGGCACTTGGTTGAGCAGAAATGCATCAACTCGCCTTTGTCGCTTTTAGCCTGGCTGCGAAAATCCGGATAGCGGGCGGGAAACATACCACAATTGCCACAATTTACATCGGCGGCCGGAGTTACAAATTTTCCCTTTTTCGTTCTCTTGGCGTTAATTTTAGGCCGTGACATGGGCAATTCATTAGTGGCCATTTTCAGAGTCTTTTCAAATGACACCACTTCTCCGCCATGACCTTTGACAAAATCCATGGCCGCATTTTTATCTGCAAAGGCAAGTTTGGATTTCATGGTCATGGTGCCCTTGGCTTTGGATCCCACCACGTACGAGGCGGAAGAGGCCGGCACTGATTTTTCTGGAGCGAGATATAAGGCTACTTGGGTATTTTCAGGCGCTGTACCATTTCGGTCATTGATATCAGCTACACAACGGATGGAACAGGTCTCATATTGTTCGCCGCCACTGGTGAATTGATGCCTGGTCCTGGCCCACATATTCAAGTTCATACCGCAATTGGGACAATGGCCAGCATCGGTGTATTTCACCCCTGATTTCATGGGATGGACAAGTCCATGATTGTCGGCAAATCCTGGCACCTGTAACGTTAAGAACAATACGAAACACAAACCTGCTACTAATATAGATTTCATGGCACGCTCCTTTAAATTATAAATGATAAACTCCAATTTTTACTTTATATGACATTTTATGTTAATGTGGCAAATTGTCGCACTTTAATTATCTCACTCTGCATAGTGCCCATACGACTCTGGTCTTTTCAGGCCGGCAGCAAGCAGCACTGCCCCTGTTACCAGAATACCGGACACCATATAGGCACTTGAAAAACCGCCCCCCCTTTCAGCAATAAAACCGGCAATGGCCGGCCCACAGATCTGTCCCACGGCAAACACAAAAGTGATCATGCCGAATACCCGGGTTGCTTTGCGGGTACCATAGTAATCCCCCACCAGGGCAGCCATAATGGAAGGAATGGACCAGGCGACAAGGCCATATAAACCGATTGATGCATACAAAAATATGTCCGGCAATGGAAAGGCAATGAAAAAATAGGCCAACGACTGGATAAAAAAGACAAACATTAAGCCGTTTTTCCTGCCAAACCGATCGGAAAACGTCCCAAAAACAGGGCCAGAAAATAAGCTGCACAGACCAATTATTGACCAGAAATTACCGGCTATTACCTCAGAAAATCCCCGCTCTTGCACAAGAGTGGTCACAACAAAAGTGGCATAAATCACATATGTAAAACCAAAGAGAAAATACAGGGTGCTGAGCCGAATGAATAAACTTTTAGGTGGCGATACTGGCGGATCCGTTGCATCAACTTCCACACCATCCTTCTGCACCGCCAGGCCCACCGGCTGCAGGCCAATCTGGCCCGGGCTATCCCGAAGAACGAAAAAGCATATTGCCGATGCCGCCAAAACAATACAACCAATAACCGCCCAACTTGCCTGCCACCCCTCTTCTCCGTAGATGCTGTTCAAATATGGCACTAATTTTCCGGACAGGAGAATGGCAAAACCACTGCCAATGACCACAAATCCGGCTGCTCTTCCCCGCACTGTCTTCTCAAACCAAATTGACACCAAAGCCATCATCGGCACGTTGGACAGACCGCTTCCCACCCCTGTTGCCATATAGAGAAAAAATACCGACAGGAAGTTCGAGGATCTGCTGATCAACAACATGGAGACTCCCACCAGAACCAATGACCCCGCAATCAAACGGCGATATCCCAACGGTTCGACAAGATAGCCGCAGCAGAGCACTGCAAGAAGATACCCGACAAAATTCCCCGTACCAACATACCCCATCTGAGCATAAGTCAGGCCGAGGGAAGTCTGCATGGCCGGCAATAACATGCCGATGGCAAATCGTCCCAGGCCCAGGGAGGCCAAAATGCATAAAGTACCCCCGGCAACAATAAGCCAGCCATAATGAAAGGGGAATGTACGGGTTGCCCAACTGGAGAATTGGTTCATTTCTGTTGCCACTCCCCATCCTGTAACAACCAGTGGGGCTTGAAATTTTTCTTGTAATCCATTGCCGCCACCCCGTCAATCCAATAGCCGAGGTAGAGCCACGGGATGTTCACTCTTTTGCAGATATCTATCAGGGAAAGAATGTTAAAAGTACCGGGACTTCGATTGGCCACGCGTGGATCAAAATAAAAATAAACCGCATTGAGCCACTGGTCACCCACATCGGCAATAGCCACTCCTATAAGCTTTCCATCCAGACGGTAGCATACTTCCATAGATGTGCAGACAGAGTTACAAAAAAAATTACTGTAATATTCCTGGGCGCGACCTTCTTTTCCGGGATAGCGAGCTGCTAAGAATTCATTGCACAAGGCAAGCTTTTCATCAGTAACTTCCAGAGAACCACTTTTGACCTCAACATCCATGTTTTTCTTCCAAACCCGCCGCTGATTTCGATTGGCCTTGAAATCCACAGGCCGCACCCGAATGGGTATACATGCTCTACAGTCAGCGCAGGCCATGGAATACAAGACATTACCGTTTCTGCGGAAACCATCATGGAAAAACAGGCCGACAATACCATCGGGAAGCCCATTGAAAAGAGCCTGGTGGTAGACAGCAGTGTGAGGCAAACCATAAGGGCATGGTGTTTCACCATCAACGAAAAAAGGTGCCAGTTGTTCTTTAATGTGGCGCCATGCCTCGAATTCCATTGTTTTTCTATCCCACATTGATGGCGCTCAATATACTGAATGAGCAACCCATCATTTTGCCTGGTGCAGATGTATTAAAAAAGTTGATAATAGGCGGCAAAAAATGCCGACAGCAACATTCGCATAACTTGTTGATTTCGAAGGAGAAAATAATTATGCCACCAAATGATCTACACAATTTTTGTCACCTGGCCATAATAATGACAAAAAATGTCACAATTATGGCCATCACGCACCTACAACTCTACCAATATCAATATGTTATTACGATAAAAGGATTCAAGAAATCAAGTAACTCGACCGATATAGTCAATAAGAGACACGTATTTCAAACTGTGCGGCGTGTAAGGACCAAAACATACGATAATCAAGTTAAATTATTAAGCTTTTCACAAAATCAGCCAATAACGGCATGAACATTGCAAATAAAATTAAGTAAGTCATCTCAAATGACAAAGTGGACACCCTGCTACCCCGCACCAGGAGGTTGACCATGGATGAGATAGACAGACTGCAATTGTTAGCCAATTTATCCGAGGAGTTCTGTGAATTAAATCACGGACCTGATACCAACCGGGAAGACTTTCCCGCTTCAAACTATACCATCACCCCCATCGGCTATACTGACAACGAAATAGAAGAGGTAACTGCCAGGGAATTGGTGATTCCAGTTTGTCATGAATGCGCCGAAGCTTTACAGGGCGAAGAATGGACCCTGCTATACTGCCTGGAATGCTCTGAGTCGCGATGGGTTTATCGTCAGTTAGCCAAGAATAACTACCGCCACCACATATTATGGCTCAAGGGATGCCCAGATTGCTCCTATGAGTTTGGCGGCCTCTACTTCAATGATTTACAGGCGATTTCCACAGAGAAAGAATTTTTAACCCATCATATCAATCTCTGTGCATCATAAGCAGTCTCCCCCGGACGGGGAGGCAAATGGGCGGGACACTCCTCCCCCGTCCATGGTCTCCCCGCACCTTATTTCTCCATACGCTGGATAATCCATACAAGCTGGCCTGAGAAGCCAGGGTGTTTGCTAAAGTCCTCGGTGTCGGAAGGCCTGGTATTAACACCCTGAACACTGCAGCTTCCCTTATCCTGCCAACAAGTATCCAGCGCTACCTCCTTGACTTACACTTCTACTTAGCTATAGTTCTGGACTTATTATTTCCCACAACAATTAGAGACTACTCTTCATGTGCCGCATACTTATATACAAATTTACCCTGGCATTTCTCATGGCGTTCTTTATTCCAACCCTCTGTTCTTCTAATGAATTGGATTTTGAGACATGGCTCTCTGCATTTCGATTTGAAGCCAAAGCGGCAGGAATTTCCCAGCAGACCATCGACAAGGCACTTGCAGGCCTGCAACCACTTCCCAAGGTTATTAAATATGACCGCCATCAACCGGAATCCCGGAAAACCCTTGATCAATATCTGGATATTCTGGTCACCAAACGCCGTATAGAAAAAGGGAGTCAAAAATTGCAGGCCAAAAGCAAATTTTTCCATGGCATGAAAGAAAAATATGGCGTACCTGGCCATATCCTTGTGGCACTTTGGGGAATAGAGAGTAATTTCGGAGGCAATACCGGTAAGTTACCAATTATCGCATCCTTGGCCACTCTAGCTCATGATCCACGGCGCTCAACCTTCTTCAGGGCCGAGCTCCTGGCTGCATTACAGCTTGTGGACCAGAACATTATTGCTCTTGAAGAAATGCAAGGCTCTTGGGCAGGCGCCATGGGACAACTGCAATTTCTTCCTTCTGTTATCATGCGATTTAAAGTAGATGCCGACCAAGATGGCAAGGTGCAGGTTTGGCAGGATGGCCCTGATCTTTTTGCCACGGCTGCCAATTATCTGGCCCAGGCAGGATGGCAGGCAGAAAAACCTTGGGGGTATGAGATTGATATTTCAAAAATTCCTCATGATATTCCCATGGAAAGCATGACACAATATCAGCCCCTGAGCTGGTGGAAAAAAATCGGCGTGCAAACTCCGCCAAAACCATTACCCCCAAAAGTAAAGGACAAAGCACGTCTCATACTTCCTGAAGGCAGACAGGGCAGGGCTTTTCTAGTGCTTGAAAATTTTGAAGCCATCCTTACCTGGAATAGATCTAACCTCTATGGAATTGCTGTAGGGTTACTCAGTGACCATCTCATCATGCAGTAGTGAGAGTTGTTTTCCCTTCTTCCTCAACCTACTTTTCTGTATAATCAAACTATCCAGATAAATTCCACATCGGAAGACTAAAGTTGATTAAGGAATATAGTTTCGGAAGCATACAAATAAATAATAAGGTCTATCGCTCTGACCTTCTCATCTATACCAATGGCCAGGTGGAAGATTCTTGGTGGCGCGATGAAGGCCACTGTCTTTCCCTTAATGACATCACCAAACTTGTCGCCGACCAGCCTGAGATCATCGTGGCCGGTACTGGTGCCAGTGGCCTTATGAAAATAGAGAAGGGATTAACCAAAGCCTTAAGTGATAAGGGAATTCGGCTTCTGGTTATGCCAAGTCAGGAAGCCATGAACACGTATAATAAGTTGAAAAAACAACACCGAGTAGCGGCCTGCTTCCACCTGACATGCTGAGTCATAACTATCACTATTTAAAGAGAAAATATGCGATACTCAGAAAATAGAAAAATTATCATGACCATTGCCTGGCTCATCGGCGCTGGAATTGGTGGACTTGGTGTATTTTTCTTTTCAATGGATTCTGTTGACCAACCCCAGATAACGGAAAAAAAGAAAACCCAGACTGAACGCCGCGTGAGACGTACCAGAAGCCCTGTAGGACGTACCAATACCGCAACCGTAGCCCCTGCTGTCCCTGCTGTCACACCAGGAGTGGCCACGGCAACTTTTGCTCTAGGCTGATTCTGGGGTCCCGACTCCCTGTATGGGAGTTTAGGCGGAGTAATTCGAACCAGAGTAGGTTATGTGGGTGGTACTACAAAAAAACCCACTTATAAGAATATCGGTGACTACACAGAAGGCCTGCAAATCGATTACAATCCTAAAACCATTTCCTACCAGTCACTTCTAGATACATTCTGGGCTAACCATTTTCCTTGCCGCCGTGCCTTTTCAAAGCAATACATGAAAGCCATCTATTACCACAACGCGACCCAGAAAAAATTGGCAGAAAGAAGCTTGCAGAAGGTCCAACGTACCGAAAAAAGAAGAATAACGACCAAAATCCTACCGGTTACTGATTTTTATCGGGCTGAAGATTATCACCAGAAATACATGTTACGCCTGGATGACAAGCTCATGAAGCTCATTGGCAACAAAAATTTCTCTTCGGAGCAATTTACCGACTCCACCCTTACGGCACGCCTCAATGGGTATGCAGGTGGCCATGGGACAAAGGAATCTCTTTTAAAACAACTTGAAAACCTTGGACTCTCACCAAATTTTATGAGTAACCTCAAGCCAGCCCTGGAAGAGTAATACACCAGTTTGTTGATCAACTTTTCCGCATAACCGGAATTTTTTCCATTTTTTCGGAAAAAATTCCGGTTTTTTACTCCTTGGACTGGTCAATAAGGCGTCAAAAAAACACTATATTTTCAAGAATTTTTTTTTTAATGCATCTCCTGGTAGGTCATCATGGCCTCACAGCCCACACCTTACCCTTCATACTTTCCACCCAGTGGACATCATTGCCGCCACAGAGCATTATGTCCTCCCACTGTCCGGCCTTTTCGCGCGAATCAGCAACCCAATAATATCCCTTGAGTTGTTTTAAAGAGCAACTTTCAGACTTTCTGATTTCCAGTAATGAGACAAGTTGATACGCCTCATATTTTGTCGGTAAACGCCAGTCGGTGTATCCCTCGGCCTTCAATGCTTGGGTGTATTGATTAGCCTCTTCCCAGGAAGAAAATTTCTTACTTTTTTTATGATAGATCATGAGGCCAGATGGAAACTGCTGGCAGAGATACGTGGCTCGTTTCTCCAGGCCAACACGCTGAGATTCGTTCTGTTTTTGCGGAGAAGAGGGAGTAATCGCGCAGGACTGAAGGAGTATTAAGATTACTAAAAATGAAAAATAAATAATCGACCGTAGCATAGAACACACCAATGGCTGAAAAAGGGTTATAAATAATTCTATTTCAATCAACGATAATTGTACAGACTACGTTCCGTCCCGACCTAGGCCCGTCAAACTCACAAAGAAAAATATTCTGCCAACGCGATAGTCCCAATTTACCATCAATAATAGGAATTGTTTCCGAGGGCCCAATCAAACCGGCTTTGAGGTGTGAGTCGCCATTGCCGTCCTGCTGATCATGGAGCCAGACACCCTGGGGAATCATCTGCCTGAGAAGGTTCACCACATCCTGTTGCACCGAATCATCCCAGTTCTCCTGAATCATCAAGGCGGCGGTGGCTCCCTGGACATAGAGGGCGACAAGACCGTCATCCACTCCTGTTTCCTGCACCGCTTTCGTAACTTGGGAAGTAATATCTATTAACTCCTCACGTTTACCCGTTGTGACTTTGATATTCTTTCGCATTGTGTTTTCCTACTTTTTGCAACGAAGTTTATCGCCTGGCCCTCAGCCAATCTCCCAGCTTGCCATTATCCACAGGATATTGGGCAAGTTGTTTCAGGAAAATACTAAACTCATCCTGGTCTTCCGGTGGGATGAGGAAGCCTGGCAGAGATTGGTTTTGAAGAAGATCTTTATCCTCACTATTCTGGTTGCTCACTAAATAATTTACTACATCGGGTAAAACGCCGGTTACTCCATTTCGATCAAGATGTTCGATGATCTGGTGCATGGCATAATTGACAGCAACCAGAAAGTCAGGCATTTCAGCTGGCTTTCCTGGCTGGCATTTTATCTTGGAAACCATGGCCCGACAGGCAAAGGGCCGGTGTGCATAAACTCGGCAGAGTCCATTCTCATCCAACAAAACACAACTTCCCGTCTGGTGAACACCGGTATCTTTCGATGGTTCCTGCCCAGCAGTACAGGCTGCTGCAACCTGATTGATGGTCGTAGGTGGGCGGTATAAAGGTCCGCTACATATATTTTGGATCAACTCAAGCAGTTCTGAGTTTTGTGAAAAGACGGGGTCAGCAAGAAGATAGCGGCCTTCCAGGGAAGTGATAACCACATTGGGAGTGCAGCATAGAGAACATCAGCCACTCCCGTTTTGGCATCCAAATTAGCCGCCAAACAGGATATCTGTAAA
>CAYUCH010000137.1:0-10106 GCA_964443295.1 uncultured Desulfobulbia bacterium | reverse complement strand
CTTACCCTCTTGTTATTCATCGCGGCACAAGTGAGGTAGTAGCTGCCGGTCGTGTTTATCTGCTTTATACCATTGCCGGTGGCTTTGTACTTTTCTTTGCGACCATATGGCTACGTACCATTGTAGGAACAGTGGACTTCAGCACATCGGGACTCCTCACTCCCTATATAGCAGAACGGAGCACCACACTTAAAATCATCTTCATGCTCCTCATTATCGGAGTGGGTGTAAAAGCTGCTTTGGTGCCCTTACATGGCTGGTTACCCCGAGCCATGGTTGCTCCGGCCCCGGTAAGCGCTCTACTCCATGCCGTAGCCGTGGTCAAAGCCGGTGCATTTGGCATTATCCGGATTGTGTTGGATGTGTATGATTTACAGACAGCAAGTGATCTTGGTCTTCTCTCCCCACTCATCTTTATCACCACTTTGACCATTATTTATGGATCCATATGCGCCCTCAGGCAGGATAATCTCAAACATCGACTGGCCTTTTCCACGGTGAGCCAAGTCTCCTATATTGCTCTGGGGATCAGTATCGGCAGCCCCCTGGCCATCATGGGGGGTATGGCTCATTTAGTCCACCAGGGTTTAATGAAAATCACCTTGTTCTTCTGCGCCGGTAATCTGGCCGAGACTCTGGAAATTCATGAAATAAGCAGAATGAATGGGGTGGCTCGACGTATGCCTTATACCATGGGCGCCTTCACCTTAGCTGCTCTTGGCATGATTGGCATACCTCCCATGGCTGGTTTTGTCAGCAAATGGTATCTCGGTTTGGGTGCTCTGTCTCAGAATTATCCATGGTTGCTCTTGATTCTGGTGGTTTCCACCCTTCTCAACGCCGCTTATTTCCTCCCTGTCATATATGCTGCCTGGTTTAAAAAACAGGAGGAGGAATGGTCTAAAAACCCTGAGCGTAATACCGGACTTGAATGCCACTGGATGCTGGTACTACCGCCGCTTATTACTGCCGGTGCTGCTCTGGCGGTGGGTTTACTTGCCAACAGTGACCTGAGTCCTTTGGCATGGGTACGCTTTATTGTGACAAAAGAGTATGGCTTATGAACACAGCATCCTTTGCCACTCCATTACATATATCACTGCTCTTCCTGACGCCAAGTCTCCCACTGGTATTGGCCTTTATGCTCGCTGTGCCTCGCTTACGCCGCTTGATAACCATCCTGGCTCCCTTGACTGCCTTGTTGGCAGTCGCTACCGCCCTTTTAATTCAGCCCGGATTGGAACTTGAATTCGACTGGTTCTTCATGGGCGGTCGCATGGGGCTTGATCATCTAGGCAGTCGTTTTTTATTACTCAGCGCTTTAGTCTGGTTTGCAGCCTCCTTGTATACCACGCGCTATTTGCAAGGTGATGAACGTCGCCATCATTTTTGGTTCTTTTTCCTCCTCAGTATGTCCTTCAACTTTGGACTCATCCTGGCCCAGGACATGTTGGGCTTTTATCTCTTTTTCGCATTGATGAGCTTCAGTGCTTATGGCCTGATTGTCCATCGACGGACCAAAGAGGCCCGACAGGCTGGGATCGTCTATATCATTCTGGTTATGGTAGGTGAGGTTTTGTTGTTTACCGGTATGACATTGCTGGCCAACAAGATGGCCAATATAGAGCTTACCACCGTTGCCGTCACCTCACCCACCAGCCTCAGCCTTAGCTTAATCTTATTGAGTTTTGCCATTAAAGCCGGAGCCCTTCCCCTCCATGTCTGGTTGCCCTTAGCCCATCCGGTGGCGCCGGTACCTGCCAGTGCTGTTCTTAGCGGTGTTATGATAAAAGCCGGTCTTTTAGGTTGGCTCCGTTTCCTGCCAACTGGTCTGGATATAAGCATGCCTGACTGGGCCGCTCTCTTCATAATCATGGGCTTGCTTGCCGCCTTTTATGGTGTTGTGATAGGATTGGGCCAGCATGATGTCAAAACTGTGCTGGCCTATTCTAGTATAAGCCAGATGGGTTTAATGACCGTGATGGTGGGTTGCGGTATGATGCTACCAAGGCTTTGGCCGCAAGTGATGGCCGCCATCAGTATCTATGCCCTCCACCATGGTCTGGCCAAGGGCTTTCTCTTTCTCGGGGTGGGAATAGCCAGACAAAATATGGATTCTGGTATACCCAGAATGATGTTTTGGGTGGGATTAGTGACCGCATGTCTGGCCTTGGCCGGCGCTCCTTTGACCAGCGGCGCCCTTGCTAAACATGGCATCAAAAGCTTTACCCATGAACTGCCAGGTATGTGGTCCACACTCTTAGCTTTCCTTTTGCCTTGTACGGCAGCAGCCACCACTCTATTACTTGGTCATTTCCTATTCTTGGTACACGATTTAAAAAAGAAGCAGACCGTTACACCAGGCCCAACTATGTTCCTGGCCTGGGGCTTGGTTCTTATTTGTCTTATCGTTCTATCTTGGATCTGGTCAAGGCAACAGAGGATAGATACTGAATTACATAGCGTAATTGGAATATGGCAAGACGCCTGGCCTATACTTGTCGGCGGCCTGCTCATTTGGGGCCTGAAAAAGAGAGGCAGAGAGTTCTTCAGCGTGCCGGCCGGGGACATCCTCTGGTTTATAAGCGGCAATAACAAAATGGCCGCACTCTGGAAGCTTGTATTGTTCTTGCGTAAAGGAGAACCTTTTCTGGAGTTACGCAAGCTCAAACTGCCCCTTGATGAACTCACTTCCGGCAGCAGGCAGCTTGAAAAAATCCTTAAACGCTGGGCCGTAGTGGGCCTTTGCTATCTTAGCCTTTGTCTCCTCATTCTCGTATTGCTAATAAAGTAAAGATTCAGGAATGACAAATAGACTTTTCTTTTTTCTGGTCCAGATTCATCGTTGAATAGTTGAGCAAATCTGTAGCTTGATGTATGGTGGCGGTCTGAAAAAATAATTAATACTCAATGATCAATAATTAACGGTTAATTATCGATCATTGAGTATTATATGGGCCGTTACAGGCTCTCTTTCACTTTGTTTAACTCTGGAAACAAACATGACTACAATTGTTCAACAACAAAACGGTTATTTCGGAAATTGGGGTGGTGCATTCATACCCGAAGTCCTGCATGATACCTTCTGTCGATTAAAAACAGCCTACGCTGAAATTCGCCAAGATCCCGCTTTCTGGCAGGAATATGTCGATCTCATGTCCAGTTATTCCTGCCGGCCCACGCCGTTAACTCGTGCAGAAAACCTTTCTGCCCATTTTGGTGGTGCCAATATATTTATTAAACGGGAAGACTTGAACCATACCGGCGCTCACAAGGCCAACAACGTCATGGGACAGGGATTGCTGGTTAAGAAAATGGGCAAAAAGAGAGTCATTGCTGAAACCGGTGCTGGTCAGCATGGGGTGGCAACCGCCACCATGGCTGCCAAATTTGGCTTTGATTGTACGATTTACATGGGTGAAGAAGATGTCATGCGGCAAAGGCCCAATGTCTTCTGGATGGAAAAACTGGGTGCCACCGTGGTACCGGTTACCAATGGTTCACGTACCTTAAAAGACGCAATTAATGAAGCTTTCAGAGATTGGGTCAGCAACGTGGATTCCACCCATTATGTCTTTGGCACTGCATGCGGCCCCCACCCTTTTCCGGAAATGGTGGCCTGGTTTCAATCCATCATAGGCCAAGAGGCACGAAAACAAATCCAGGCATCCTTTGGTAGACTTCCTTCCCGAGTCTATGCCTGTGTAGGCGGTGGTTCCAATGCCATGGGAATTTTCCAAGGATTCATCGAAGACCCTGATATTGAATTAGTTGGTGTTGAGGCAGGTGGACACGGTATTGAAACCGGTAAACACGCAGCCCGGTTAACTGGCGATGATGCCTCACCAGGCGTGGCCCAGGGTTATAAAACCATGTTCCTCCAGAATGACGATGGCCAGATGCAACACACCCATTCAGTGGCAGCTGGTCTGGACTATGTAGGAGTTTCACCCATTCTCAGTGACCTGTGGGAAAAGGGCCGAGTACGGTTTGCGGCGGCCACCGATGAAGAGGTTATGGAAGCCCTTGAGTTAACCATGAAGCAGGAAGGCATTATTCCAGCCCTGGAATCATCCCATGCCTTTGTCCAGGCCTTTAAAGAGGCTGGTGACTTAAGCAAAGACGAGGCCATTATCATCAACATGTCTGGCCGGGGCGACAAAGACATTTTCACCATTGCCAATGCCTTTAACGATCCATCCTGGAAAGAATTTATAATTGAAAAGGGGGCCGGTTATGCGGCTGGAAAATAATATACGAAAAGCCCTTGAGGAAAAGGATATCCTCCTCATGACCCATCTGGTCCTGGGCTATCCTTCACTGGACGTAAACCGTCAGGTCATTAAACAGATGGTGGAAAATGGGGTCGATCTCATAGAGATGCAGATTCCCTTTTCCGAACCCATGGCAGATGGTCCGGTGATTGTTAAGGCGAATCAAGACGCATTGCAGACCGGAACAACAGTTTCTCAATGCATGGAATTTGCCGCTGAAATCACTGCCCAATATTCCATCCCTTTTCTCTTCATGACCTATTACAACATCATCTACAAGTATGGTGAAGAGAAGTTTTTCCAGAAGGCCAAGGAACTTGGCATTACCGGTTTCATCGTTCCTGACCTGCCGCCGGAAGAAGGACCACAGTTCTACAAGCTTGCCAAGGAATATGATATTGCCCCGGTTCTCATTTATGCACCTACCAGTACTGATGAACGCATGCAAACACTGTCCGACACGGCAGGCGGATTCATATACTGCGTTGCCCGCCTTGGCGTTACCGGCAAGCAAACCACCTTTGACCAGGAAGTGCAGGACTATCTTGACCGTAGCCGTAAAGCCACCAACCTACCCCTGGCGGTGGGATTCGGAATCAGTAAGAAAGAAGACGTAGATTACCTGAAAGGCAAGGCCGACATCGCGGTGATCGGTACCGCCACCATCCGACTGGTGGATGGTGAAGGACCTGAGGCCGTTGGACCTTTTATTGCGGGGTTGAGAGGCTGAAGAGTGCAAAGTGCAAAGTGCAAAGTAAAGATTAATCAGGATAATGAGATCGCCAATCTTTCTATAGTCCTTTCAAGCAGATAAAAAGCCCCTGACATCAAACGATGTCAGGGGCTTTTGTTATAAAGTAGAAACTAGTAAAAACTATGGTGTTACAATAAAATCCTCAGGACCGTTTGCGGTTCCTCCTGGTGTAGTCAAAACAATCGGCCCAGTAGTTGCTCCTTCAGGCACATCAAAAAGCACTACTGTTGGAAGAACATAGCCCCAGGTTACTTCTGTTCCGTTAATGGTCAGGCTGACATCAGGATACTCGGATATTTGCTGACCACAATCAACTTGACAGAAGTTTTCACCTGAAATACTGCCTTTTCCACCAACTCCGACTCCTGACTCAGGGGCAAGTGATATTATCTTAGGTGTTGGAAAGACAATGAAATCTTCGCTCGTAGTTGTCCCTCCCGGAGTAGTCAATGTAATCGGTCCAGTAGTCGCCCCTTCAGGAACGGTAAAAATAATTTCTGTCGGATTAACTGAGGCCATAGTAATTTCTGTTTCGTTTATACTCATGCTGATATCTGGATAACTGGATATCTGCAGACCACAATTATTTTGACAGAAGTATTCACCAATAATAGTTGCTTCTCCACCGACTGCAATTCCTGACTCAGGAGTAAAAGAGGTAATCTGCGGTGGTGGGCAAATAATTAAATCCATCTCACCGCTGACCGTCCCGTATGCGGTTGTCACCGTCATCGGGCCAGTTGTGGCTCCTTCCGGTAAATAAAAACTAATGTAGGTATTACTGGCAAAGATCTCGTCGACTTCCACTCCGTTAATGGTAACAATGGCATCCATCAAGTCGCTTCCTTGGATGTTGATTTCATCGCCGATCACGGCACAGCCAGTGGGAGTAAAAAAAGATATCTCCGGCGCCTGACGGACAATGAAGTCTTCGGTGGTGGTTGCAATCCCTCCTAGGGTGATCAATGAAAGAGGCCCGGTTGTTGCACCCGCAGGCACATCAAAAAGAATTTCCGTCGAATCAACCAATGCCGAAGTCACTTCTTTTCCGTTGATGGTCATATTTATATTTGGATACTCTGATATCTGTTGACCACAAATTTTCGAGCAGAAATTCTCTCCTTGGATAACGGCTCTTTCACCAATTCCTACACCAGAGTCAGGGGAAAAGGAAAAAATTTCCGGTGCCGGTAACCCCGGGCTCAACAGGACATGAACTCCTGCATTCGTTCTGGTGAAAAGAATGTCATCTTTGTCGTCACCGTTGATATCTCCCATGGAGGTTAAATTGCGAATAATGTCGTTACCTGAGTTATATGCTCCACTCCCTCGTGTATGAAAACGCAGGGACTCGGAGCCATCAGCCCCGTTATAAACATAGAGCTCACCATTGCATCCCTCATTAATCCAATCATGATCATCATAGCGATACCCAAATGGAGCACCGACCAGGATATCGGGGAAGCTGTCTCCATCTATATTGAACTTGCTTATTTCTGAGCCGAACAGGCCGCCAACCTGGCCACGCCATTGAAAAATCGGTGTACCGTCCGCACCGGAAACAACCACTGCCGGGCTATCGGAAATCCCGACAAAGGGATAAACTCCGATCCCGCCAGTCAGGAAATCGGGGATTCCATCGCCATTGACATCGCCGATTCCATCCACATCCTGGCCAATCTGATCCAGCTGTATTTCACCAATGTACTTGACGATTTCTTGACCCGTTTCAGCGGAAAAGACGTATGTATAACCGGGAGCGTATGGTTGACCGATAACAATATCAGGTAAACCTCCACCATCTATATCGCCGCCGATTGCAATGCGACGGCCAAATCCAGTGTAATTATTCGGCGCCTGAAAGCTTGCGATTAAAGCACCATTGAGGCCCGACTGGATTACAACGCGATTCATGACCCAATTTCCAACCACCACGTCTGGGATCAGGTCTCCATCGAAATCCATGCCGCCCACGACCTCTGGCTTCAAATTATCAATACTGATTTTCGAACTGATTACTGAAACATTCCACCGATTAATAGGGCTACCATCGGTACCCGAAAAAATCATCACAGAGTATGTTTTAGAAATTTCTTCAAACCCGGAAGAAACTACGATATCATGAACTCCATCGCCATTCATATCGCCGGCATTACTGCAGCTATAGCCAAACCAGGCAACGTCTGCCGGGGCGGCAATGGTGAAAAGCAGAGACTGGCTTCGGCCGGAAAAAACCTGCAAGGATCCGCCGGCCTCTCCTGCCCCGGTGGTTATACTGGCGGCAAAGTCGGAAATAGTGTCGCCATTGATATCTCCGAGAACCGCAGCACACGACGCAGCCGAACCAACCAGGGATGCAACTTCAATATCTCGCCATGGTGATACTAAGGGATCCAGGCCATCTCCGGCATAGTCGAACTCCAGGCTATCATCATGGGAATCATGGTCAGTATCAATGTCAAAAGGGTTTAAATCGGCGCCAGGGGTATATGCCAAACAATCGCCATCATAACAGACCTCTACACCATCACTCAATGTGTCGCCATCGGTGTCCGAATTCAAGGGATCGGTGCCGATATCCAGTTCAAAGGCATTCCCCAGCCCGTCGTCATCCTTATCAACAGTATCAAAAACCGTTCCCGACATGTTGACAGAAGCAAAGGTTTCTCCGCTGGCAGAAAGCGTCACCTGTCCAAGCATCTGTGGTGCCCAGATATTGCCGTACACACCATCATCTGCACTTCCATCTCCATGAAGACCGTCATCAAAAAGGGAGAGTGTAGTCGTACCATTATCAAAACTTATGGTTACCGTCGCCTCTGTAACCGGGCCTTCGCATGAATACACAGAGCCTGATACTTGGACAGGGAAAGTGATTTCCGCAACGGCATCATAGCCCACCCTGAAATTATCAGTAGGCTCCAGAAAAAAGAATCGCGGTGTATTATCATCACAGGCCAACGCGTTATTGATATTGAGCCTTTTTCCGGTGGCGACAATTCCTTCCAGGGCTGAACGAGAGTCCCCGCCATAATTTAAGAGATGAGTGCGCATTTGAAGAGCCGAAAGAGAACCGTGCTGGGCCAATAATAAACCTGCGGCTCCAGTGACATGAGAGGTTGCCATTGAGGTCCCGTCAAAAGCTGAATAAGTGTTACCTGGAGTAGTACTTAAAATGTTGACACCGGGAGCGCAAATATCAACAGAGTTGACGCCAAAGCATGAAAAAGGTGCAAGTTCATCGTTATGGTCGGTTGCCGCAACGGCAATAATATTTGGAAATTCATAAGAGGCGGGATAATTGGGAATTATATCGTTATTGTTTCCTGCTGTGTTTCCTGCCGCAGCGACGATTAAGACATCAGCTGCCTCAGCATAGACTATTGCATCTTCGATGGCTCTGGATGGTGTAGTTCCCCCCCAGCTGTTGTTCATAATTCGGACACCCATGTCGGCTGCATAAATGATTGCTTCAGCAGCATCTGAAATATTTCCATTACCTGCCGCATCAAGAAATTTTAAAGCCATTATCTGTGCGTGCCAATTAACTCCCGTAACACCTATTCCATTGTTGCCAACAGCGGCAATAATGCCGGAAACGTGGGTTCCATGCCCATTATCATCAAATGGATCATTATCATCATTGGCAAAATCATAACCATGCACATCATCCACGAAACCATTTACATCATCATCAATGCCGTTTCCTGGAATCTCTCCCGGGTTCACCCAAATATTTTCAGCCAGATCCTGATGAGCATAATCCACCCCAGTGTCAATAACGGCAATTAATACACTCTCACTCCCTTGTTGAATATCCCAGGCCTCTGTTGCATCGATATCAGAGTCATTCAGACCATTTGTCTGACCAATGTTGTGCAATCCCCATAACGTGGAAAAATCCGGGTCATTTGGAGTAGAGAACAGGGTGATCTGGTGATTGAATTCAACGTGTTCAACCTGTGGCTTTTGTTGCAGCTGTTTAAAAATTTCCACAGGATTGGCGCTGCTTTCAAGGGTAAGCCGGTACCAACGCCTTGCACCGCGAGGATCCTCTTCATTTTTTTGATTTGCGTCAGGAAGTAGATTAATTGCTTTCTTGGTTGAACGGTGCAGCGGTCTGGACTCCATAACTCCTGCAACTTTAAACGCACTCATTGAGCCTGAATTACCACTTAAGGTCTTTTGAGGCCATGCTTTGCTCGTAAGAACGTCAACCACATCTGACTCGCCGGCATCTTTCAATTTAACTAAAATTTCAGTGGATTGGAACTGGTTGGCATCAGTAATAAGTTCTATTGGTAAACCAAAATATCCTTCATCATTTTCTGTCCATGAATACGCGACCTGCAGTGGTATCAGAGTTGATAAAAGAACTATTAAGAGACAACGCCAAGGAACTGGAAACATGTAATCTCCTGTTTTTTTATTTGAAAAAACCTTTCATCAAATAATTTTCAGGCTGTTCATATAATAAAGAGGACAAACGCATTTGCTAATTAAAGCAATAACTTGCAAGATTCAGACCATTGACTAACCAATACTTGACATTTGTGGAATAAGCAGAAAATCAGCCTGCAATTTCAATAAGTTAGAAAGGAAGACAATCGCATCAAATAGGTAAATGAGGTCGTCATAGCAATAGAATATAGTCGGATATCCGGAAATCAAATACAGTATTCCGGAAAAATTGGGACAAAAAAGCCCCTGGCATCAAATGACGCCAGGGGCTTTCTTTCCTAAAGATGTGAAACGTAGAAGGATTATGGTGTTACAACAAAGTTTTCTGGTCCAGCTCCAGTTCCTCCTGATGTAGTAACCGTTATCGGCCCGGTCACTGCACCACTTGGCACTTGAACCATAACGAATGTATGGTCGCCGGCCATAACATTTGCAGAAACATTCTCTGAGTTACCTTGGAAAAATACTTCGGTGGAAAGCCCCTCAAGACCTGTCCCATAGATCATCACAAAATCACCAACCGAACCACTCTGTGGGTTGGCATTATTGGTCATGAAAGAAGTGATTGATAATAGAGAAGGCCTCCTTTTAATACCGGAACCGCTCCGGTACGATAT
>CAYUCH010000136.1:0-10127 GCA_964443295.1 uncultured Desulfobulbia bacterium | reverse complement strand
TCAGTGGCCGGAATCAAATGGAATGGGTGGTCGGGATCGTCTGGAATTCGCAACTACAGATGCTCCAGCAAAAGGCAACTCAAATTGAGTCAGATATTAAATCTCTATGCGATGCCGGGAAACGTGACGCAGCGCTGAAGAAAGCAATCTCATTCGGCAAGGAAATGGCCAAAGACCCTGCCCTGGCAGAAATGAAAAAATGTGGCGAAATGATGGAAGGAATGCCGATGGGTATGACACAGGGTTTGACCCCGGAGATAGAGGTGATTGAAAAGGATTACAACGACGCCAGCCTTCATGTTTGTGATGGTATGTAAATAACAGAACCCAAAAAAAGGCCCGTAACTTATAAACGTTACGGGCCTTTTTTAAATTGGTGCGTAGGCGAGAGCAACGCACGATTCAATCACTCTTTGATGTTACTGAATATTCCAGACATAAACTCAATATGGTCACACAAAATACCCGCTTTTTGTTGATGGGTGATAATTTCTATTCAGAGGTCAAAAGATTCATAACCAATCTGATCATCAGATCCTTCTGCTTAGGGTCACTCTCGGCAATCAATAAGGCGAGGGCCACCAAAGCGTTTTCATTGATCCCGGATTGGTCCAGCAGATTGTTCTCTTTCAGAAAAATGAGAAAAAGAAAGGAGCCGATCCGTTTATTACCATCGCTGAATGGATGGTCCTTAATGACAAAATAGAGAAGATGAGCCGCCTTTTCCTCCACGCTGGAGTAAAGATCCTTGCCGCCAAATGTTTGGTCAATATTACCAAGGATGCCTTGCAGGTGTTGCTCTCTTTCCTGGCCAAAAAGATCGCTCGCCTCACCTCGCTTAATCAACTCAGCCTGTAATGAAATAATGGCGTTTTTTACCTTCTCGTAATCAAGGGATGTCTTGGTTGTGTGACGGTCTTTAGGCAGCTCCAACCTGTCTTCATCATATTTTAAAAGAAGCGACCAGGACTTGGCATAGTTAGTAACCACCTCTAATACAGCTCTTCCTTCATCACTGAGAGCCTCATGCCTTTCCAGTGTTTTAGTAAGGAGCTTGATGGTCTCTTCCATTTCAGTGAGACCTTTCTCGGCCAGACGTCGTTCGTTTACAGTGTAGCCTTGAATAAGATGATCTTTAATTAGGGAAGTGGCCCAGATACGAAATTGGGTGCCGCGCTGTGACTTGACCCGGTAGCCTACGGATATAATGACATCCAGATTGTAATAAATTATGTTATAGGATTTCCCATCATTGGCAGTTGTCCGGGATTTCCGGACAACTGCGTTCTCAACCAACTCACCTTCCTTAAAGACATTGCGAATATGCTCGGAAATCGTCCTTTTATTCCGGTCAAAGAGTTCGGTCAGCTGGGCCTGGGACAACCAGACGGTTTCGTCCTCTAAATGCACTTCAAGGCTGCTTTGTCCGTCATCGGACTGATAAATGATTATCTCGCCATGTTCAGTATTCATTGCAGAATTTATCTCCTGAAAAAGTGGGCTTTCGCATTCTTCCTTTTGTTTGTTAGGAATAATACCGTTTCGACTTCTGCTTTGCAATACATGTTATCTCTAACCGTGGATTTTTTCATTAATACTCTAGGAAATGGATCATGCAGAAGGGGGTGAGATAGTTCTATTCGTTACGCATATTGGCTCAAACCTTGAACCGCATTGATATATGCACAATAATCGCAATCATTTCCTGAGTCTGGGAGTTGATCTTGGTTCATGCATGGAAAACTGTTCCAATTCCGGGAACACCATACCTAATTCTTCATTTTAGTTATCAATAATTTAGTATGGTGTCCCGAATGGCACTAGTTTAAGCATTTGCAGCGACATATTTGCTCCGGTGCGGAATTACTTTTATTTCATGCCTTGGTGCGGTCATAAGCTGATAGTTTTTCTTCCGTCGTTTAAGACACCGGGGTTCGCTTCTGCCGGGACGTTGCATGATCGGAGCACCGGTCATTGCTTCATATAAATCATCAATCAATCTCAACCGCTCCACCCGGCTGATCTTCGCTTGATTTAAATGGGGTTCCCAGTTGCGGAGTGCCTGGACACTGCCTTTGAAACTTACAACTCTAGCCTCAATATCCGCTTTTTTCGCTGCATCATACATTAATCGCCGTACACAGTTGTAGGCGATAAAGTACATCAGGATTTCTTTTCGGATCATCTCCGGCGTCAGGCAGCGAAGGACATCCAGCCCCATGGTTATCTTGATGTCCCGAAAAAACAGTTCGACATCCCACCGTTTAAAATATAGTTCGGCAAGCTCCTCAGCGGGATATCGCGTGGCATCAAGCAGGGTGGTGACGATGTGAAACCACTGAGTCCTAAAACCACGGTTTTGTACTCTGACCTTAACCTGTCTCAAGACAAGCTTTTGCGGCAGTGCCTTCCATGCTTCTTTGGAATACGACAGTTTAGGGGTATAGAGTGGCCGGTCCCATGATATCAGCAGGTCCTCGGGCCCGAATTTCTTTAGGCTGCCTGCAGGTCTGACCGGCGCTCTCCTGGCCAGGGTAACAACACTGTCAATACCTTGATCCTGTAGACTTGCCATATCAAAATAACTACAGAACCCTTTGTCACCCAGAAATATATCTCCCCGCTTAAACGTCTTCCACTGTTCACGCAACATCAGCAGTTCATGACTTTTCTTATCGCCGATAGCGTAACTGAGCAAGGCCCCGCTTTCGAGCGAAAAACATGCACATATACGGGCCGTCGGAAATCCACATCCCGGTTTCTGTGAAGACCACTGAGGCCAAAACTCTTGATTCTCCGGCGTGTCTGGCATACTCACTCCGGTTCCATCGGCGACGATAACTCGACGGTTATTCAGCAAGCCGTCTGTGGGACTTATATTTAGTTGAGCAGCAGTGTGATCAAAAATTTCGGAAAACATCTGCTCATCCAACTTCTTTCGTGCCGTACAATATGAAGCGGTCGATGAAGATGGAATCTTTACTCCCTTGATGGAGGCATATGACTGAAGCTTGCGGATTACTTCTTTGCAGCCTCCATCCGCATCAAGAACTTGGCTGAAAAATGTCCAAAAAGTGTTCTCCTTCGAAAAAAGACGACGACGACTCATTGCCCCGGATTGTTCAGGTTTAAGTAGTCGACAAGGGATGAAATCTTCAAAGAGTTCGCCTATCTGCTTGAATGACTTTTGTTTTAGAAGGGCTATACTTTTAGAAAATCTCTGTTGGGCTGTCAGTGGTTTTCGGCCTCGTCGAGAGAGACAAAAACCTGGTAATATTTGTGGTGAAAATTTATTGTTCTGCATTAACAAATATAGCATTTTTTGCTAATAATTTCAGATGGTTTTATGCAATAAATAAGCTTAAACTAGTGCCATTCTATGGTGTCCCTGGAACTTGGAACTTTGGTATGGTGTCCCTGGAACTTTGGACAGAGGACAAAAATCTTCCTTTTTCATTTTTCATTCCAGCCGGGGTAAGAGTCTTCAAGTAAATATTAAGGGATCGCTCTACAGCCTGGACTATGAAGCCAACAAAGGGTTCATGCTCTCCCCGGTCCGCCATTGCCAGTGTCCGATAATACCGCTTTCGGTCATTTTTCAAGACAACCGCCAGGGGAAAAAGGAATGTTTCCTTGAGGTTCAGACTGTTTCCTTCAATGGCATTGAAATAGCATGTCATCTCTATCCCGAATAGCTCCTGCAACATACGGACTGCAACATCGGGGAGAAGCCGGAAAGATTGCAAACTGGACAGTTTCTCATCCAGGCGCTCTTTGATTTTCTGGGCCAACAAACTCATAACCGGGCTGCCTTAATATGGTTTAAGGTTATTTTAACTCTAAACCATATTAAGAAGGGTTTGACCAATTGAAAATTCCAGGTGCTGAATGGTAATTCAACAGAACGGCATGAGCAGAACGAAGAAAGGCCCGTAACTTATAAAAGTTACGGGCCTTTTTAAAAATTGGTGCCGAAGGCGAGAATCGAACTCGCACGAGCATGGCTCACTGCGCCCTCAACACAGCGTGTCTACCAATTCCACCACTTCGGCACACAAATTGTAAGAACTCTTTACTGAGCTGCAGTTTCTCCCTGGGCTGCTTCAGGTGCAGCTTGTTCGCCTTCCGGCTGCGCAGCCGGCATGGGTACTGAAATCGGCTCCGTCGCCGGAACTGTCTGTTCTACAGGTACGGGAGCCTCAACATTTTTCATCACTGAGACAGTCTTGTTTGTTGAAATATAAGCAAGAGCAACAGAAGTAACCATAAAAATTACAGCTGCTGACGTGGTAATTTTATTCAACAAGGGCAAAGGCCCTTCGGTACCGAACAGAGTTTGATTCGATCCGCCACCAAAAGTTGCGCCCATATCAGCACCTTTACCATGCTGGAGCAGCACGATAATAATAAGAAACAACGAAACGCTGATGTGCACAATTGTAAGTAAAGTAGTCATAATTTTAAACTGCCTCGAATTAATAGCCATTCACGGGGCTGGCCGGCTGAATTTAAATCTTCTGGCCTGTAAATGCTCAGCTGTGATGCTGACGGCATTTATTCGAATTGAATGATCCGACGAAACGACTCCGCCTTTAGCGCAGCACCACCGACTAAGGCACCATCCACATCCGGCTGGGACATGAGATCATCCACATTCCCCGCATTAACCGAGCCACCATACAAAATTCTCATCTCAGCTGCAATGGTTTTTTCGTAAATATTGCCAAGCAGATCTCGCAAGAAGGCATGCACCTCTTGTGCCTGCTCAACAGAGGCTGTTTTACCCGTACCTATAGCCCATACAGGCTCGTAGGCAACAATCAGATTGTTTGGGTTATCCAACTCGACATTGGCCAAACCCTCCTTGACCTGCTCTTCCAAAACAGAAAATGTGTTGCCGTTTTGTCTCTCTTCCAGAGTCTCACCTATGCAGAAAAGAGGCACAATACCAAATCCCATGGCGCCTGTTATGCGCTTATTGACCATGACATTAGACTCGCCAAAGATATGGCGCCGTTCAGAATGGCCAATGATGGCATAATTACAGCACAAGCTTCGCAACATGACAGGTGATATTTCGCCTGTAAAAGCGCCTTGCTCAGCCCAGCATACATTTTGCGCTGACAAAAGGACTTTGGAATCCCGCAAGGTATTTGCTAAAGAAGAGAGGAAAACATACGGCGGCGCAATCATTACATCACGATCGTCTACATTCTCAGCAGCTTCAGCCACTGCCTTGGCCAATTCTTTGGCCTCGGCCAGGGTGGTGTGCATTTTCCAGTTACCAGCCAATAGCGGTCTGCGTTGCATACTCTCCTCCTCAATCTCGTGTTAATTAATTTCTAATTTAGAGGGTAATTAACTTTTTGCTTCCAGGGCAGAAACACCCGGCAACGATTTTCCCTCCATAAGCATAAGAAAAGCACCGCCGCCGGTTGAAATATACGAAATATTACTGGATTCGCCAGCCCGATGCACTGCCACATCCGTATCGCCACCACCCACAATAGTCAAAGCGTGGGAGCGTGCAACTTCTTGAACCATGGCCATGGTTCCCCTGGAGTAGGCGTCCATTTCAAAAGCCCCCATGGGACCGTTCCAAACAATGGTGCGGGCATTTTCCAATGCCTCAGCAAAAAGCTTGGTACTGGCCGGACCGATATCAAGAATCATCCATTTCCCCGGCACTTCTTGCACAGTGGTGGTCTTGGTTTCAGCCCGGGCATCAAATTGATCAGCTACAATACAATCAACTGGAAGATAAAACTTCACTCCTTTGCTGACCGCTTTTTCCATGAGCTCTTTGGCTGTCTCAATAAGGTCCTCTTCAACTTTTGAAGCGCCAACTTCATACCCTAAGGCCTTTAAAAAGGTATTGGCCATGGCGCCGCCGACAATCATCTTATCTACTCGGTCCAGCATATTGCGAAGCGCTCCAAGTTTACTGGAAACCTTTGCCCCGCCTACCACAGCAACCAATGGCCGCATCGGATCACTCACCGCCCGGTTAAAATAGTCAATCTCCTGCTGCAACAAAAAACCCGCCCCACAGGTTTTGGCATGCTCTGTTACCCCGACCACTGAAGCATGAGCCCGATGGGCAACAGCAAAGGCATCATTGATATAGACATCGGCCAGTTCAGCAAGCTGTTTTGAGAAAGTGGGATCATTTTCCTGCTCATTGGCATAAAAACGCAGATTCTCCAGCATAATCACATCACCAGGGGCCATGGCATCTACCATAGCTTGTACTTCACTGCCTATACAATCCGGGGCCAACTTGACCTCTTTGCCAATAAGCCTTGAAAGCCTCTTAGCAGCCGGGGCCATGCTGAATTTCTCATTGCGTTGACCTTTCGGCCTTCCCATATGAGACATGATAATGATCTTGGCATGTTCGTCTAAGCAATGATTAATGGTCGGAAGAACACCACGAATTCGAATGTCATCGGTGATGTTTCCCTGCTCATCCAATGGCACATTAAAATCCACCCGAATAAGCACCCGCGTCTCTTTTATATTAATGTCTTTAATGTTTCTCACTGTTTCCCCCGTTACAGTTTTAGGGCCATCAACACAGCATCTTCATCGGGCTGTCGATAATAACCTGGACGACGCCCAACTTCTTCAAAACCATTTTTTACATAGAGCTGCAATGCAGCAAAATTAGAAGACCGTACTTCGAGATGACATATTTTACAGGATTGTTGCAAGAGATATTGTTTCAATTCATTTAATAAAAATGTGGCGAGTCCCTTCCGTCGATTGGCTTGATCCACTGCCAGACGAAGAATTTCAGCCTCATCCGCAACACAACGCCCCAGGACAAAGGCCACATTTTTTTGTCTTCCCGCCCCTTCGCACCAAATTGCCAACCAGCTGGATTATCAAATTCACCTTGCAGTTGCCGACGGCTCCAGCCGCCGGCAACGGTGTCTTCAATGGCAAAAACCTGTTCAAGGTCCTCTTGGTCTAAGGAATAAAAGCTATACCATTTGTTCTGCAATGGACACAGTCCTGTCACCAAGGACGTTGGTGTAGCTGCCCAGCTCGTTGTCGTACCAACCGTAAAGAACAGCCTGGGTAACCGGCACATCAACAAACTCAGGACCACTTCCACAGCCAATATTTTTCAAATTCACGTGGATATTAGCGGTGCGGGTGTGGGTTTCAGTCCCCTCAATAATACAGGCAGCCGACGGCATACCGATAATATCTGAGGATACATGCTGTTCATCGGAATAATCGAGATATGGCGAATTCTCACTGTATTGGCGGAAAATCTCATTGATTTTATCCCGCTTCAAAGGCTCATCAAGATCATCCTGAATATTAAGAACCAACACGATGAGCGACCCTGTTGTGGTAGGAATCCGGACAGATTCAGCAATAAAGCCGATCTCACCCATCTCCGGGATAACCAGGGGCAATGCCTTGGCGGCACCGGTGCTTGTTAGAATAATATTGTTCAAAATAGAACGATTTTTACGAAGGTCTGTAGCCCCACTCTTGGGCAGACGATCGAGCACTTCTTGACTGCCGGTGGCAGCATGTACAGTGACCATGGAAGCGGACAGGAACTTGTCAGCACCATAATGGTCCAGCAATGGCTTGATCATGAATGACAGACATGTAGTGGTACAT
This sequence comes from uncultured Desulfobulbia bacterium, assembly GCA_964443295.1. Taxonomy (GTDB): domain Bacteria; phylum Desulfobacterota; class Desulfobulbia; order Desulfobulbales; family CG2-30-60-27; genus CAYUCH01. Next base: position 2,483 of record CAYUCH010000136.1, on the reverse strand, counting down.
GAGGCTGCAGAGATAAGGGAGTGCCGATTGGCATCAAAGTCCGTGTCGTTAATCCCCATAACCGTAGTTACGGCATCCTCAGGCATGGCCATACCTTTATCTTTAATCTTAAAGGGAGCAGACAATAAAACTTTTTCCGCTCCGGCCTGTAGATGGCCGCGCATGGCCCCCCACTTGGCATCGGCATCTGCGGTGGGATCATTGAATACACCTGTGGTATCCACCACCAGTCGCACGCCGTTTTCCTGCCATGCTATCTCGGCTGGATTCCGTGCTTCTCGAAGAAATTTCACTGGGGTTCCATCGATAACCATGGTGCCGTCAGCTTCGTTTAGATTCTCAATCACATTGCATGCCTTGCAGCCATGCAGATAAGTGCTCAATCGCCCGTATGAACTATCTCGTTCTATTGCTGCTGCAATGTCCTGCAACCCAGTGCCGATTTCACGTCCTACATTGACCACAATTTCCGGAAAGGCCTTTCTGGCTACATGGTGCCACAGGGACAGCTTACCAATTCGACCAAGCCCGTTAATTCCAAGTTTCATTGTCCTGCATCTCCTTCTCTAAAGAAGCCTCTTCATGAGGCAAAATATGACGATATTATATTCACATAAAAAAATTTTGAAACAGAGCTAAATCTGAAAATTATACGGGAGGGTAAAAAATCAGGCAAGAAAAACTTGTAGTAATAGTAAAATCTCTTCACTTTCCTCAGCGCACCAGCAATGGGCCAATACGTGTACAAAAGGATGTGAATCCAAATAATATCCAGCTGTTACTGTTGAGCCTCGCCACTCTCGTTGCGAATATCACGTGGTGCAAGATCGATAGTTTCCAGAGATGGAATCTCTTTTTTCACCAAAGGATCAAGATCCCGAAATTTCCGAGCCGCCACCAGAACACGTCCTTCGTATGAGCCCACACTTCGATTAAAAGACTCAACTGTCCGCTCAAGCCCTTTACGCATGTCGAGAAAATGACCGGTCATCACCCGGATGCGTTCATGAAGATCTTTACCGAGTTCACTTATCCGCACTGCATGATCGGTGATCTGCTCCTGACGCCATCCATACGAAACTGCTTTTAACAGTGCAATAAGGGTCGTTGGAGTCGCCAGAATGACTCGCTGCTCTACACCGAACTCAATGAGCTCAGCGTCCTGCTGCAAGGCAGCACTGAAAAAATTCTCACCGGGCAGAAAGAGCACAACCAGCTCCGGACTCGGCTGAAACTGCTCCCAGTAAGATTTGCTGGACAATTGCTGTATATGAGTACGAATTTGACGGGCATGCTCGGCAAGTTTGACGGTCTTCTCTTCCTCGGTTTCCGCTTCCAATGCTTCAATATAGGCCTGCAAGGCTACCTTGGAATCAACCACTATATTTTTCTTTCCAGGTAAATGCACAACCATATCCGGTCGCAATCTGCCGGATTCAGTGTCCACTGACTGTTGTTCAACAAAGTCACAATATTCAAGCATGCCAGCCAGTTCCACGACTCTTTTGAGCTGGATTTCTCCCCACCTGCCGCGCACCGAGGGTGTGCGCAAAGCTTGCACCAAATTGGCTGTCTGCCCTTGCAGAGTAGCCTGACTTGCGGCCAAGGATTTCACTTGCTCCGTTAAACCGGCATAGGCTAACAGTCGCTCCTTCTCCACTTCTTTCACCTGCACATCCATTTTACCCAACGATTCCTGCAGGGGTTTCACCACTTCGCCCAAGGCCTGCCTGTTCTTCTGCAGATCATTCTGGGCCTTGTCCTGGAGATTGATCATTGTTTCCTTGGCCAACTCCAAAAAGGACTGATTATTCTTCTGCAAACTTTCAGCGGAAATTATCTTAAAGGTATCGGCAAGTTCTTGACGAGCCTGGTTGAGTAAAACTAATTTTTCCTCTGCATGTTTTCGGTGTTCAGACAATAATGTTGTAAGCTCTGCAACTCTCGTCTTCTGCCCGGCGACCTCTTCCTGTAGGGCCCTGACTTCCAGATTGGCAGCTTCACATTTCTCTCTCTCATCATCTACTGTACTGCGCAATTCTTCCACCAAAGAATCATGCAGGGTATTTTGCCGATTGCGGCCAACCAACCACATCAACACCGCGCCGGTTATAAGCCCGAGGCTGAGGGCCAACCCTACGGATAACAAGGGAAACTCCATGCTGTCACCTAAATTTCGCTAAAAAAATATACAGGCAATGACCAGACCTTTAATTCTTCCCAATCAATGCTGCCAGGGCTGACTAAACTCAAATTCAAAACGTATGAAATAGTACTGCAGATGTAACTATATCGCTAGAACATGCAGCGAGTAATACCAGCTACAGGTACAAACATGGGTAAAACAACTTTTTTCCCTTGCCAAGGTGAGACACATAGTGTTATGTAAAGTGTTCTTGGTTGCAGTTTTGCATCCAATTTTTTTGTTTTTAGGGCCTATAGCTCAGTTGGCTAGAGCCACCGGCTCATAACCGGACGCACCC
>CAYUCH010000135.1:0-10130 GCA_964443295.1 uncultured Desulfobulbia bacterium | reverse complement strand
TTGCCATCACGGCTTGCTTTACACGCAACAATCGATAAAACGCTATTTGATGTTAGCTCCACCTTTTTTATTGGCCCTCACTGTACATGAATATGCCCATGGCTACACTGCCGATCGTTTTGGCGATCCAACAGCCGGCTTATTGGGTAGATTAACCTTGAATCCTCTGAAACATTTGGATCCCATTGGAGTTATCTGTTTTTTCATCATGAAAATCGGCTGGGCCAAACCGGTTCCCGTGGATCCTCGATATTTCAAAGATCCCCAGCGGGACCTGCTCTATGTATCTTTGGCCGGGCCGGCGGCCAATATCATGCTTGCCGTTGGGAGTGGCCTGGTTATACAAATTCTAGTTGCTCTGGCCCCCATCATACCCAACTTCATCCTCTGGCCTCTCCTGCAGATGACCGCCGCCTCGGTTTGGATCAATATTATGCTGGCCGTTTTTAACCTTCTGCCCATTCCACCTCTTGACGGTAGTAAAATGCTATATGGTATACTTCCACCTGATATGGCAACCTCATATCGGCGCATTGAGCCATTCGGTTTTGTCATTTTGCTCGTCCTGTTTTATACCGGAATCATTCCAAAAATTATTCTTCCCATCATTGGGTTTGCCAATAATATGATTTTAGGGCTATAGCCCCTCAATATATTGAAAACACCCAGACCTATCCTTTTATTGTCACAAACCAGCTTGCCATCCGGTCATAATCAGTGTACCTATGAGTTCCTTAAATCATCTGATAAGTAAAATATGAGAAAACCACATGTACTACAACTACTACGGCTTTAATAAAAAACCCTTTGAAATCATTCCAGATCCGGAAATGGTCTTCATGCGTGAGGCCCATCAAGAGGCCATGGCCACCCTGCTCTACGGCCAGATGTACAATAAATCATTTCTGCTTTTAACCGGCGACATCGGCACCGGCAAAACTACGTTATTACAGGTTCTTCTTCGCACGGTCTACAACAACGATCATGTCTGCATGATCAACCACCCCACCTTTTCTGTAGACGACTTCTATTATTACATGGCCTCCAAATTCGGCCTGCCGGAGTACCGAAACAACAAGGCCAAATTCCTCATTGAATTCGCTGAATTTCTGGGGCAATGCAAAAATAGCAACAGCAGAGTGCTTTTGATAATCGATGAAGCCCATCTTTTAAGCATGGACCTTTTGGAGGAAATCCGTCTGCTTTCAAACCATGACAGCGAGTACAACGTTTTGAGTATATTCCTGGTGGGACAACCGGAGCTCAATGACCTTCTCTCCCATACCAAGTTACAGTCATTACGGCAGAGGCTTGGGGTTCGCTTTCATCTGACCCCGTTTTCCGAAGAAGAAACCAAAGGCTATATCAGCTACAGGCTGGTTAAAGCCGGCACCGAACATCTCTCGCTTTTTGATGACATGGCAATCAAGAAAATCCACGCTGTCACCGGCGGCACGCCACGGCTGATTAATGTCGTTTGCGATCAGGCTCTTGTATACGGTTTTGCAGAGGGGAAAAAAACCATCAACTCGGTCATTGTGGATGAATCCACCGTAGATTTACAAATACCGGGAATGGAAAGCTTATAGCAGGACGCGTTCACACCATGCCCTATGTGTTTATTCGATAGGTAGCCATTCTGATATGCCCACCTTTACACACCGGGCAGCGGCCAGGACGATCAAAACGCTGCCGATCCTTAAAGACATAGTCGCATGCTATACAGACATATGGCACGACAAGTAACTTTTTACCAGTTGAACTAAGGGATCGTTTTATATGCTGGAGGTGGGCATACACCTCTTTTTCTCGAATTGACAGATACTGCGAAATTTCAATGGCGTTCAACTCTTCCTGAAGCAACAATTCGATTATCCGTTGACGGATAGTGGCACTCATTTACATCCGTATCTTTCTTTGGGTCTTGGTTGAATTCTTCTGTAAATGAGTAAAACGATGGGCCGCAGTTTCCGCAAAACCAGCTATAACTCGGGATAAATCAGAGGTATTCCAAATTTCTAAAAATATAGAACTGGCGTGCACCCAATCCGCCAGAACATACGAAGGATTCTTTTCCGGTTTTAAAGTAATATCATCGTATTGTAAATCCACATTGCCATCGAAAGTCTGGGAAAAAAGTTCCTGAATTGTGTAGACAAAAAACTTTTTTACATCTTCCGTGGACTCTGCGTCCGCAATTTTTTTCCTAAATCCAGGCAGCAGTTCATTCTCGATTTTCGAGTACGAATGTTGGACCGTCATTCTACATCTCCTTTATATTTAAAATCGTAAACCAGACAAGGCAATCTGCTTACACAATTCCAGTCTAACAGGCTTCAAAAACGGATTCATCCCTTTATTACAGCCAGGGGCTTTAATTCCACTAAAACTTCAACCAGATCAAGCTGATTGTCAATAACTTCATCAATATTCTTGTAAGCTCCAGGAGCCTCATCCAAGTCTCTTTTATGGCGTATGGAGTGAATGACCCCAAGGTCATCAAGGCGTTTTTGCTCTCCTGCCAATTGCAATTGGCGCTGAGCCTGTTTGCGCCCCATAATCCGACCGGCACCATGGGAACAGGATGAAAAACTCTCCCTATTACCTTTTCCCCGCACCAGGTAACTGGGCGTTCCCTGGGAACCGGGGATAATGCCGATCTCTCCTGCTTGGGCTCTGGTGGCGCCTTTCCGATGAACAATGACCTCTTTCTTGTAATGGGTTTCCATGACCGCATAATTATGGGCGATGTTGATCATCGGGTCAAAAAATACCGGCGTTAAAACATGCATGAGTGCATCCTTCACCCGCTCCATCATCAACATCCGGTTGGCATAGGCAAAATCCACACAATAGCGCATTTCCCGCAAATAACTCTGACCGGCTTCACTGTCAGTGGGCAAAAAGGCAAGCTGCCATTTAGGATTAATCTTTGAGCCCCATTTCATGTTTAAACTGGTCGCCAACTTGTTGTAATAATTGGCAACTTTATAGCCGAGATTCCGGCTGCCGGAATGGATCATCAACCAGATATGACCGTCATTTCCCTTCTGAATTTCAATAAAATGATTGCCGCCTCCCAGAGTGCCCAATTGGGTAAGAGCATTATTATACTCCCGCGAGACAATGGCCATATCCTCCAGGGTGCCTCCTTTTACCTTGGGCATTAAAGAAGACTTCTGTTTCCGTTTATGATGCTTAAAACCAAGGGGAACGGCTCGACGAATTTCCGTAAGAACATCTTTTATTGTGTTGCTGGAAATATCGCTCAAAGAAGTTTTCACGGTGCACATTCCGCAACCGATATCCACTCCAACGGCATTGGGAATCACCACATCTTCTGTGGCCATCACGCCACCGATGGGCATACCGTAGCCAAGATGTGCATCGGGCATAATCGCCACATGCTTATGAATAAAAGGAAGATTGGCCAAATTCCTGGCCTGGTCCAAGGCGGCGCTGTCAATATCAGACAGCCATAACTTGATTGGCTTTTTCTCAGTTGTGATGGTTTGTTTCATGGACTTCCTATCCCTCGGTGCATCATTATTCTATGGGCAAAGAAGTTACATTGTCAATCAACTACTAAACCTTTAATAAACATCCTGTATTAGTAGAATTCGCCCCAAAGGCTTCAAGATAGTCCTTGACTGAGGAAAGAACCGGCAAGTAGGTTAACAAAGTGATCAAATATTACCATTTTCCATTCTCTCAACAAAGAATCGACTATGACAGAAACACAATTCGGCGGTGACAAAAAAGTTGGCAAGTCTCTCCTGAGTAATGCTGAAAACAAATTGAAATATTGGGCCGTACCCAAAATCCCACCACGCATCGAAACTTACCACCTCACATTTATGACTCTGGCCTGGAGTATTATCAATGTTGCTCTGGGATTCTTTGCTCGAGACAACCTGCACATACTCTGGTTTGTCTCCTTGATGATTGTCCTACAATATGTAACCGATCTCTTTGATGGGGAACTTGGTAGACAGCGAGACACAGGTTTGATCAAGTGGGGATTTTACATGGATCATTTCCTGGATTTCATTTTCCTCTGTTCCCTGGTGTTTGTGGGGTATATGATTTCTCCACCAGGCCTGGAAATCTGGTATTTCACACTACTGGTGATTCTTGGTGCATTTATGGTGAACTCCTTTTTATCCTTTGCCGCCACCAATGAATTTGAAATTTACTATTATGGTATCGGCCCCACCGAAACCCGGGTTGTCTTTATCCTTATCAACACATATATCATTTTAGTCGGTACTGGCTATTTCAATATTCTTCTGCCACTCGTTGTTCTCATATGCGCCACCGGCCTGATGATCAACACGTATCAAATCCATAAAAAACTATGGGCCTTAGATATGGATAACAAACGACAACAGCCATAATCCGTAGAAGACATCTAGAAAAATCAGATTTTAGATTCGCGCCCCAGGGCTGCTATCAAAATCACGATAACCAGCACCAACAGGCTGGACACCCCAGCCAGGCTTTGGTAGACAGCGGGGAATCCCCAGGCTGTTTTGACCATGGCTACCATCTTGACACTGAGTGCTCCCACGCCAAAAGTAAGAACAAATTTCAGGCCGTAGGCGGAACTCAGGAACTTGGCAGGTGTAAGACGGGCAACAAGTGTATTTTCCAAAGGCTGCATCCCCAGTAAGAAAAAAGCATGGATCATGGCAAAGAAGACCAACATGCCATTGCTGCTGCTCCCCATTGCTAAGGCCATGGGGATGGTACACAGGTGAAAACACAGATATCCCGGGGTCAGACGAAATCGCTCCCCCACCACGCCTCCGGCATATTGCCCAGCCATACCGGCAAAATAGATCAATGAAGTCAGAATGGTGGCAACCACGTTTGCCGACCCCATACCACCGGTGAGATTGGTTAAGTACTGATAGAGCTCTCCGTTTTGCAGCTCAAAATATGCAGGTAAAGTAACTGATGTACCGCGATAGACGATACCTCCCAACGTCATGGCCACAAGTAATATCAAAAAGACCGGCAATGGACTTCCCACACTCTTCTTCTTGCTTCCGCCGGTGGATGATGATTCGGTGCTGGTCAAAGCCAAAAAAACAAGACCGATGAGATTCATCACTCCCAAGACCAGGTATACCATCCTTGTGCCCCAGAAATAATTCACCGTGCCTGCCAAAAGAGGTGCAGTGGCCAAGCCAAGGTTGCCCAACATGCCGTTATATGCCATGCCACGGCTTGTTTGTTTGATTTCCTTCGCAATCCATCCCAGGCCGGCGGGATGATAAATACCGGAAAAAAGCCCAATACCAGCCAAGGCAAGCCAGAGCATATCGGGATTGTCTATATTGACGGCAACCCATATACCGGAAAGACCAGCGCCCAAATGGAAAATTCCAAGCAGTCGTCGAGGGCCAAAATAATCAGCTGCCAAACCCCAGGGCAAGGAGGAAACACCAAAGAGAACATACATCCAAAATGACAAGGCCAGAGTCTCTGTCATCGAGAGGTTGAGTGAACCCGATAAGGGCAAAAGAATAGCTGGGAAAACCAGCATATTAAAATGGCTCATAAAATGGCCAAAGCACGCCACGACAAGTATAGAACGTTCACGGGGATTCATAAGCAGGTCAATTAACCTTAAACAGCCTGAATTGCAACGATTTCAATGGCCTTGAGAAGAGTTGCGACTGAAATTCGCGCACCCTGTAGCAAATGGCTAACTATTGTCAGCCTGGGATTATGCCCCCACCAGCATGAAAGATAATTTCTGTAATTTTCCCTTTCAAAAATACCACATCGCATTGAAAAAGAAATATTGCGCCCACATAGATTAAATAGCTGAATCCCATGTAGTCGTTACATACTATAGTATAAAACCAATCTTGGTAAAAAACGTATATACCTGAGCTTGAAACTGTGGAAATTAAGAGCAGGCTCGTTGGTAAAAGAGTAATGCGATGGCTCAAATTTTTGAGTCGACTGATTGCCAACATAATAAGGAATAAAAATGTATTGGCACCTGTAAATATTCGAATATCTTTGATTAATTGATCCAGTATTTCAAAATATTTTCCACTAATAAGTTTCTCAATGTTTGATATTGCAAGAATTAAAGAGCTGATTTGATTTCCGGTAATTTTTCTTACTCCATTTTCTATTTCTTTTTGATCGATTTTCCCGTCTAAAATGTCAGCCACTACTTTGGCTACTAGCTCCGGCAGACCTCCAGATAAAAAATGTTTTAGTTTTTTGATTTCTTCTGAGTATTTATCTTTGACAACTTTCAGCTGACTGGCTTTGTCAGTTATTTTTTCCACTTCTTTTAGTGTGCCTCTCACCTCTTTTTCGACTTGTTGGCTGATAAAACTGGTGGCAGATTGTTGGATATTTTCTTTGGCAATAAACGTAAGGCTGAAGGATGCTCCAAACAGAACAAAGCCTATTAATGAAAGTATGGTTATTGCTCTTCTCATATTTTTCTTTCTTATTGTTAACGACTTGGATAAAGGTGCGCTAAAAGCCTTGACCGGGTAAGCAACGTCCCTGAAATGCGGGTCTGCTCATTGCACTGTCTAAACTGATTTTTCAATCTTCCAATACAACAATAAAAGCAATAATATTAAAAGGATAGCCCATATTGATATAGCAATTTTTGTGGCCTTTTTTGCCTTATTTTCTTCCCACCAGTTTATAGGCCGAATGCCTTGCAAAACAAACACCAATGTGCCTGAAATATTTATGCAAATCATATTTGTTGTTAACAACAAAAGAGCATTCAATGAATTTTGTATAAAACCAGAGCCAAGAAGGAGGCCAGATACAACAAGTGGAGGGATTAAAGCAACTGCTACCATTACACCAATGAGTGTAGCAGGCGCACCACTAGTAAAAGCAAGAGCCCCTGCAATGCCAGCAGCAAGGGCAAGTACAATATCTCCATATCCAACAATCGTTCTCGAAAGAATCTCTGGCTGGCTTGGATCAACTTCAAGAAAAGTGCCCAGAATAATTGCCAACAGGAATGAAAGAGTAATTCCTGACAGGTTTGTCTTGATGGCACTTGAGCCAAGTTCATAGTCGCCGAGGGTAGTGGCAAGCGACATGGCGACATTTGGTCCCAAGAGTGGTGCGATAACCATTGCTCCAATTATTATCGCAGAATTATCTCGTAATAACCCCACTGCTGCCACGACAGTGGATAATAAAACCATTATTAAAAAAACAGCGGTGAGTTTTGAACTGTCAAAAATGTCGTTATAAAGCTCTTGTCGACTGACCCTTATAGGTGGTGGTTTAGATTCGTCAGATACGCTTTCTTCTGATTTTTTCTCTATCTGCTTAGGACTTGGGAAAGACGCCTCTAAAGGAAACAGAACCAATCTAAAGCTATCCAGCTGCCTGTATTTATTTTCAAATTGATCTATCAGTCCTTCCGTTTTTTCAACCTGCAGGATTATTTTGAATATAACTTTTGATTCACAACTACACGTTTGCCAATAATCAGTTATTTCATTCTGTTTCAATAACTCTGAGACATCATTGTAATGCTGTTCAGGAACAATTATTTCGAGTAGTCGGAGTGCCATTTGAATATTTTTTGTAGTTTAACAGCCCACATCACCGGGCCACCCGGTGGTAGAAATTAACAACGCCACGTGATACCGGCTCCGGCATATGTGGTGGTTATGTGCATTAATACATGGAATATATCATTACTTTCTTATTTGGTTTTAAAAACTAACCTAAAAGGGATAGCAGAATTTCCAGATTGGTCCTTAAAGTTTTTGAATTGTTCAGTATTAATCCAGATTTCATACTCTTTATTGGATTCTAGCTTAACGGGCAAAATATTTTTCGTAAGCCCTGGTAGATAGTAGGGCTGCCCATTCATTTCCGGAAACATATTTTTGTTAGAGTACGCCCAAGACCAATTTCCATCCTTCATTGGTTCGTCAAACGTAACTGAAATTTCTGTTATTGACGGATCAACATCGGTACTTCCTGTGACAGGAAATGTTTCAATAACGTTAGGGGCGATAGAATCAGATTCTGCGCAAGATGCACAAATAATAGCAATCACCACAACCATGAAAACTTGGCATATTTTCTTCACTGGATACCTCCCCATATATTGATTTTCCCTCTAACGAGTCTGCAGGGAATCTCCCTCCTAACCACGACTCCATATGAGATAAAAATATATCTGGAATGGGATTTTGGTTGTGGGTGAAATTCCTCTGTGGAATATTCACTCAGTTATTCACTCTTTCATATTTCCTGTCAAGATGAGATGATGAAGGGTGTGCTCAAAAGTGCCGGGAAGGATCTATTTGTCGAAATGGATGGGAATGAATTTCCCTTGGGCATATGCGAAAGGCATGTATTTGGCCACTGCAATATCCTCGTGCTATGGGTGAGCGATGAAACCTCCTTCTGATGAAGTAAATACAACCGATTTTATATAAAAATTACAGTAAGTTGGACTTTTCCTACACTCTCAACGGTTGAGCTCACCAGCCGGCCACAGCCTCACCGCGATTAGCGCCACGCGCCTTTCCCGGTCTGGTGCAGCGATTTGTTAACCATTCTTATTTCTTTTTTGGACAGTTTTATAAACCGAACCCTTTTCTCTCTTCCCAATTGCAATGACAAGAATACAAATTTCTTTGTCGACAATCTCGTACACCAGCCTGTAACCGATTGCCCTCAATTTGATCTTGTAATAGTTTTCGAAGCCGGATAGCTGACTATTAGCCACATGAGGATTTTGAAGCCGTTCTTTTAGTTTCTTTTTAAATTGGGCCTGAATTGAATTGTCTAGTTTCTTCCATTCTCTTAGAGCCGTGGGAAAGAATTTTAATTTATAAGTCATCGATATCCACTTCTACGGCGGAAATTTTTTCGTCTTGACGTTCTTTGACAATAAGACCTAATTGATAATCTTCGATTTTTTCCAACAGCATTTCATATGTCTCAGCAGGAATAAGATAAGCTGTTGGTTTGTTGTGGTTGAGAATGGCGATTGGTTCCCCCTCTGACTTTTCAATGAGCGAAGAGGGATTTTTTTTCAATTCGGAAATACTGGCAGAGCAATTTGCAAATACTGTTTCCATGGCAACACCTCGATCGAATTAATGACCTAAATATAGTTTTATTATAGGTCTTAATTTAGGTCTTGGCAAGTTTTGATATTTTTTTATTATTTATGGTTAACGGCCCGCATAAGCCACGCGCCCTAGTCCTTCCCGTAAGCATCGCAACTGAAGTCCGCGTTGGCTTATGCGATGGTTAAGTGGCTAGACAATATTCTACTGACGGTTAAAAATACGATCCAAATCTAATGTGTCAGGACGAAGTGCTTCTGTTGAAGCATCTTTTACTCCTGAGTCATCACCAGCATATAAAATATCCCCCGTAATATTGAAAATTGTATAACTATGATCATCATATGAAGCGTCGTTAAATGTATCAGAATGGATATTGAACTCATTGGCTTGTAAGCCGCCTGTAGTTGTTAGCTCACTACCAATAATAAATGTGCCACTAAGAGTGGCTGAAGGATTTGCAGTATTGACTACCATGCAATCTATGTCAGTAAAGGATTCACCTTTTGAAACAAATGTATTACCCGTAAATGTCATTGTAACTATGTCATATGTACCGGCCAGACTGCTAACGTCACATGCTTTTACCCATATTCCTTCTAGTACAGTAGGAGTTTCATTTGTATTTCCCGCACCTCCACCGCCGCCTCCACAGCCAGATAGTATGATTACAATTACTGCTAATAGATTTAACTTTTTCAACTTATCCCCCATGCTTCACTTTTTTAATGATGTTGCTGTTTTTATTCGCCACTTAACGGCCCGCATAAGCACGCGCCAGAAGCGGTGCAGGAAACAACGCAACTGAAGCCCGCGTTGACCCGCTGGTTATCTTTTTTAGTTTTTAAAATTCAATTAAGCACCAGTGTCGTGTAAATACAGTGCATACATGCCGAAGCAAAAAAGAAAAGCTCCAAGCACGGCAAACTTCCACCAGTTTGAATCCCAATTTTTTCTTTTCTTATCGTCTATATGCAGAGGTGGCCTGGTTTGTTTGGACAGGATCTACCTTCCTTTAAGTGGAATGTC
>CAYUCH010000134.1:0-10244 GCA_964443295.1 uncultured Desulfobulbia bacterium | reverse complement strand
CTGGAGCCACATCTTTAAATCCCGGCGATTGACTCTGTCAAGGCTGCGGCGCCAAATGCTATTCATGGAATAAAAGTTGCTTCGGGATTCAAGACATCCCTGTTGTAATCTCTCTGGGCTCATGCCAAGTGGGCGAAAGGGGATTTTGTTGTAGCTGTAATTCCCATCCAACCACCATTTTTCATAGAGGAGTCGTTGTTCCCGCTCAAGTCGTTTGTAAAGAGGAGTACCCGGGAAAGGGGTAAGGTGGTTGAAGGCCGTGATGAAAAAGCGGTTTTGTAAGGCAAAGTCAACGGTCTGCTTAAAACAATCGACGGTGTCAGCATCATAGCCGAAGACAAAGGTTGCGTAGAGGCGGATAGAGTGACGGCGTAAGTTCGCCAGAGCAGTTAAAAAACCGCCTTTTTCAAGATTGACTCCTTTATTCATCCGGATAAGATTGTCTTCCTGAAGAGACTCAAGGCCAATGAGCACGCCCTGGCATCCGGATCGTCTGAGAAGGTCCAGGAATTCTGAATCATGGGCTGCGTTGAGGCTCATTTGGCTTACCCAACGTATCTTTAGTGGTGCGAGGAGCCGGAGAAACTCTTTGGCCTCTTCCATGTTTGCCGAAATATTGTCATCCACAAAAAAGAAAAGCCGTTTATTCCCTAATTGCTGCAATTCATTAATAACAGACTCTGACGCACGAGAGGTTCGTGTACCACGAAAGACGGTACGCACAGCGCAAAATTCACAATTTAGAGTACAGCCACGGCCCGCCTCAAGAAGTCGAATAGGCAGATATCTTTTATTTTGAAAAACTGAACGGTCCGGAAGATTTGGACATAGGGATGGTCTCTCTGCAGAGAAATAATAGGGTTGAAGTGTCTGCATTGAGGCGTCAAGAAGGAGCTTGGGCCATAGTTGTTCTGCTTCTCCCACCATAACCGCTTCGGCGTATTGACTTACTTCCTCCGGGCAAAGGGTGGCGTGAAAGCCTCCCATTACCACAGGCACGCTTTTCGGCGAAAGTGGCCGGCAATTTGATATGCTCGTTTGGCGGTATATGTCTCTATGCTGATGGCAACAAGGTCCGTGGGGGCCTCGTAATTAATCGGTTCGATTCGGTCATCGTAAAAATTGAGGTCAACGTCTTTGGGGGTCAGGCCTGCAAGAGTGGCGATGGTTAACGGTTCCATCTGCCAGGTACCGATGTAGTCTTTTTGTCCGGCCCGTCTTCCGATGCACGGTTGTATAAGGGTAACCTTCATAAAGCGTTGTCAGAGATGGAGCAATCCATCGAGCCGGTGTAAGGATAAGTATACCGGGAATGACTGGCCAGACGGCGAGAGAAATTGCGATAGTTCATATTGCCCAGGAAATTTATGAAACTCGAAAATTTCCACCCCAAAGTCCTTCGAAAGATATGTGGCATTTTGAATGTTTCCCGGTAAGCCCATTTAAAACCATGGTAGAGCTCATCAGGCGTCATCTGCTTAGGTTTGAAAACAACGTGCATGGTGTCGTAATCATTCCAGTTATGGCTGAGTATTCGCTTCTCGGCAGAGAGACTTCGATAGAGTCCGGTGCCGGGATATGGCGTGAGTATGGAAAAGCGGGGAATGTCGATTTGTAAATCGTTGATCTGGTCGACTGTAGCTTCAAAAACTTTCGTGTCATCATGATCAAAACCGAATATGAAACATCCCTGTACCGAAATATTGTATTCATGCAGCTGCTGAATTAACTGTTGATAGTCGCCTCTCAGGTTGAAACCCTTATGAATTTCTTTGAGGGCGCTTTGGTAAAAAGATTCAAAGCCAAACAAGAGGTAGTTACAGCCGCTTTGGGCCATGAGCTGTATAAGGTCAGGATGTTCAATGAGTTTAGTGGTTGCCAACCCCCCCCAGCGTTTTTTTAACGGCAGCATGGCGCTGAAGAGTTCTGCGGCATACTCAACATCGTCGGTCAGGCTGACGTCGTTGAAGACAATATATTTGGAGGGCGCAGCCTTGATGTCGCGGATGACCTCGCCGATGGGCCGTTTGGCATAGCCCACGCCCAGGGCCGGGATGGTGCAGAAATGACAGGCCTGCCGGCATCCCCGGGTGGCCATGACAGTATCGGGGACCATGTAGCCGGAGCGCCGGAGCAGGTCGTAGCGCGGTGGCGGCAGGCTGAGTCGCGAAGAAGGTCGGGTCTCTTTCTCCTCGTAGCGCTCTTGGAGGTTGCCGGCGGCAAAGTCCCGGAGCAAGCAGGGCCAACTCCTCTCCGCCGGACCCACCACGACACTGTCGGCATGGCACCGGGCCTCGTCCGGCAGCAGGCTGACATGAACCCCGCCAAGGACAACGGGAATACCCCGGTTCCTGAAGTGATCGGCCAGGTGATAGGCCCGCAGGGCCGTACCTGTTATCACGCTGATCGCCACCAGATCCACATCCGCCCCAAGGGGCACCGAGTCGATGCTCTCGTCCGCCAGTTCGAAGGTGATATCGAGTTCCTTGGGGGCCAAGGCCGCCAGCACCGGCATGGTGAGCGGAGCTTCCCTCATGGAACGTCTGAAGGGGCCGATTTTTAACTGGTGGATATGGCCGTTGGGCAGGATGAGTAGTATCCGCATGGGATCGTGGTTACCGGGAATATGATGAGTTTTTGTAATCGTTCACCTGGTCCGCCTGTCAGTGAACGGATGGTAAGAATAGCATCGGTGATGGAGGGTGTCAAGAAATGGTACAAGGCATCACGGGGGTGATTCGCCGGTACTGTGGGGGCTTGGAGTTCCTGGATACTTGATGCTTGGCCTGAAAACGTCCAATGGTTGCCCCACGTCATTTTCAAGGAGGAGGCGGGCAATGGGGCCTGTGCCCAATTGATGCCTGTTCGCAAGGCAAGAGCAGCAATGATCGGGTGGGCACAGCCCACCCTGCCGCATCTCGGCTACAAGGGGATGGTGCCAGGGGCGACAAAGGGTGGCAGTATCGTATCAGGTCATCTGCTATGAGCTATATAGTATCCAGCATCAATCATCACCTCACCTTATCGGCAATGCATACCGGCACCAGGCCACCGTTCTTGATAACAGCGTCCGGGCAGCATTGACAATGCAACAGGGTGCCGTTTTCCGTTAACTCCGCCGGGTTTTGGAAGAGAATCCGCTTGGCGCTCAACCGGGTCCCTGGCTGCTTTGAATCGTCAATGAATTTTCGATGGGCTTTCAGGTTGCCGCTGAAGAGGCCATTGAACAAGAGCTGGCTGCGGAACTGGTCCGGATCCTGTTCCATGTACATGGGATAGCGTCTCTTAACCATACGATAAAAGAGCATGGCCATCTTTTCCACCAGACTGGCTTGGACGGATCGATACCAATGGCCGCCATTGGTATCGGTCATGGTGGCAACCAGGTAGGAGAGCCAGCGCGGCTCATCCGGATCGAGATTGGCACCGACATAGGCGAATGGGGTCAAATCTAATTCTTCCTCCAGCCATGCGGCCAACTCCTTGAGACACCGCCGGGTCTCGGCTGGCGGCGGCCCCCCCTTGCCATGGATTCCGGCGGAAATATCTCCCTGGAGATACTCGATGGACGAGGTGTCCCGGAACAGGGTGACCAGCAGGTAGTTGATGACCGGAGATTGGAGGACAAGTGCCAGGGTGGAACGGAGTTCGTCGAACTCGCCAGGATAGATGGTCAAGGTGAGTCCCACATCAAGGCCACATTCAGAGGCCAAAGCGGCTTTTTCCAATCGGAGCCGGTTGATATCATCAAACGAGTGGTCGGCCGGAAGATCCGGTCGTTGCTGACCCCGTTCCATATGGAAATAAATAACAGAGAGTCCGGCAGCAGCCAGGTCTGCCATCATTGGCCGATCCATGGCAAGACCGTTGGTGATGAGCTCGACATGGAGACCTTTTTGGTGGACAAGGCTGATGATCTCGCAGAGTCGGGGATGGAGAGCAACTTCGCCGCCCAAAATGCTGACCGAATTTAAACGACGAAACCGGAGCAGCCCCTCCAGTTCTTCCTGAATTGTCGCCAGGCTTTTCGGACTGGAAGGGGCCCGGGTGTTGTAGCAGGCCCGGCAGGAGATATTGCAACCTCGCAAGATATCCAACACCCCATGGGGGACCATTTTGCCCTGCCAGGGCAGTTTCCATGCATTTAGGTTTCCCATTCGCTGTTCTCCCTGTGAACCTTTACTATCCGTTCGGCTCTGGTGAAGATCTCCTCCGGCACTTCCAGGGTCTCCATCACCCGCCTATTCCTCTCTAGCGGATTTATGATCCGGCTCAAGCCGCGAATTTGCTCTAGACCTAGTTGCCAACACCAGAGCGGCGGAGAGATCGAAGGAAAATCGGAACCATACAGGACCTTGCTCCGCAACTCTTCCCGAGCCAGAATTTTCTTGAGACAGGGGACCCGGGTCACCACGGCAAAGGCGCCCAAGTCGCCGAAAAAATTCTCATATTCCCGGGCCAGCCGCCGCCAGGAGGAAAAATAGGAGCGCTCATGGAGAAAGAGCCTGGTCCCACAATGTGCGGCAATAACCGTGACCCCTCGCTGCAAGGCGGGAATGAGCCTCTCTGGATGATTATACCGAGATCGCCTGCTGCCCAGGACATGCTCGACCCCGGTATGGGTCAGTAAGGGGATGTTGTAATGGGCCATGGCCTCGAAAAAGGGAAAACAGCGGGGATCATCCGGTTGGATCCATTGTCCCGATGGAATCCACTTGATAAGACATGCACCTTGCTCGACCACCTCTGCCAGGGCTGCCAGGGCATCCGATCGATACGGGTGAATACTGGCCCCGAACAGAAAACAGGGGCTGCGGCCAGAGGCCGAATGGACAAAACGGTTGCTCACCTGCAGACGAGTTTTATCCGGCCGTTGCCGGCCGGATGGGTCATAAACCCCGTCCAAGGCTAACAGGACCACCTTGTCCAGGCGACTCTCCCGGACCCAGTCGGCAAGGCGGGATAACCAGATCTCATTGGTCATCCCATTGGAAAAATCTCCATCCAGCGCAGTGAAGGCCCGGCGGAGCATCCTGGCCACCATGCCGCCGGACCAGAGAAACGAGGAACCGGCCCCGGTCTCCAAGGAGTCAAGGTCGGCTATATGGACATGGAGGTCGATATGCATCTCGTGATCCGATCATCCCTTATCCTGCATTGGTTTCCGATGATCGTTTTTTGATCCTCTTGCCGCCCTGCCACGAACTAAAGGGCGGCGATTGGAGAACCGCCCTGGTGATTTCATCTTGGGCGATCTCGGTCCCGGCAGTCAGCAGTGAATAGCCGCCGATAAGGGCGCGGTCACCGATCTTGATGGGGGCGAGGAGAAGTTCGAGCCGCCCCTCCTTGTTGCGGACGACCACATGGGGGTTAAGGTGGACCCCGGCCCCGAACACAACACCATCGCCAATATCCAAAAAGGAACGATCCAAAATCCGCAACCCGGCGGCCCAGTAAGTGTGTTTGCCGATATCAGCCCCCCAGAGTCTCAGCCAGCCGCTATAGACCCCGGGAAAGAGGCGAAGACCTTCTTCCAGAAAGGGAAAGCGGCAAAAGACCATCTGCAGATTGAGCAGGAACCACCAGACGAAATAATCCCGGCAGGAAAGGTCGATGCAGGTGGCGCGGATAGGCAGGAGCTTCAAGGTTATCCGCGCCAAAAGGGGAGGGAACAGGTACAAGACCGTCAGAGCAGTGCCGACCTTTAGCCAAGTTCCAGCCCATGGGACCAGAAAAACAGCCACAATCGCAATGAGATGGATGAGTTGGATGTAATTGCAGAGCAGCAGGATAACCTGTTGGCCAGTGGAAAAATTAAATTTATCCAGCGAATACCGCAATGAATGTTTTTCATTCATGGAAGGAATCCCGATTTATTGGGTCACCTCGCCGGGAAAGGGCGACAGCCCGAACAACACCATCAATCGTTTGAAAAATGACATGCTCTTAGCTTCCAGGACCGGATTGTCGATAAAATTGACACCGGCATGAGCGACCTTGATCTTCCACTCATCCTCCTCCTTGACCAGTTGGGCGGACCAAACACTGTCAATGGCCATGACCCTGTTGTTCTTGAGTGTATAGGTATCCTTGCTTGTTCCATAACAAAAGCCCCTGTCCGGCGAAGAGAACTCAGTCAAAATCGAGGCGGACAAGGCGCTCTTCATGGTGGTGACAAGTGAATCTTCCTTATTGAATTTTTTATCCCAATAGGAGACCAGATCCTCCTTGCTCGTCAGGATGGTCTGGTCCGCGGTAATCAGGGTGAAATCCTTGGCCAGGCAGGTTTCAAGCAATGCCATGTCGGCCGTGCTGATCGCCTTTTCCACCTTGCTGCGCAGAGCCCGCAAGGCTTGGTGGTCAGCGGAGTCGGCCCCTTTCGAGGCCAGGGTCTGTTGGCTGAAAAACGTCATTGCGACGAGAAAAAAGACAATGAGGCGACTTTTCATTTTTTCCTCCCAATTGGATGTGTTGGTTCGATACGGCTGCTATGGAGTGTGGCCGCCGCTCACCCCCTGGTGAACGGTTGTTGAATAGTATCCTATCATTTTTTCACTATCCGCAATACCATTTTTTGTTGGAGCGGATTTGACTGGACTATGGCACAATACTGCGGACTATTACCGAAAACCAAGCGGAGACCATGGCCGGCCCTTTTCATGCACAACGAAATTGAATTGACCTTCACCCATGAAGCGAGCGGAGCTGAGATGTACCTGGTTATCTGCACCACCGAATTCGGTGTTGCCGCAGGTGGGCTGCGGATAGGCCAAGACGTCACTTTCGCCATGGTCTCCAGACTAGCGGAGACCATGACGAAAAAATTCGCGGTCTTCAATCTCCCGGTTGCCGGCGCCAAGTGTGGAATCCGGATCCCTCCGGGGACCACGGCGGAAAGCAGAAACGAGATAATCAGCTCCTTTGCCAGCAAGATCAAGACCTACCTCAGGAGTATCTTGTTAATCGGCCATGACCTGGGAAGCGGCATGGCCGACATCCGGCGTATCTACGACACCATCGCCATTCATCGCCTTGTTGCCATAAAGAGAATCCTGGCCAACACAGCCATGAAATCATTGATCCAGTATACCCCTGATTTCATAATCCGTAGTTTCTTGCCCGCCTATTCCGACTCCGGCCTGGACCTGACCGGCAGGGCAATGATCAACTCCTTGGCAGTCCTGACCAGCCCCCTGAAAAAGATGGAGGAATTGAGCTATGCCGTCCAAGGGGCAGGCGGTGTGGGCCAGTCCCTGTTGGCAGCCATCGATCAATCCGGCGGAACCGTGAAAGCCATAGCCGATATCCATGGCGGGGTGTCGTCTGCCGCCGGCCTGCCAGTGGCTCGACTCCTGGCAGCGATCAACGACAAGGGCGAGCTTGACCGTGATCGCTTGGGACGATCGATACATTTCGCCGAATTCCCCGGAGATGAATGGTCTGGCCAAGATGTGGACGTCCTGATACCCGCTGCGGTCAGTGATGCCTTTGCCCGATGCGACAGGGGGAGGGTAACCGCGGATTATATCATCGAGGCGGCTAATCTGGCCATGGATGATGGCATGGATCGGTATTTCCATGGCAAAGGAATTACTGTTCTCCCGGATTTCCTGGTCAATTCCGCCATCTGTTGCAGCTTCGGCTTGATGGTGGCGAACAAGATCAGTCCCTATAATAACAGGAAAATCGCCAAGGCGACTCTCCGATACATGGCGGAGACCCTCAAGGAGGTCCACCAGGCAGCCAAGGATGGAGGTGTATCGCTGAGAGAGGCAGCATATAGCCGCTGTCTCCAATTTGATAGAAGGTAGCAGCTATTTTTCACTGCGAATTTGTGACACCGCCAGACTATAGATCCTCGCAAATGAATTGATACGATATGTCGGAGTTCCGGGGACACCATGCTTGATTATTTATCATTTTTGATTGTTCAAACAAACACACAAAGTCAACATAGCTCCCTATGTTCTTGACCACCCAAGCCCATAGCATCATTTTTAGTATTAACGTTTTTATTAGATTCGTGTGATGATCACGTAAATAGCAAGGATTACCCAGTTGGGGAAAGCAAACAACAAAGAAAAAAGACGCCCAAATGTCAGTGATTTTCCAGCACCTCTTGATCCTAGCAAAACACCATACAGCATCAAAATAGAAGAGAGTATATAAACTATGAAAACCCAAAATGGTGGTTCAGATGTATATGGTATGCCAAGAAGTTCAGATTTGAATAAAAAGTCAAAAGGGATCAGCACCAACCAGGCAATTAAGATGAATCTTTTTGCTTTTTTCAAATTTTGCTCTGCGTCATGCATATATTAACTCATTTAGGTGATATTATTTTTGCTGTGTACCTGAAATAAACCTTGTCAGACTATGCTTCCATAGAGGCAGCAATGAAACAAGCAGATTGACAGTTATAGGTTGTTTCCCAGTAAGTCGATGGTGGTTAGAATTAGTTTTGATAGATTATCTTCGCGCATGGCTTTATGGTCTCTTATCAGGCATTCGCTTTCTGAAAATTCTATTAGTAGATCATTGTATTTGTTGATTATTTCTAGTTTTTGGGAGTCTAGTTTTTTACGTAAATACTCTTCCTTGTCAGTAAGGACATGGTAATTTTTACTAAATCCTTTATGGCAATCAAAATCAATCTCGGTTCGACTAAGAAGCTCCAAAATTTTATCGGTTATTGTTTCAGGACGAATAATAGTTTTTCCATAATGTCCCTTAACGTCACATAATATGTATGGATACAGTTCATTTAAATGCTCTCTACGTGGAATCCCATGCGGGGAAGGGTGTTCAATGACAGCTTTGTAACGAATAATTATTAAGCTGAACAGTGTTTGGCCTTTTGCTATTTCATATATGCTGGCAATGTCTATTGAGCCGTTTGTGAATAAATTATTAAATTTGGTAAGGAGCTCCCCGTAAACATGGAAATTATTTTCATCTAATTTGGTGAAGCTTGTCAGGCAACCCAAATTGTTCAAGATATCAGTAAGCTCCTTCTCTTCGCTTATACTTAGATGTGCTTCATTCATAAATTTTAGGGTAAATGTTGTGGAGACATATAGGGTAATTCTCCCGTCTCCTGATATCTCCTTTTATCCGAAATCCCACCCAATCTTATTTCACAGCTTCAACCAGGTTTTTCCCCGCCTTAAATTTAGCAACTTTCTTAGCAGCGATTTTGATTGATTTCCCGGTTTGAGGATTGCGGCCAGTCCTGGCAGCTCTCTTGGTAATTGAAAATGTTCCGAAGCCCGTAAGGATTACACTGTCACCTTTAGCAAGTGCTCCGGATATTCCATCCAGCATTCCTTTGAGTGCTTTTTCTGCTGCTGACTCTGCGATTGTTGCGGTGAGTTCTGATTTGTTCATGGTGTGGGTTCCTTCGTTGAAAGATTATTTGGGTCGATACTATTCACATGGAAAAGTACTTAAAAATTGCACCACTGACAATGGATGAAATTTAAGGAAACTACTATAAATCTAATGCCCTTTTGTCTGACACCACTGGATGTGACGGGCTAAGCCATCTAGGTCAGGGAAAAGCACTTCTTCATGAATACCGTGTCGGAACAGTGAGTCCTTTAGTTCCTTCCGCTTTTCATAAGGGATCTGGATGCGGAAAAAGTTGTGTTGCTCTGGTTTAAATTCCTTTTCCGGATCTGGATGTGCCGTAAAAATACCTCTCTGAGCTCGAAGTCGAGGGGTCACAATACGTGGCACATATTTGATAATTTCTTTTATTTTGAAAGGGCCTTCGGGCATAGGTGTTGACAGATCAATTTTAGGGCTCCGCCAAACAACTATCTCACCATCTTCACGCTGGGGACTCCCCTCACTGCTGCGTGTCTCGCATTCAAAGCAGACCGTAAAATATAATGCAACTAAGGGGCTCCTAGTCCAGTCTAAGAGCCTCGTAGCAAGGCCATGGTGTTGTGCAATGGCAAGTAACTCCCAGTCATCGGCATCGGTAATAGAAATACGATCAACTGACTGCCGTCGGAATAATTCGAGCATCAGCTTCTCGTTGACCTTATTTGAATACGAATTTGCCGGAGGAAGGTGTCGACCTACTTTAGGCCGGAGGACAAACGAAGCTGCGCCGTGACCACGATATAGAATGGTCGTTGTCTTGTTATCTCTGAATTTTGATTCGACAAGACTGGATAGTTCAGCAAAGGTGGTGATGGTCAGGACTGTCATCATGATTTCCTTTCAGTTGCTTAGCG
>CAYUCH010000133.1:0-10328 GCA_964443295.1 uncultured Desulfobulbia bacterium | reverse complement strand
ATTGGAACAACATTTTCACTTAACGACCTGTCCGAATTTTCCCGACCAGCTCTGTCCGGTATATTTGCTTTTCCATGACGCTGCCTCGAAAGTATAAAAAATTGCTAAAATAGGCCGTGTTTACACAGGTTATAGATCAAATACCATGCCAACAATAAAATAAAGTTGATAACCTATTGAAATAAAAGGAGATATCAGAACAAATTCATAATATTTGGAAAAATGCTATGGAAGAGGAATGGGACACCAGAGGCCCAATACAAGGAAAATACAGGAGTAACGTACTGAAATTATAAGATTTTATTCAAAACGGACTTTTTGTCCCTTTTCCGGGCATAAATGCCCTGTCGATTGATTATTTCTTTTTGATTGAGTGCAATTTCATTTTGCGATAGAGAGTTTTGGGGTCGAGCTTGAGGGCCTCGGCGGTTTTAGCTTGATGCCACTTAAATTTTTCAAAAGCCTGCAGAAGAATCTTCTTTTCAACCTCAGCAAGCATGTCGGTCAATGCCTGCCCCTGGTATTCCACCTCAGCTCCAGCCTGGAAATCAATTTCAGACTTTTCAGAAAAATCAACACCCATAAAATCGAGTTTTTTCAGAGTTACAAACCGGTTGATGGTGTTCTGCAACTCCCGCACATTACCCGGCCAATCGTACTCCCGCATGGCCTTTGTTATCCTTGGTGTGATGGGCGGTATCTGATCCTGATCAAATGAGTGTAGAAAATGCTCGACCAACAGCGGAATGTCTTCCTTGCGATCACGTAAGGGTGGTAACTCAACTGGAATAATATGAATTCGATATAAAAAATCCTGGCGGATACGCCCCTGTCTCACCATCTCTTTCAAGTCACGGTTTGTCGCAGCAATAATCCGAAAATCGGGCTTTTTGACCTCATGCCCACCAATTGGGGTATAACCGCCACCTTCTAGAGCGCGTAGGAGTTTAACCTGCATATTTATGGGGATTTCACCCACCTCGTCCAAAAACAGGGAACCGCCTGTGGCCAAGTCGAGAAAGCCGTATTTATCTGTATTTGCTCCAGTAAAAGCGCCTTTCTTGTATCCAAAAAATTCACTTTCAATGAGATTTTCCGGAATGGCCCCACAGTTCACATAAATGAGCTTATTACTCGCCCTTTTACTATTTTGATGAATGGCCTGCGCCACCAATTCTTTGCCTGTGCCGGATTCACCATAAATAACAACACTTGCGTCGGAACCACCGGCATTAATTATAGTTTCATACACTTCCTGCATGGCCTGACTTTTGCCGATGATGTCACCAAAGCGAAAACGGTCTTTTAATGAAGCCCTGAGCCGTAAATTTTCCTGGCGCAGGTACTCTTCATTTTCCTGAAGCTCTTGCAGCTTTTTTTTGCGATCAGTGATGTCATAGAGCATCACCTGCCGTTCTGCCACCTCACCGGCATGATCTAAAATTACAGAATGTATAGCCAGAAACCATCGACCATCGGCCGGATTCTCGATTTCTTCCCGATATGCTTTACCATCAACTTCGACATTGTTAGAAAACCAAACATCATCAACGTTGGACAAGCTCAATAACTCCGGGCCAGAGGTACCAAGAAATTCCTCTCCAACATAGGCAGTAAGGGAAGGATTCATATAGGTGATAATCCCGTCCTTATTGCAGGTATATATATAGCCTTCAAAATTCTCAATAATGGTGCTGAGTTTATGTTCCAATCCTTTCTGGTAGGCTTTGTTTTGCTTTATAAGATGCGCCTTCTGCAAGGCTTGTTCCACGGTGTGACGGACAATAACGTAACTCTCTACCGGTTTAGTGTGATAATTCCAGGCTCCCATGCGCAAAGCCTGGATAACATCGGCCATTTCCCCTTCACCGGAAATCACCACAATAGGCGTTTCCGGTGATTCCTCTTTCACTTCGGCCAACACAGAAAAACCATCCTTTTTGGGCATACGCAGATCCACCAGAACCATGTCCGGTTTTTCTTTACGAAATACTTCCATGCCCTCCACACCATCCTTGGCGAGAAACACATTATAATCCTGTTCCTGAAAATACTTGCCCATCATTTCAAGCAAGGACTTATCATCATCTATAAAAAGGAGGGAGTTGTTTTTCATATTTATGTTGTATTCCAATTTTCCTGTAATGTGAAGTGGATAGAGACAGGGGATGAGACTGGATTATGACATACTCAAAATTTTAAGTTATTTGAGTTACGTTTGAATAGGAAAGCATGCTTTTCCCTGACTTTCTACATTCCCGGATACCAGAACACCGATTTCCCTGTGGCCGTCCTTCCAGAATACATGCCACTTCCTGACAGTGTCCCCCTGGCACCAGAGCCTGAACCATAACCGTGGGTTACCGAGCCTCCCTGTTGTGCACTTTGGGCCTGTTGAATGGCCGCCACAATGTTAACAATAAAAGGGCCGTTCATTACTCCCAGATTACCTTGAGCATCAAGCCAATATTGCCCAGCATAAGTGACGCCAAAAAGCTGATGAAGGCCGCGTTGGTCCATGGGATGGATTTCCCGGCCATTGATAAAAATACCGGTCCCACCGCCGGAGATATCAGCAGGCATGGGTCCGGGCAAATCAAGGCCCGCCATGATAAAACCAACCGTCGGGCCGCCTTCTAATCCCCAGGCACCGCATACCCTGTCATACCAGTAACGCCCATCCTGGATATTCACCTGATAGGCGCGTTCCAATGTTGTTAATGTGCCTGCCTCAACCTTAATGCGGTTGATGTACACTTCCCACACACCCGGAGGAATAGCCGCGGTTTTCTCTGCCGGTTTATCAAAAACTCGGCCTTGCACAGCCTGTTCCGATCCGCTCATGCGGGTAAACCTGATATCTTCACCAGTTTCATCGGTGTATTCATAGGATCCATCGGAATTGGCCTTCAGCCGAAAAGGAATGGGGAAGCCGTCTTCAAAAATATCCCCGGCCAGTTCATTACGATCTTTTTTTGCTTTGAGAAATACTGAGGCATCCTCCAGGGAAATCTTTCCTTCATAGATCCCCGGCGAGGTTGCATGAATTTGGAGAACCAGCCGTTCTCCCTCCATAAAGCCGGTGAAATTTCCGACAAAGGGATCACTGTCGGCCACGGACAATACAGGTATTACCAGACAGCATACAAATGACAACAGCAACAGGTGTAGTATACGATTCATCGATTCATACCTCCCGTTCTTATGGTTCTTTCAGTTAGAGTGTAGCATGAGAGAACACGGGGAGTATATGGCTTTTTTGAACGGATTTGGGTGATCCTGGAACAGCCACTATCCTGGCAATATCACCATGGCGTCGCCATAGCTGAAAAAACGGTATTTTTCGCGAACCGCTTCTTCGTAAGCACTAAGAATCCGGTCATAGCCAATCAGAGCGCTGACCAGGAAAAGAAGAGAACTTTGGGGGAGATGAAAATTGGTGATCAGCCGATCCACCAGACGAAAGGAATAACCGGGATAGATATAAAGGTCACAAAAACCTTCCACAGGCTGGACATTGCCAGTTTCATCGGTGGCCCACTCGAGGGTCCTCACCGAGGTGGTTCCCACCGGCCAGATCATGCCTCCCGCTGCTTTTACCCGATTAATTTTTGCCGCCGCCTCTTTGGAGACCTGGACAAACTCGGCATGGATCTGATAATTGCGGATGTCATCTTCCCGCACCGGCGCAAAAGTCCCGTACCCCACATGCAGCGTAACATGGACAATATCCACCCCTTTTTCTTTGATACGCTGTAATAATTGCGGAGAAAAATGAAGCCCGGCAGTGGGAGCAGCCACGGCTCCGGTTTTTTTGGCATAGATGGTTTGATACCTGTTGCGGTCCGCTTCCTGCTCTTCTCCTTTACGTTGAATATAGGGAGGGAGCGGCATACGACCGTATTTTTCAAGGATTGAAACTGGATCTCCATTGAAACGCAATATTACTCGAACTTTACCCCCTTGGAAGACATCGAGAATTGTCGCTTCAAAGTCCTCTCCAAATACAACCTTCATTCCAGCCCTGGCGCCCTTTGAACTTTTGAAAAGTCCGTGGGATTCCATCAGTGACCAGGAATCATCGCCTTGGCTTTCTTTCGCATCTATGGCCCTGGGATAATCCAGTAGGAACAACTCCACCTTGCCACCGGTTTCTTTCCGGCCCAGTAAACGAGCCGGGAATACCTTGGTGTCGTTCACCACTAAGACGTCACCAGGTGAGAAGAGATTGATCACATCCTCAAAAGAAGCATGACGAGTCTCATCACCGTTGAGAATCATCAGGCGGGATTGATCACGCTCAAATGCCGGCTCCTGGGCGATGAGCTCTTCCGGTAGGTGATAATCGTAATCACTGAGACGAAAAGGACCGGTGTTGCTTGGATTTTTATTGGAAGGGAGTGCCACGAATAATTATCCTGTTTTGAACATTTCAATTATTACTTTTCTAGAAACAAATATATACATGTTCAGAAGTGCTCCAGATGTTCACAAGCAGGCTGGTGATGACACCGCTGCACTGTTATAGTGTAGTTCTATGTGATCCAGACTGATCGTGGACAGGTAAGCGAGCACCTCAAAGGCATTTCCTACAGTCACATGCGAGACTCCGGATGGGGTACTTCTGGGCATTTAGAATCACCCAAACCATCCAGTACGTTGAGTAAGAAAACAAAGAAGAAAACCACATCCCATGGCCATAAGTCCCATAACGCGTAGCATGGCTGGTTCCATTTCCATGAGCTGTTTCAGCCAGGCCTGCATTTTTTCTGGAAAAGCCACATAGGGCAACCCTTCCAGGATCATTACCAGACCAATCAAAGTGATGAGCAATTTCATGATGAGCCATACTACCAGGGAGAACCTCAGGTTCAAAGGTTCAAAGGTTCAAAAGTTTAAAAACATGACGTTAGAACAAAAAGATGCAACCAGTTCTATGAACGGGTATAATCGCCCCCCATAATAAAAAAAGACTGAAGAAGGGAATTGTAATGAAACATTCCTCAATCCTCTTGTCTTCAGCCTTATATGCTAATTTTATGATCAATAGAAAGAAAACGCGTCAAATAATGGTTGGAGCTGTACCGGTGGGTGGTGATGCCCCCATCGCCGTGCAGTCTATGACCAACACTGATACCCGGGATATCAATGCCACCGTTGAGCAGATTGAGCGGCTCACTAAGGTTGGCTGCGAAATCATCCGGGTGGCAGTACTTGATATGGAAGCGGCCCAGGCCTTGCCTGCCATAATGTCCCAAATCACATTACCCCTGATTGCCGACATTCATTTTGACCATCGACTGGCTGTTGCCAGCATGGAAAATGGTGCCAATGGCATCCGAATTAATCCCGGCAATATCGGGGGCCCTGAAAAACTCGCCAAGGTAGTCGATGCTGCCAAGGCGCATAATGTATCCATTCGAGTGGGTGTCAATTCTGGCTCAGTTGAAAAGGATATCCTGAAAAAACATGGTCACCCAACTCCTGAGGCCCTGGTAGAAAGCGGCCTGAGGAATATCCGTTTGCTTGAAGATATGGGTTTTCATCAGATAAAAGTTTCCATCAAAAGTTCAGATGCCATGGCCACTGTGGCAGCCTATCGCCTCTTGTCCGAACAATCAGATTATCCTCTGCATCTAGGTGTTACAGAAGCTGGAGGACTGATTGGTGGGACGGTAAAATCCTCTGTAGCTCTAGGCATTTTACTTTCCGAGGGCATAGGTGACACCCTACGCATCTCTCTCACCCGCGATCCGGTGGAAGAAATTCGAGTTGCCTATGAGCTTCTACGCGCGCTGCATATTCGCCAACGGGGGCCAGAGCTGATTTCCTGTCCAACCTGTGGCCGATGCCAGATTGACCTTTTTCCCTTGGCAGAGGAAGTTGAACGACGAGTCCAGGAGCTCAAGTCCACCATAAAAGTTGCGGTGATGGGCTGTGTGGTAAACGGACCTGGTGAGGCCCGCGAGGCGGACATAGGTGTGGCTGGTGGGCATGGAGTAGGCATTATTTTTAAAAAAGGCAAAGTCTTTAAAAAAGTACCAGAAGCACAGCTCATGGACGTATTTTTGAGCGAATTAAATGCAATGGCGGAAGACAGTGAAGAGTGAAGAATTGTATCTTCTTTTTTATATAATCAATACAATAACAACAATACACAGGACCAAACAATGCGCTATTCAGAATTACTTTTACCCACCTTAAAAGAGACTCCGGCAGAAGCGGAAATCGTCAGTCACCAGCTCCTGTTACGGGCAGGGTTCATCAGAAAACTCACTTCCGGTACCTATTCATACTTGCCATTGGGTTTGAAGGCCATCCGCAAGGTCGAACAAATCGTTCGGGAGGAGATGGATAAATCCGGAGCCCAGGAGCTCCTGATGCCCATGGTACAACCCGCCGATCTCTGGCAGGAATCAGGCCGCTGGGAAAAGTACGGTCCGGAACTCCTTCGTTTCACCGACCGTCATAACAGAGAAAGCTGCCTCGGGCCAACCCATGAAGAGGTCATTACAGATATTGTCCGGATGAATGTCCATTCCTATAAAAACTTGCCCATGAATCTCTACCAGGTCCAAACAAAATTTCGTGACGAAATCAGGCCTCGTTTCGGGCTTATGCGGGGCCGTGAATTTATCATGAAAGATGGCTACTCCTTTGATGCCGACGAAAAGGGAGCTGAGTCCACTTATGGTAAAATGCACGAAGCGTATACCAGCATTTTCTCCCGCTGCGGCCTCTCCTTCCGGGCTGTGGAAGCAGACACAGGTACTATTGGTGGAAGTTTTTCCCATGAATTCATGGTGTTAGCCGACACAGGTGAAGATACTCTGGCCATCTGTAAAGACTGCGAATATGCAGCAAATATGGAGAAAGCAGTGTGTTCCCCACCTGATAAGCCGGCAAGCCTACCGGATCCCCATGCTATGGAAAAAGTTGAAACACCAGGTAAAAAGACGGTTGAAGAAGTAACGGAGTTCCTTGGGATTCAGCCACAAGAACTGGTCAAAACTATGATCTACATGGCTGACGGTAAACCTGTGGCCGCCCTGGTCCGCGGCGACCATGAAGTGCAACCGGTGAAGCTTAAAAACCTGATTCATGCCATTGATGTAGAACTGGCCACCGATGAAGAGGTTAAAAAACTTACCGGCTTGCCGGTCGGCTCACTGGGCCCCATGAACCTGGATATGCCCGTATTTGCTGATAGCCAGGTCATGGTATTGAGCAATATGGTCACCGGTGCCAATGAAAACGGTTTCCATATGCTCAATGTAAATCCGGAAAGAGACTTTCCCATAGAAGACTCCGGTGATATCCGCATGGCTACCGAAGAGGACCCATGTCCATCATGCGGCGGTAATCTTGAACTGACAAAGGGCATCGAGGTTGGCCATATTTTCAAATTGGGCACCAGTTACAGTGAAGCATTGAAAGCCACCTTTCTCGACAAAAACGGCAAAGAAAACCACTTTGTCATGGGATGTTATGGCATTGGTGTTTCACGCTGCGTTTCTGCTGCTATTGAACAAAACCACGACAAAGACGGCATTATTTTTCCCATGCCCATTGCCCCTTTTCAGGTCGTGATGCTCAATCTGGCCATCAAGGATGAGAGTGTGACCCAGGAGGTTGAGAACCTTTACCAGGAACTCAACAACCGATCAATTGAAGTCCTCCTTGATGATCGTAACGAACGGCCGGGTATTAAATTTAAAGATGCGGACTTGATTGGTATTCCTTTGCGGGTGATGATTGGAAAAAAATTCGCCAATGAAGGTATAATTGAAATACGGTCAAGAAAAGATGGCCAGGTTACAGAAGTAACAATGGCCGAAGCAGCAGACACCTTGGCAACCATGATCAACGAAGAGATGGCACGAATAAGCCCTTAAAATATCTCCCTGTAGGAGTTGTAATATTCCAAACAGGAAAAGGTTGGCGTTTTGTCCCAAAACAGGCCGGATCATAATCGCATCACTTTGCAAGATATTCTTGACCTTGTACAAGAATATCTGCCCGGAGAGGATATATCCATCCTCGAAAAGGCCTATGAATATGCCCGCAAAGTACATGCTGATAAAAAACGCATCTCAGGCCATTCCTATATGTCCCATTTGCTGGCGGTTTCCTATACCCTGGCAACCATGAAATTGGACCTGCCAACCATTACTGCGGGTCTCCTGCATGGCACGCTAAAAGAACATTCCGTCGGCAGTTCCTCCAGGGAGGAACTGGAAGATCTCTTTGGTGAGGACATCATCAACCTGGTGAGCGGCAACACCAAGATCAGCAAGATGGAATTTAATAGTCGCATGGCATTTCAGGCAGAAAACGTCCGAAAAATGTTTCTGGCTATGAGTGCCGACATCAGAGTTCTTCTGGTTAAACTTGCCGACCGACTCCATGACATGCAGACCCTTAATGCGCTTCCCCGTCATCGCCAGGAGGAGGTTGCCAGGGAAACCATGGACCTTTATGCTCCTTTGGCCAGTCGCTTAGGAATTGACTGGTTAAAAAGGGAACTTGAAGACCTCTCGTTTTCCTTTTTGCATCCCGCCGAGTTTGCCGATCTTTCGGCAAAAATATCAACTTCGGTGAGTGAACGGCAAATATATGTTGATCAGATCAGAAATCTGCTTTCAGAAAAGCTGCGGGCCCAAAACCTGTTTAATTTTCAGATCTTAGGACGGCCCAAACATTTATTTTCCATTTATAAAAAGATCCTGGCCCAGAATATTCCTCTGGAAAAAATTTACGACAAGGTTGCCTTCAGGATTATTTTGCAGACGGTGGGTGAATGTTACGAAGCTCTGGGAATGGTTCATTCCCTCTGGCCTCCCATTCCCAGCCGTTTCAAAGATTTCATCAGTACTCCCAAGGCAAACATGTATCAATCTCTCCATACTTCAGTGGTGGGGCCTAATGGCGAATTCATGGAAATCCAAATTCGCACCGAAGATATGGACCAGATTGCCAAGGAGGGTATTGCCGCCCATTGGGCCTATAAAGAAGGGACCAATATCAGCCAAAAAGATGCCAAACTTTTCGGCTGGCTCAAACAGCTCATCCAAGAGCTCAAAGAACTCAAGGATCCGGAAGAATTTCTCGACACCTTGAAAACCGAGCTCAAAACCCAGGAAGTCTATGTCGTCACTCCGGGAGGTGAAGTTAAAGAGTTACCCTTGGGTTCCACTCCTTTGGATTTCGCTTATGCCATTCATACAGAAGTTGGCAATCGATGCGTAGGCGCCAAAGTGAACAGCCGCATGGTCCAACTTCGCCATGAATTACAAAACGGGGACAGGGTAGAAATCATTACATCTCCCAATCAAAAACCAAGCAGAGCCTGGCTTTCCCTGGTCAAAACAAGCCGAGCTCGCAGTAGAATCCGCAGCTGGCTCAATAGGGAAGAAAATGAACGAAGCCTGGAAATAGGCCGGGAAGTTTGTGAAAGAGAACTGCGAAAACATAATATCAATCTCAAGAAGGCGAGCAAACATCCTGTTTTCAAAGATGCTCTGAAGGCCTTAAATTGTAATACCCTTGAAGATCTGCAGCGAAAAGTCGGCATTGGCAAAATTTCAATTAAAGCCATTATTGACATCCTCAAACCACAGGCTGAGAAAACAAAAGAAGAAACACCGGAGATATCTGCAGTACCGGAAACCATCGCTCGTCCCGATACCAAGAAAAAAGAAAGCTCAGGAATTATTGAGATAGACGGTATTGATGATATGCTAGTCAAAATAAGCCAATGCTGCCTGCCTGTGCCTGGGGATAACATCGTTGGTTTCATCACTGCCGGTCGGGGCATTTCAATTCATAAAACAACCTGCCAGAACTTTCTGGCCTCTGACCCCCAGCGTCACATTGATGTTGCCTGGTCCAAGTCTGAGAACTCGGTGCACAGAGCACGTCTTCAGGTTACTGCCCACGACAAGAAAGGTTTGCTTGCTTCATTGTCCAAGGCTATATCTACGGAGGACGCTAATATAGTTGGTCTCGAAGCAAAAAGTACTGACGGGAATCTCGCACAGCTTACAATGGATCTACAGGTGACCGGAATTGACCACCTGAGCAGATTGATTCTGCACCTCAAACAATTGGAAGAAGTAATCGAGGTGCAGAGAAATTGAAAAAACTCGTTTACGGAACTTTTAACGTCTAGGTAATTCAGGAATATTGAGATAGGAGCTCCATGCAACATAAATGGTCACAGGTACCGTAGTGCGCCCGGAAGAAGTGCCCTTGGGGTATTCGTGATCAGATCAACCTCTATATGGCCTTCGGTTGTCAAGGAATAAAAATCTCCGTTGAATCGAAAA
>CAYUCH010000132.1:0-10368 GCA_964443295.1 uncultured Desulfobulbia bacterium | reverse complement strand
CAAGAACGTCGCTTAAATGAATTTTTCTGAAACACCAGATTTGACTATAACTCAACGATTTACCGAAGATTTACTCAAAGGATTCTCCGATCTATTACAAAAAAAGAAAAGACTGCAATTCTCATGGAAATTCCCTGGTGATTTACAAGAACTTGGCGGGGAGCTAACCTCCCTGTCGGACACCTATCTGGACAACCTGGAAGCCAGAAAACAGGCCCAAAAAGAAAAGGAAACGCTGCAAAAACGTCTGGAACAAACCAATAAAATGGAGGCCATAGGTATGATGGCCGGCGGTGTTGCCCATGATCTTAACAATATCCTGGCCGGCATTGTCAGTTACCCAGAACTCATCCTCATGCAAATATCCAAAGACAGCCCTTTACGAGATTCCGTCAAAGAAATACACAATAGTGGACAACGGGCAGCGGCAGTTGTTTCAGACCTGATTACCATAGCCAGAGGAGTTGCAACTCGAAAAGAGCCTCACAACATCAATGCTCTCATAACGGATCATCTTGAATCACCTGAAGGGAAAAAACTACAAACACTCCATCCTGCCGTGCAATTCGTCACCGACTTCACTATAGAGCCAGCCATGGTTGACTGCTCATCAATACATATCACCAAGAGCATTATGAATTTGCTTACTAATGGTGCCGAAGCAATAGACGGCAGTGGTAAAATCATTTTACACACAGCACAGATATCCGTGCTTGCCACCCAATTCCCCGGACAGAACATCGAGCCAGGAACATATATTCTGCTTCGTATTTCAGATAGTGGGCGCGGTATTGACAGCCGAGATATTGAACATATCTTTGACCCTTTCTACACGAGAAAGATTATGGGGCGCAGTGGTACTGGGATTGGGCTGACAATTGTATGGAACACCATTCAGGACCATCATGGTGCAGTAGAAGTGACCAGCAACGAGAACGGCACCTGTTTCTCCCTCTATCTTCCTATCTCGAAGAACAAGAGCCTGATACTTGGCGCGGATCAAAAGATTGAGGATATCCAAGGGCAAGGCCAAAGCATTCTTGTTGTTGATGATGAACCCCAACAACGTGACATTGCAGAAAAAATACTTTCAACCATTGGCTACAAGGTCGAAACCGTTGCCTCAGGGGAAGAGGCAATTGGCCACATGAGAGAAAATACCGCAGACCTGTTGGTCTTGGACATGATAATGGACCCGGGCCTGAATGGCCGACAAACATACGAAGCAATACTCCAAATCCGGCCCGGCCAAAAGGCCATGATTGCTTCAGGCTATGCAAAAGACAAAGAAGTACAAAAAGCCTTTGACCTTGGAATTAATGTTTTTTTGAAAAAGCCGTACACTATGGCAGAACTGGGTGCAGCAGTTAAACAGGCCCTACAAGAAGAAACACACGAAACATAACCGACAAAATGCCCAAAGCCTATCTGCCGGCCGACCTATAAAACAATCTGTCGACCTATACACATCATGAGAAGGGGAGAATGATGCAAGCCAAGAAGACTTTATTAATCTCACTCATTTTTCTTTGTGGTTCTTTTGCATATCCTGGTCATTTATGGGCAGTGAACGGCGACCAACGCATTGCATTAAGTGCAATAACCTATGGCATGGCCGGTGCCACAACGGCATTACCCGAAGACGTTTCCACCATACTTCTCAACCCGGCGGGCATTTCAAGCCTTGAAATGAACGACGTTCGTTTCGACATGGGCTTCAGCCTGCTCAATCCACCACGTTCCATCAATGGCCAAAACAGTGACTCCAACCTCTATTTTTTACCCACAGGTGGAGCGATCTTTCAAATAAAACCAAAATTACGGATGGGCATGGTCATGTCCGGCATAGCAGGATTTGGTGTTGATGTACCTGATTTCAACGCTGCTGCGGCGGGAAATCAGGCAGTTGCCACCCAAAAAGAAATGTTTGTCTTTTCCCCTGGTGGCGCCTATAAATTTAACGATAAAATCAGCATTGGCGCCAGTCTGAATATATGTAATCAAAGCCTGGCGTTATCAAATCCCCAATTCACTCTACATCAAAACCGCCAATTTGGCTTTGGCTTGACCATTGGCACATCCTACAAAATCTCTTCAGCATGGATGTTGGGGATAAGCTATATCAGCGAAAAAAATATTGAAGAACATGAATTCAACACCACAGAAGGCACCTTCAAAGTGGACATGGATGATCCAACCGCCATAGCATTTGGCGTTGCTTTTCAGCCATTCTCCGACCTCGTTATAGAGGCAAACATAAAACACATCTTGTTCAGTGGTGTGCGGGACACTGTCATTATACAAAGACCAGCAAACTACACTGGGAATGTACCCGAGGCCTTGCAATTCGGCTGGGATGATCAAACTGTATTTGCCCTGGGTGTTCGGAAAAAGGTGGGTGATACAACAATAGTAAGAGCCGGCCTCAACTATGGCCAATCCCCTATAGATGCCGAGGATGTAAACCAGAATCTAGGTGCCATTGCAATAACTGAAATGCACCTCTCTTTTGGACTGAGCAGACATGTAACCAAAAACCTGATAGTGAATGCCGCATACACCCACGGCTTTAAAAACAAGCTCACTTCTCCAACATTTCCCAATAATCAGATCGAAATTGAACAACATTGGCTGCACTTGCAAGTCAGCTATGCTTTTTGATTTATTTCATTCTGAATAGTTAAGCGTTTTGAAGTTGACGAGATATTTGCAATTCGGTTAGCTTGTCAACGGAACATCATCGATATGAATCTACCTAGAGGTCTTCAGATGGACAAAGTGATTATTCTTTTTTGCGCTCTTTTTCTTTCCGTTTCAACCATGCTCCCTTCGGCCCAGGCCTGCCAGAATTGGAAAGAATTATCAACTGACGATGTAATGCTTGGCATGGGGACCAAATTTGTCCGTGGTATTGTCAATACTGCAACCGGTGTTTTAGAAATTCCCAGATCCATCTACGTGACCTCCCGCGATCAAGGAATCGGCCAAGGAATCTTTGTCGGTCCGTTTCAGGGAATACTGACAGGTACTCTGAGGACATTAGCCGGAGTCGCCGAAGTGGCAACTTTTGTGGTGCCAGCCCCACGTTGCTATGGCCCTTACCTCGACCGTCCTCTTGTTTGGTCCGATGTCAATCAACAAGAAGGATTTTTGATTTTCCCTAATCATTCACCACAAAATCAATAAACATTACCCCGGACGTTTTGACCTTTGCCACAATGGATTAGTCCGCCAAGATTAATCACCGCGCAGCCTCTCAACCGCATAGTTAATTTTTGAAAAATTGCCAATTCAAATTTAACTTCGCAGATGACTACTGGCAGGTTTTTTGTAATTATTTAATGTTTATTGTGCTATTTATTTGTTGATTAGACTATAGTAACATGCATAATGAATAAAAATGAAATATCTAAATTACAAATTATGAATAACTTCTTTGCATTACGAGCATTTGGCACCCATAAATACGCTCCCTCCAATTTCGCGCCGTCAATTCATCTCCCCAACTCTGTGCCCTCAACTTACTTCTTTTTCAATCCCATCTCCTCCCTGCTACACCGACCTGACATAATACATATATTTTTTCACGATAAATGGTGCTTGAAAGCCAAACCGAGCAACCCATTCAGAATATTTTTTTCTTTTAAAAACGTTTTATTAAAAAAGTTACAGAATCTGGACGCTTTACATGAAAAAACCTCTGCCCCTCCGACAACAAATATGCAGCCACCAGGAGATTAATGTATTATAGAAAAACAGTGCCCAACAAATCTCTAAACGAGGCGAGGCTCATGATGGTCGAACCCAAAACTGAATCTGAAATTTTCTGCCAGCAGGTCCGCGTGTTCCCGGGTAATTGTCGATTGCCATGCTCCATACAGGTGAAGAAAAACAGTAAAAGCCTGGTCAGTCTTAAGATTTTCTCTGACTGCGACCAAGTGACTGTTCTTGACACATTATTGAATGAAGTCACCATTGATGATCTTTTTTTACCCATCAGCCAAAATCCAATTTTTATACAGGCCGAAATGGCAGGTTGCCATAATTCCTGCCCAATACCAGTGGCTATTATAAAAACAATTGAGGTAGCCATGGGAATAGCAATCGCTCAGGATACAACGATTCAATTTTCAAGAATTATAGAATCAGGGGAATTCATGTAAAGAGAAGAACCATTTCACTGCAACCACAAATACATCAGGCAGCAAAAAGTATTAATATGTATGAACTTTTTCTTATAACAGGTTTTTTGGGAAGCGGCAAAACCACACTTCTCCAAAATCTCCTACTCTGGCCAGGAGAGCTAAAAAACACCGCCATTTTAGTCAATGAATTTGGTGAGATGGGAACCGACGGAGCACTCCTGGAAGATGGTATTGTTCCCATTGTCGAACTCAGCAATGGATGTATTTGTTGCTCAATGAAGCATGATCTCAACACCGCACTTACAGAGCTCCATGCCAAACACCACCCCGAAAGGATAATTGTTGAAGCAACGGGCCTTGCAAATCCCCTGGAAGTCATTGAAAACCTCTCCTACCAGAAAGCAGCCATCAAACATTATATTTTTAAAATCATTACCGTTGTCAGTGCTGACCTTTGGGAAAGCAGGAAAAATTTCGGCCCCATTTTCGTCAACCAAATTGAAGCCGCGGATCTCATTCTTTTTAATAAAATAGACCTCATCCCACCCCAGAATATTTCCGGCTTTCTTGATGAAATCTGGGGAATAAATTCCTTATGCCCCATTCGGGCGACTAATCACTGTCAAGTGGATCCAAATCTTTTATGGCAGGTTGGAAATCGCCCAGACAAGACTTCAGATGGTCCCCTCATACCACTTTATGAAGAGGCCATGCATTTCAATAAAACAGAATTTTCCAGCTTCTCATTCATCAATGACGCACCATTCAGACGGAGATGTTTTCATAGATTTTTAGACACTCTGCCCGACAAACTCCACCGCATCAAGGGCTTTGCTCAGCTGGACGATGAACATTTTCTTTTTAACTATAGTCACGGCCAGAGTGACTGGACCCCCATGGAAGAAAGCCAGAGGGCCACACGTCTTACTTTTATTGGGAAAAATATGAACAAAGAACATATCCTTGCCGGTTTACAGTCTTGCCTGAAAGGAGTTTGTGACGGATAGGTAAAGACGGAGAAGGAATTTCGGTATGCCTGGAATATCTACAAAATATACCCTGGACACCTCTGGAAAATCCTGCCCCATACCCATGATTGAGACTAACCTGACTATTAAAAAGCTTCAAACAGGTGAAATTCTAGAGATAATTGCTACAGATCCAAGTATCCAAAATAAAATTCCCAGCTGGTGTGAACGCAAGGGTCACAGACTGCTCGAATCTGTCAAAGAAAATGCGACACTACGATATTTCGTCAGAAAAGGAGAAAACGAAACATAACCATCAACCGTTTCTGGACCTTTCAATACCATCATCTCTGTCGTCACAATCCTCTGTCCACTCAATCTGACATGCATAATGCCCACAGATACAGCCTATTCAACATTAACTGTTCTTCTCAACCTGCTTCCAAACTTGGGAGAGATGATGACACTAGCCCCTGGACCTTCTCTGACATATTTCGCCCAAACATAAAAAAAGTCTTCTATCAGGATATGCAAATAAATCCTGACAGAAGACTTTGATTTGGATGAAAAAGGAAACAGCTTAATACAGCATAGCCAATGCCTGCTTGGCATATTTTTTAATGACAGGATTATGGGTTCCGTTTGCCACGGTCTCCAGGGTTGTCTGGTATTTCTTATCCCCTGAAGCACCCAACGCCTTGCAGAGCCAGGCCATGGTATCTGCGGAATTCTTATCTGTTGCTGCGGCATAGCCTTTCATCAACTGCTCGCTTACTGTCGCATAAATTGCGGGATCAGCATAGTCATTCCTGGTGATCATCTTTGCCGCATCTTTTTTCAGGGTCATGACATCTGACTGCAACATCTTAAGCACTTTGGCAATTTCGGGATCCATACCCGGATTATTTTTGACCGCATCAGCCATTATTTTGTTCCGCTCAGCATATTGAGCCACCAAGTCAATGCTCTGGTTGGCATATTTCTGTAATTTAGGATTGCTGGATTGTTGGGCAACTTGCTCCAAGGTGGGAATGTATTTTTCCATGCCAGATGAAGCCAGTGCTTTGCACAACCAAGCCATTAAGTCAATCCGCTCTTTTCCTGTTGCCGAGGAAAATCCTTTCAGCAATTCGACATTCACGATATCAAAAAGTCCTTCATCGCTCACTCCGGAACGAGTAATCTTTTTAGCGGCATTGGTTTTTGGTATAAATAGAATCGGAAGACAACATTTTGGCGTATTCTTCAACTTCAGATGCTCGGTCGGCAGAAGCAATACTCACCAAGGGTATAGCTATAAAAGAAAAAACAACTAGCAAAACTAATAAGAATAACTTCATTTGATTTTTCATCAGGTAAATCCTCCTCTGTTTCTTCAAACAATTTGTAAGCCTATGCAAATATAGCTTTTTGGCGATATCATTTTACCTTAGAATTTGCAAGGAAAAGGATAAATATGACCACAATACTTCTTAAGGAACCACCATAGGGTGAATGACTGTCCCTTGAGACACATACACAAAAATTCTCTAGTCCACCAGCTACGCCTAATATATTCATATGGTAACGGGCGCAATACCTAGCGAAATGCTTTTTATATACATGAAGATTTTTCTTGGGGTGCTCTTTCGTCAATTAGTCCAATTTATCTTTAACTGTAAAGGCTCGCATTGATAATCGCCCGGACTCACAATAATGACACCGAGGGCCTGTTAATTATCTGGGCATGAGCCTTCACATTATTTCCATGCCTGATAAGTCATGACTCAAAACCATCCAAAAAACCGCCAGTATCGGGGTGACGGAATTCCCAGCCCACGAAACACAGGGTATTTGGGCGGCTATTAAATTTGCCGATGTGGCCTTGTATAAAGCTAAAGACAATGGTCGAAACCGTACGGAAATATTCGATGCCGAGATGTGGGAAGCATCTGCGTATTAATGGAATCTTAAAAAAGGACTTTCTTTTCCATGGTTAGTTCATCATTAGCGGCCACGATGCCGCCACGAACAACCTTGGCGAACAATCCTTCACGCGGCATGATACAGTCGCCAGTGGCCTTTTTGATAACGCAGCCGTCATTATGGCATTTTTTGCCGATCTGAGTGATCTCCAGAACGACCTCGCTGCCGATCGTCAACCGGTCGCCCACCACTACCTTTGCCAGGTCTATGTTGCGGGTGATTATGTTCTCTGCAAAAGCCCCATTTTTCAAAGTCGGTAATATCTCTTTGACCCTGTCAATACTCTCGCCGGCCAGAAGCGATACCTGACGGTGCCACTTACCTGCATGGGCGTCATTTTCAACACCCCATTCTTCCCGAAGAACTGCT
The DNA here is from genome assembly GCA_964443295.1 of uncultured Desulfobulbia bacterium. GTDB lineage: Bacteria > Desulfobacterota > Desulfobulbia > Desulfobulbales > CG2-30-60-27 > CAYUCH01. Next base: position 2,921 of record CAYUCH010000132.1, on the reverse strand, counting down.
GCTTCTATTTCCTTCTTCACCATACCCTTTTTGGGACTGATACAAATCGCTTCCACCACTGCTTGACTCATTCTTATTTCCTCCTAGGGAAAATTTACACTATCATAATAACCTCAATCGATTTGCGGTCACCTGCCAACCAACAACCTTTTTTCACATTGCCAGGGCAATTTTGCGTCCCAGAAAAATGACAGCCAGGAATATTATAGGGAAGGGATGGTGAAATCTGTCATAACGTTTCGGTTTCCGGTTTCAGGATAACCTCCTTTAGCATGCTCGCTATTCCAGAGCTTTCTCGCATCAATTTCTTCGCGGTTATTTCTTCGAAAAACTGATTTCTATGCCCAACAAATACATAGGATCTTAATTCCCCACATCGAATATAGGCAATGCGCAAAAACGTAATGCCTTCATCAGGAGCATTGTCTACCAAGCCTTTGACGATGTTCCCACGGATTGACAACGCAACATCGCATAGCTTGATACGAAACTCTTCATCTGGCAATGAAGTAGTTTCTTGAAAAACTTCATCGCATAACCGGTTACTTCGTTCCCAAACTTCTATATGCTTCTGCTCCATTGTCGCCCTCGGTCCCCTCATCATCCCCCTATGCTTGCCATGGAAGGCTCAAATTCCCGTATAGTTGCCATTTCGGCCTCATGACCGTTAATGTAGCGATTTTGCATGGCGCTAACGACACGATCCCGAATCTCAAAGTCACAAGAGCCATCGCGCAGCAGCATTTTCAGGTTGAGTGTCCCATCGTCATAAAGACAAGTTTTGAGCATTCCGGTGGGTGTTATCCGAATCTTGTTGCAGGAGGTACAGAATTTTCTAGACTTGCCCTCTATCACGCCTATGGTGCCACGGAATCCTGGTACTGCATACAGTTGGGCCGTGGAAGGCCCTCCATTAACAACCGGAACCAGACCGGAGAACAGGGATTGTAAACGCCGCCGCAGTGGCATGTGGGATGGTGCTTCACTCCCATTGCCGCCGGAGAACGGCATTTGCTCTATGAAACGAATAGACAGAGAATACTGCCGGGCCAGATCGGCTAGGGCGAGAATGTCATGGTCAGCAGTGTCTTTGATCACAACAGAGTTGATCTTAATTGGAATTTTTCGATCCAACGCGCCATGCAACGTGGCAAGGACACGTTGCAGACGGTCACGCCTGGAGATCTGTAAAAAGCGCTTTCGATCTAGGGTATCAAGACTCAGATTGATTGAGGCTAACCCCAAATCATGTAGCCCGCCGAGATAGCTGGCCGTTTCAACGCCGTTGGTGGTGAGATGCAAGGAATTCACTGTATGTATGGCCGATAGACGCTGCATGAACTCCAGGCAACCACGGCGCGCGAAAGGCTCACCGCCGGTAATCCGCACTTTGGTTATACCGATGTCACTTAAAATCCGGACCAACCGTTCCATTTCTTCAAAAGAAAGGAGTTCGCGATGGGGAAGTGTGTCTACACCTTCGGCTGGCATGCAATATCGACAACGCAGGTTGCATCGGTCGGTGATGGCCAGGCGAAGATAATTGATGACCCGGCCGTGGTTGTCGATGAGAGTGCCGTCGCCGTTGTTGGAAGATAACTGCTCACTATTTGTTGATAATACCATGAAGAGCTCCTTTCCAAACACGGGAGGCGGGGCCGTTTCCAGCCCAACCCTGTCGGCCTTAGACCTTATTACGCCATTGGCGTAACGTAGGTCCTTCGGCTCGGAGTTCCTTAAATTTTTCTATTTTTTCCACAGTTACAAAAATTATTTCCCACAAATTCAGACAATTTTTACCGGGGCCAAACATCTACATCAAACTTGTAAACAAAACCAAGGGAAAGCGCCCAAGGGGCATCGCCCGGGACAGCTGTACCCACGTTTTGACCATGACCGTAGTTATTGCTACTAAAGGATGCATTATCATCATTACTGACGCCGGAGCACGCGAAATAGATAGTCGTATTTTGAAAAAAGTTATAGTCATAGCCTATGGCCCACTGGATCGCCCCTGATTGATTTTGAGCGCCGCCATCACCAACCCAACCTAGCTGCGCTTTAAGCACACCAGAACCTAGCTTGGCACTTCCCCCCAAGGTCAAACTGTCAAAATCATTACCATCAATCCCGCTAGCATTAATTTCATGCTGATATCCTCCGCCAATGGAGTAACCGCCGAACACTAAGCTTGCGGTACCAGCAAAAACCTGTTGATTATCTGGCGTCGATGCACCTTGGTTCATATAGGCCAAACCCATTTTAAAGAACTTCATACTGTAATCCACTTTGGTCATCAAAACGTCATCATCGCCTCCTGCTCCTTCCCCGGATGCAAAAGCCCCCGCACCTTTATTCCGACAAATTCCGGGCTCGTATATTGTAATGAGCCGTTAATACGACCGAACAGGCCATGACCACCCCAGAGATTTCCCAGATCACCCACCTGGTCTGCAAATAGGTTATAGTCATAAAGCCATTGATTTAGGCCACCAAGTCGGCCCACAACCAATTCACCAAATCCGGTATACTGAAGTCCTGCATAGGAATCACGTGATGTTGTAAAAAGTTGTCCAGAGGAGTCAGAACCACCGTTGCCATCATTCGCCCCTCGGCCAGTCAAATCTACTCCTGTTTCATATTGAACCACGGCTTTTAGCTCACTCCCAAAATGTATGCCTCCCTTGACACCTAAACGGGAGGAATTACTTGCGGCCACACCCTCAACATCTTCACCATTGTCAACAGCATCTACCGAGACATGGCCAACGCCGTAAAGGTGGATATTTACACCATCGTCACCAGCGCTAATCACCGGAGTAAATAAAAGAGAACTTCCGACCAGAAAGGTTGCGGCAATTTGCTTATTCATATTTTTTCCTTCCTGCTGATAAAAAAGAGGGAAAGGGGCGGCTCTACTC
>CAYUCH010000131.1:0-10519 GCA_964443295.1 uncultured Desulfobulbia bacterium | reverse complement strand
AACAGCGCTTAATGAAAATGTGTTGGACATTGTTCTTCCTCCTCGATGGAAAAATTATATATTCTTAAAATTACAAACTGGTTAAACGGCTGATGGTTCTGACTGCCCTTCCTTGTTCCCGGCAAGGGAAAAAACAGCGATTGTTGCCGGAATTGCAGCAAACGGTCCCATGACAAGAAACAAGACCAGAGAAGTGGTAAACCAAAACGCCTCATTCAAGGGCATTGTTTTAACTTTCTCCCAAACACTCGGTTCTGAGTTTATGTTGTTTTGTACTTGATTCAGGGTGTGAGATATGGCACTCATGACAGCCTCCTTAAAACTCTTTGTATAATGTGAACTTATTATTCTTAAATTCATGTATTCAATCGTCATCCTGTCTATACTTAGAGCAATGGTCGTGCCAAAAATTGTTTATGGTACTTACTTTTTTACTCAGAATTTCAGAATTTCATTTAATATCAATACGTTAAAAAATTTACCTGGCCTCATGTTTAAGGTTTTCTCGACATTATTGTGTCCATATTTTCTCTTCGCGTGGCGCAAAATGCGTCCTTATTTTTTTTACTGCGTTGCAAAGTGAGTCCCAAACAGCCTTCTTGGGACGAACAAAAATCCTTTTTATGACCGAAAACAAAATTTCACATTGCAGAAATTTCTTTGTTCTTGCCTGTTCTGGCCATGAGTGCCGAGATAGGGTGAAAAACTTCAGAATCGGAGGGGTTCAGAGAGATGACTGGAATTTTTAATCAAACTTGAACATGACTATTGTCAAGTTTGCTTGTAAGCACTTTATTGCAAGAGAACAAAAACCTTTGCGGGGCTTAGTCCTTTTGGTAGCATGAGTAGAAATGATACTGAAGTAATTGCACTTAATGATATTATGCACCCATCGTTTTCAAGACATTCCAAAGGGAGTCAAATCATGAAAAGAATCATCCCGTCACTTATTTTCACTTTGATAGTGTTCTCTTCTTCACTTGTATTTTCCAAAACCTTTGTGACTATTGGGACAGGGGGAGTGACCGGTGTCTATTACCCAACCGGCGGCGCAATAAGCAGGATGGTTAACAAAAGGGTCAAAGAGTATGGAATTAAAGCAACGGTCGAATCTACAGCAGGATCCGTATATAACATTAATGCTGTTCTTTCTGGAGATTTAGAATTTGGAGTTGCCCAATCCGACAGGCAATTCCAAGCATATTCTGGCGAGGCGGAATGGTCTAAAGTAGGGCCTCGCTCAGATCTCCGCAGTGTTTTTTCTATTCATCCGGAAGCAATTACTCTTATTGCGGTAGCTGAAAGTAATATTGAAGATATTGCAGGCTTAATAAATAAAAGGGTTAACATCGGTAATCCTGGTTCCGGACAACTACAAAATTCCAAGGATGTCTTGACCGCTTTTCAAATCGGTACAAAAGATATTGTTGCTGAGCAGGCCAAAGCAGTCGAAGCGCCAGGTCTGTTACAAGATGAAAAAATAGACGCCTTTTTTTATACAGTTGGTCATCCAAACGGTAATATAAAGGAAGCCACGTCCGGACGAATCAAAGTAAGAATTATTCCAATCCAAGGGAAGGGTATTGACCAATTACTGGAAAAAATCCCCTATTACGCACCAGCAACCATTCCAGCTTCTTTTTATCCAAATGCGGCAAACACATCCGATATCCCAACCATTGGCGTTAAGGCAACTTTGGTTACATCGAAAAAAGTAGATCCAAAAATCGTTTATGCCATTACCAAAGAAGTTTTTGATAATTTTGAGGCCTTTAAAAAATTGCACCCAGCCTATGCAGTTTTAAGCAAGCAGGACATGCTCAAAGGTTTGTCAGCTCCTGTCCATAGAGGAGCATTGAAGTATTTTAAGGAAGCTGGGTTGTTAAAGTATGTAAATCCCATGCTACTACCAGCAATCCAACCTGAACAATGATCTCTGGTGTTGGACAACTCCACACTTTCGACTTTGTAATGTAGCCCACCTATAAAATGTATAATAGTCACGAATCAGAGCAGGATTCTATTCAAACCGCTGAAGCCATCCTTAAGGCGGAAACTGGAGATCTTCGTTCACTTGGTAAATATGAAGGACTTCTTGTTTCGATCATTTCACTTTGCTGGGCCTTTTTTCAATTAAGCCTGGCAGGTTGGCTTGTCCTTGACTCCACAACCACCCGGTCAATTCACCTGGCCTTTGCCATATGCTTGGTTTTTCTTCTGGAACCTGCCCTCAAACGCCCTTTTCGCCAACTCCCCTGGCTTTCTGAAACCACCTGTATTCCAAAAATAGATTTTACCCTGGCCCTGTTGGCCGTCTTTTCAGCCCTATACATTATTATAGATTATCAAGGTATTGCCGAAAGATCTGGAATGCCTCTTTCAAGAGATTTAATTGTCGGTTCAATTCTGGTTGTCCTTGTGCTTGAAGGAAGCCGCCGAATTATTGGCCCTGCCCTCTCCGTTATAGCTCTTTTCTTTATTGGTTATGCCTTTTTAGGTCCACACTTGCCTGACCTGATGGCTTTTAAAGGAGTCTCTTTAAGAAAATTTCTCAGCAACATCACCCTTTCCACAGAGGGAATCTATGGGATTCCCCTTGGTGTATCAGCTTCTATTGTCTACCTCTATGTTCTTTTTGGTGCCTTGCTTGACAAGGCTGGTGCGGGTAAATTTTTCACCAATCTAGCCTTGTCTCTTCTCGGTGGTTTCAAGGGCGGACCAGCCAAAGCTGCTGTGGTTGCATCTGGTGCCACAGGTCTTGTATCAGGCTCATCCATTGCCAATATCGTTACCACCGGCCCCTTTACTATCCCGCTGATGAAAAAAACCGGCTACCCAGCCAAAAAAGCTGCAGCCATTGAAGTTGCATCTTCCACAGACGGTCAGCTCATGCCACCTATTATGGGAGCAGCGGCCTTTATTATTGCAGAATACGTCAATGTCCCATACCTGGCTGTGGTTAAAGCTGCGATTATCCCAGCGGTAGTTTCCTATTTTGGCCTGTTTTGTATTACCCATCTTGAGGCAAGCAAGCTTGGCATAAAAGGACTCTCCCGGTCCGACCTTCCCAGATTTTTTGATACCTTGAAACGAGGCTTTCATTTTTTCCTTCCTCTAACCATGTTGCTCTATGAATTAATCATCTTGCGTCATTCACCCGAAATGGCAGCATTTAGAGCAATCTTGATTTTATTTATTGTCATACTATTTCAAGAGGTTCAACGATCACGACGGTCAGGCACTGGAATACTTAAAGGAATATACTCTGCCACTACTCTCATTGGTGCTGGAATGATTCGTGGCTCGAAGAACATGATGACTGTTGCCTTGGCCTGTGCTGCCGCAGGGATAATTGTCGGGGTTGTTAATATGGGCATTGGCTCGATGATTTCCGCCATTGTAGAAACCCTCGCCTTTGGCAATATATTTCTTCTTCTATTCATAACCGCAATCGCCAGTTTATTATTGGGCATGGGGTTGCCTACCACGGCCACATATATCGTTATGGCCTCTCTGACAGCACCCATCATCGTCGAGGTCGGTGGCTTCATGGACTTCGCCATACCAGTTATGGCTGCCCATCTCTTCTGTTTTTATTTCGGTATTTTGGCTGACGATACGCCCCCAGTTGGTCTGGCCGCCTATGCTGCATCTGCCATTGCCCGAAGCCGGCCGATCCCCACTGGCATACAGGGTTTTTTATACGATATCCGCACTTCGGTAATCGCATTTCTTTTTGTCTTCAATCCAGATCTGATCCTGCACAACGTATCCTCCTGGCCACAGGGATTACTGATTTTCTTTATGGCTCTTATTGGTATGGCAGCCTTTGAAAATGTCGCTCAAGGGTGGTGCATAACGAAGATAAAATGGTTTGAAATTCCCCTTTTCCTCTCAGCATCCTTTATACTTTTTCACCCTGGTGGATTCTCATCCCTTACAGGCTTGGCAGCTGAAACAAAATATGTCTTCTTTCCAGTCGGAATAGCGCTTTATTGTTTAGCAATTTGTATTCAAAAATTTCGCAACAAATAACAATTATTAATTGACTTTTCTGCCCATAAATCCGTAGAATAAATAGAAATTCTACGGCTATACCCCCTAACAACGGTGTAATTGTGACAGACACGCCCCTTGCCACCATACTAAGCGTTGATGACGACGATTTTGTCCGCGAAAGTATGGTTCGCTATCTTGAAATGTGTGACTATAAGGTTTTAGAAGCAAATGACGGATTGATTGGCCTCGAGGTGTTTCGATCGAAAAAACCAGACCTTATTCTCCTTGATTTAAGAATGCCGGAATTAGATGGCCTTGATGTTCTTGCCACGGTCAGAAAAGAATCTCCAGACACACCAGTTATTATTGTCTCTGGGGCTGGCGGAATGGGAGATGCGGTAAAGGCCATACATCTTGGAGCCTGGGATTATCTCATCAAACCTATTACCGAACTTTCTCTCCTTCTTCACTCTGTAGAAAAATGCCTTGAAAGATCACATTTGATTCGTGAAAACAGAGCCTACCAGAAGCACCTTGAAGACATGGTGCGAACCAGGACAGCCCAGCTTCAGGAAGCCAACGAAGAACTTGCCGAAACCAGATTGCAAATTATTCGACGGTTAGGAAAAACTGCCGAATATAAAGACAATGAAACTGGCAAACATGTAATCCGGGTAAGCCTGTACAGTGAGATACTTGCCAAAACCTTGGGTTTAGATGATGAAACTGTGGATTTAATTTACAGCGCCAGTCCAATGCATGACATAGGTAAAGTCGGTGTACCTGACAATATATTAAACAAGCCCGACTGTCTTAACACTGATGAATGGACCATTATGAGGGAACATTGTCCCAAGGGAGCTGACATACTCAATCCTCTTAAAGGCGAGGAACTCTCTCTATACCATCGACATGCTGCCATTGGCCAGGACATATTGAATGAGCGAAAAACCCCACTATTGCGTGTTGCAGCAGAAATAGCAGGAGGGCATCATGAGCGGTGGGATGGTTCAGGGTACCCCAATGGTTTAAAAGGAAACATGATTCCTCTTGAGGCACGAATTGTTGCCGTGGCAGATGTGTATGATGCCTTAGCAAGTCGCAGATCATATAAAGCCCCTTTACCGCATGAAGAGTGCGAACGAATTATTCGCGCTGCTTCAGGCACTCAATTTGATCCCGAGGTGGTGGAGGCTTTTATCCAAAGCATTGATTCTTTTTTAGCTGTGAGAGAGGAATGGACAGATTAAAAAAAGTAATGAAATCACTAACAAATTACACCTGAGACCTTGCCATAACATGGTATTGCATGATATTGTGTATTGCAATAAAATCCACACTTAAAAATAATGAAATTGTGTAGGAGAAAAATGGTTTTTTCGAGACGACAGCTACTAAAAGCAACCTGTGTATTGGGAGCCAGCACCGTTATTGGAAATTCCAGTCAAGCGAATGAATCCCAAGCAACCAATGGCCAATTGGGATATGCCTGTCTTGTAGATCTCACAGTATGTATAGGTTGCCGCAAATGCGAAAAAGCCTGTGCCGAAGAAAATAAACTCCCAAAACCTGACACTCCATACGAAGATCTCACTGTATTTCAAGAAAACCGACCGCTGGACATCTCGTCTTTTACTGTAATCAACAGGTTTTACCCCGGCCGGATAGATCGACAAACAGGCCAACCCATTCCGGTATTTGTCAAAAAACAATGCATGCACTGTCTTGATCCTGTATGTGTGTCCGCCTGCCCAGTCGGAGCCATGACCAAGAAGAGCAACGGCGCAGTACATTACAATGAAGATCTCTGCATTGGCTGTCGTTATTGCATGATTGCCTGCCCATTTGAGGTGCCTGCCTATGAGTATCACCTGGCCATGGACCCCAGGGTAAGAAAATGCACTTTATGTTACTCTCGGTTACTTAAAGATGGCGGCACTCCAGCCTGTGCTGCTGCCTGCCCTGTGGAAGCGATCACCTTTGGTCCTAGATGCCAAATGTGCGCACTTGCAAAGGAAAAAATTGCCTCTCAACCAGCTCGCTATGTCAATCATATCTATGGTGAGCAAGAAGCCGGCGGTACATCCTGGCTCTATATTGCTGCAGATCCTTTTGCCAAAATGGGTTTTCCTACTTTAGACACATACTCACCTGCAGCCCTTACTCGGATGATTCAAACCAGCCTCTATGAAAACCTGCAGGTACCACTCCTTGTGTCCGGCGCTTTTCTTGCCATGGCCGGAATCATCCAGGGTGTCAAAAAAACAAAGAAGAAACCGGAAAATGAGGGCGAGGAATAATGGAGAGATACAAACCCGCCCCATTTGAACGAGGCTTTTGGACACCAGGTATTCTTGTCCTTTTTGCCGTCTTTTTCACAGGACTTTTTTTTGTAGTTGCTCGCTTTGTCTATGGTCTTGGCTATGTAACCAATCTCTCCAATTCTTACCCTTGGGGAATATGGGTAGGTTTGGATGTAGCGGCAGGAGTGGCCCTTGCAGCGGGCGGATTTTTCATTGCCGCCCTTGCCCATCTCTTCGGCCAACGGTTTTATGAACCCGTTGTCCGCCCCTCCCTGCTCACCGCCCTGCTCGGCTATTCTTTTGAAACATTGGGGACAATCATGGACCTGGGGCGTTGGCAATCTGCTTGGCATCCCATAGTCTTTCACCAACCAGAGTCCGTACTTTTCAATATAGGTATCTGCACTCTGATGAACATCATGATTCTCTATTTGCTTTTCATGCCCATAGTGGCAGAGAGGTTTGGGGAGCGAATCTCTTTTCTTAAAATTCTCGCTTGGCCGGTTGAGAAAATGCTCTGGCTCTTTTTGCTCATCGGACTTGTTACCTCCTTTTCTCATCAAGCCGGACTGGGAAGCATCCTGCTCATTGCCCCCACCAAACTTCACCAACTCTGGTTCACGCCATTATTGCCGGTCTTATTTCTTCTCTCCGCCATAATGGTCGGCTTTCCCATGGTTGTTTTTGAGACGGTCATCGCCGCCAATACATTTCGGCGCGACTCAGACATAGAAATCCTCTCCTCTCTTGGCAAACTCACCATTATTCCTGTGGCTATCTACCTTGGAGTGAAAATATGGGACTTGGCAAACCGTGAACTTCTTATACAACTTCTAAACGGAAGCGGAGTCAGCAATGCCATGTTGGTTGAAATAATCATTGGCTCGTTTTTTCCATTGGTACTGCTCTTCTTCCCACAAGTGCATAACAACCGAAAAGGCCTTTTCATAGCAAGTACCATGATAGTTTTAGGTGTGGTTATCAATAGAGTAAACGTTTTTCTCATAGGGTTCACTCCCCCCCAAGCTACTGTCACCTATTTCCCGTCCATTGGTGAGGTGGCGGTGACCGCTGGCTTCATTGCCGGCATCATGCTTTTCTACCGACTTGGAGTTGCCTGGTTTCCATTGCTGGAAAGCCGATATTATGGTGAAGAATCATGATGAAAAGGCAACTCTCTTCCATACTTTTATTTCTCACGACACTCATCCTCTCTGCGCCAATGTGCTTTGCTGCTGAGTCAGTATTTCATGAGGTTAAAGACTGGACTGCGCCACGTCAGGAAGAGGCCAAAAAATTTACGGCCGAAGTACTCCCCCAAGTCAATGAAGTACTGCAAGAAACAGTACATGAACGTCGTCGTCGACTTGGTGATAAAAAAATTGGCTTAAAAGATATGACCAGAAAGTACTTTCTGCTCAATAACCCTCTTATCAACAAAACCGATGATCAGTATGGACCTGTTCGTTTCATGCATGCCAAGCATGCTCAGCTTATTGACAATTGTTTTGAATGCCATCATCATCGGCCCGAGGATTTAAAGACTCCAGAAATAGTACGTTGTTCGGCCTGCCACCAACAGTCTTTCGTTGTTGATTTACCAGGTAGAATTGGTCTGAAAGCAGCCTATCACCGAAAATGCATACAATGTCATAAGGAAGAGAACAAAGGACCGGTTACCTGTACAGGGTGTCATGCTGAACACGTAGTCAGCCATAAAGACTTACTCAAAATCGAAGAAGATCCTGATCCCGACGAAGTGACAGCCGATTGTTTGCGGTGCCACGATGATGCTGCCAATGACATGCTCCACACAGCCCATTGGCTCTGGAAAGGCCCCACCCCATTTCTTGAAGGCCGTGAAACCGAGACCGAGACCGGTAAGGGTACCAACTTAATCAATAATTACTGCATTCACATTGCCAGTAATTATCGACAATGCACCAGTTGTCATGCCGGCTATGGCTGGGTTGATAACTCTTTTGATTTTTCTGACAAAAACAATATGGATTGCCTGGTTTGCCACGACACCACCAACACCTACTTGAAGGGACAATCACTGGCAGGGTATCCAGACGAAGATGTAGATCTCCTGTACGTTGCCCAAAATGTCGGAAAATCAAATCGTAAAACCTGTGGTGATTGTCATTTCTCAGGTGGTGGCGGAGACAATGTTAAACATGGCGACCTTTCCAGTGCACTCTATTACCCGGAAGAGCAGATGGATGTGCATATGGGCGGCTATGATTTTGTCTGTGCTGATTGCCATCAGGTAGATAAGCATAAAATATCAGGCCTAAGTCTTCTTTCACCTGTTACAGAAGGTCGCACGACGTGCAATGACTGCCACTTACCCGACCCACACCAGGGCGGTACTCTCTTTGACGCTCACCTTAACACACATAGAAATTCTCTGAGCTGCACCACCTGCCATATCCCTGTTTTTGCCAGCAAAATTGAGACAAAAACGCTATGGGACTGGTCACAAACCGGAGATAAAAAAAGAGAAATCACCAAGAGCAAAGCAGGCCGTAAAGAATACAGTCTTTCAAAAGGTAAATTTAAATGGTCTGCTGGGGAAAAACCTGAATATGCCTGGTTTAATGGTCGCGCAACCCGCTATCTCCTGGGAGACAAAATCAATCCTGACGGCGTTACTAATATGGGAAGCCCCGAAGGTGACATTACAGATTCCAAATCGAAGATTGCTCCGTTTAAAGTGCATGTTGGCGTCCAACCTGCCGACGCTATAAACAATTATCTTCTGGTCGGTCATATCTATGGACCAGGTGGATACATCCTCACCGAAGATTGGGACAAATCATTTGTTTCCGGCATGGCCGAGGCAGGTATGGCATACAGTGGTGAATACAAATGGGTTCCAACAGTACAATACATCAGTTTGAACCACCAGATACCACCCAAAGAGCTTGCTCTTTCTTGTGGCCAATGCCATGAAAGTTTAGCGAAAGGTGAAGGATGCGCAACCTGCCACCAAGAACAAAAAGAACATAATTTCAAAGAATTAGTTCTCAACAATATCGAGAAAAAAAGACAGTATTTTAAGGACCATGACCTGCCCAACCTGGCAGATCGCACCGATTATATGGATTTTAAAAAATTAGGTTATAAAGATGATCCTGTTAAAACAGGCGGACGTTTTAAAAAGGCACCTTTGATTTATAAGAAATGAGCACTCCGATCCACGTTGTATGCCCACATTGCATAACAATTAATCGTTTCCCTTCCTCCAAACTTGTTAATCAACCAAAATGCGGGAAATGCGCCTCTCCCCTGTTCAACGGTATACCTGTTGAGCTAACAGGGAATACCTTTCAAAAATTCATCACAAAAAACGAGATCCCTGTTCTGGTGGATTTCTGGGCACCCTGGTGCGGACCCTGCAAAATGATGACTCCGGCATTTGCTCAGGCCGCAAAAGAGCTTGAACCCCATGTACGACTTGCCAAGGTGAATACGGAAAAAGAACGGACTCTTGGTTCCCAATATGGTATTCGTTCCATCCCTACCCTGGCTCTTTTCATACATGGTCAGGAAAAAGCCCGTCAACCCGGGGCCATGGATGCGAGCAATATTGTTCGTTGGGTTCAAAGCCAGTTGTCTTAAAAAAACTCCATCTTCCTCTCTCATTATTTAAAATTGCATAACAAAGGAAAACTGTTATGGTGGAAAGCAGCAGACAGGCTTTTTTCCACCTCTATAGATCAATATGGTGGAAAGTTCTTGCCTAGTACCTTTTTGGGCATAAAAAAATAATCGTGTGGTGAAAAATGATTTCTTTATCAACCGGCAACAAACAGTTAAATATGAATTTACGCTACAAAGATTTCTTCATCGATTTTTTAGCATGCTTAATACCAGGTTTTGTATTCTTAGTTCTATCTTCTACTATTATAATTAGCACAATCTACTTATTCTTTATGTTCGTTCCATATAGCGGCAAGACTCAATTGTTCTTTTCTTTTGAAGAGTTAAAAAATATTATTTATTTCCCATTTTGGATTCATGTTTCAATAATAATCTTATCCTATATGTTTGGTTTTTTCCTTTATAGGCAAGATCCTAAAAAACCGGATCATGTTAGTTATTTAAGAAACAGAGAAACAGTAAAAGGGTATAATGAGTGGGTAATAAAAAATAGTGGATAACGTATAATATTTTTCGCACATTTGAAAGGCATGGTGACCTCGTTATGG
>CAYUCH010000130.1:2848-10556 GCA_964443295.1 uncultured Desulfobulbia bacterium | reverse complement strand
TCAGTGGCCGGAATCAAATGGAATGGGTGGTCGGGATCGTCTGGAATTCGCAGATTTTGCCAAAATCATGGGTTGGGCCTGCAATGGATTCTTGGTGAATCTCTTCGAAATCTGCACCTATAACTTTGGCCAACATGGTGGAAGTGGCATATACCATTATGCTGTGCCGGTATGTATGAAAATCGTGCTCTTTAAAATAATCAAGAATATCGAGAAGGGGAGCAGGCAAGGTGACACTGTTAAATAAATCAATGACATAATCCACCATCTCCTGCTGGGCAAAAATGGTGTTGTACGGTGGTATGGTGAGAAAATGAATGATATCGTGCCGTACTGTACCGTGCTGCAGGATCGGTACATAGGGGGAACTTGTGCTATTACTCAAGATGAGATCATCAACAACACTGTTGGATATCTTGGTTCCTTTTGGAAGAAGTTCTTGGCCGTCCAGGGTGGTGACCGGATATTGGATAACCAGGGGATCGATTATGTTTGCCATATTAATGAGTTATTTAATTATTTAGACGAAGTAGTAAAACTACTGGATAAATTCATACTTAATAAAAATACTAACCGCCCAGAAAAACAATGTTTTTTCTCTGTATTTGATGAAAAAAGTAATTTCTTATTGAGCATTATTCAGTATTTCAACAATAATCTCCTTGGAGTACGTTTTATCTATCCCCCATATGCACGCCACTCCATGGGCATTTTCGGTTATCATTTCTATATCTTCTTTGGGTATCTCAACATTTGCCAGTCGGGTTGGTGAATGAATTGAGGCGAACCAGTGCTCCAAAGCCTCTACTCCTTCTTTTCCCGTCTTTTTCCCAAACACTTTTTGGGCAAAGCGTATGAATTTTTTTGGGTTGTGTGACTCATACCATTTCATCCAGGCGGGAAGTACTATGGAAAGACCGGCGCCGTGAGGGATATTGTAGATGGCGCTTAAAGAGTGTTCGATCATATGGTTGGGAAAACCAAATTCACCAATGCCGGTTGGTGTAAGGCCGTTTAACGCCAGAGTTGCGGCCCACATGAATTCAGCCCTGGCCTCATAATTATCTGGTTGTTTCATTATAAGGTCCGTGGTTTCGATGACCGTACGGACAATTGATTCAACCAGGCGATTATTGAGGTCGGTACCTGAACCGGTGAAATAGCCTTCCAAGACGTGGGTGATAGCATCTACTGCTGAATAAGCTGTGTAGTCAAGAGGCACAGTGCAGGTGAGGGAAGGATTAAGAATGGACACTTTGGGATACAGATACGGGGAGGAGATACTGTATTTTTGCTTGGTTTTCTCATTGGTGAGGACGGAATTGCCATTCATTTCACTGCCTGCGGCGGCAATGGTTAAAATGGCGGATATGGGTAATGCGTCTTGTACTTCTTTACCAGTATAAAAATCCCATAATTTGTCATTAGTCTTGGCTCCGACAGCTATCGCTTTTGTTTCATCAATAACCGAACCACCACCCACTGCCAGAATTCCATCAATATTCTCTTTTTTTGCGATCTCAATGCCTTTTTCAGCATGAGAAAGAACAGGGTTGGATGAAACTCCGGGGTGTTCCACACAATCAATCCGGTTGTCCTGCAAATTCTTCATCACCTTGTCGTACAGGCCGGACCGCTTAACGGAGTCCCTGCCATACACAAAAAGTACTTTGTTTAATGCGTGTATTTTTAGCTCTGAACCAATTTGATTTTCAGTCTCGCGGCCGAAAATTATTTTTGTGGGGTTGTGAAAGGTGAAATCATGCATGGGATTTTCCTTTTCAGGTAAATGAGGATATTTCAATGAATG
Organism: uncultured Desulfobulbia bacterium; assembly: GCA_964443295.1. Lineage (GTDB taxonomy): Bacteria > Desulfobacterota > Desulfobulbia > Desulfobulbales > CG2-30-60-27 > CAYUCH01. The sequence goes on along the minus strand of CAYUCH010000130.1, from coordinate 8,746 downwards.
TTTTGCCAGTATGCTACCAGTTCTTTTGCAAGTTTCGGACTATCAATGAGCAGGGACAGCTCATTATTATAGGTCAAGGCCGATTGAGTGAGATTATGACTGCCTATGAAACAGTAGCGTTGGTCAATAACCGCCATTTTAACATGAGTGGTTTTCTTGGTTGAGTCAAATTTTACCGTAATACCCGCATTCATTAAAATATCGGCAGCCCTTTTATTCGCTGTATCGACATGTTCAAAATGACCAGACTTATCAAAAAGTACTGTAACCTCAACGCCGCGCTTTTGGGCTTCTTTCAGAGTTTTTAAAATTCCTGCCGGGCGGTTACCGGACGAACTCCCAGGTTTGCAGAGAAAATAGGCCATTATGATCTCTTTTTTGGCCTGGCGGATAGTGCTCACCAACTCATGGAAATAAAGCTGATCCGGGAGGAGTTTAAGGTCGGCAGCCTGCGTTTCAATTCTTGGCTGTTTTGCGGTTATGAGGGTGTTTTCGTTTTCAGCAAGAGAAGAGGAGGCAAGGCAGAAGAGTAAGAACATGAAAAGCAATGGCAGGCCGGCCAACCATATCAGCTGGCCTGCGCTATCGCGATTTTTGAGACTTATGAGTTGGGCCACCACTGCGCTCCCATTCGTCGGATACAATTAAATCCACCTTCCAGTACAAGGTTATCTATGCCCACACTGTCCAGGAAGCATTGGATCTCATAAGAGCGTGTGCCAGCATCACATATAATGATATGGGTTTTATCTTTCGGCACTTCATCAATTCGGGGACGCAACTCGGGGTAGGGAATGGCAAGCCACATTTCCTGGAATTTTTCGGTGAATGGGCCGGTTTCTGCTTGGTGGCGTATATCAAGGGCCAGCCAATCGGCTTGACTGTTCGGATTATCCATCCAGGCTGAGTAGTCGGCAAGGGATATGGTCCGTAGCCTGCCGGCAGCTTTGTTCTCAGCAACATTAGCGGTGGCATTCAAGGCATCAATTGCCGTGGCAAATGGTGGGGCATAGGCCATTTCGAGATCCTGAAAATCGGTGATGGTGGCGTTTTGGCCGATGAGAGCGGCGGCAGTGTCGACGCGGGCCAGGACGGCATCATTTTCAGATGGTCCGATACCTTGTACGCCTAGAACCTTGAGTGATTTTTTATCAAACACCAACTGCAAGGGGATTACTGCCTGGGTGGGGAAAAAGTGGGCCCGATCTGACTGGGCGGTTATCACTGCATCAGCGTCAAATCCTTCCGCCAATGCCGCCTCCAGGGTGAGGCCGGTGGCAGCAATGCATTGATCAAATGCCTTGAGAACAAAAGAACCGATCCAACCTTTAAAAGTACTGGGTATGCCGGCCAGGTTATCACCAACCACCCGTCCTTCCCGGTTGGCCAGGGAACCCATGGGGGCCATGCTGCGTTTGCCGCTTACCAGGTGAGCAATATCAATACAATCACCGGCAGCATAAATATCCGGATCTGAGGTTTGCAAGCGCTCGTTTACCACTATACCGCCTTGCTCTGCCACCAGAAGCCCGGCCTCAGCAGCCAATTCACTTCTGGGACGAACACCAACAGACATGACAACGATGTCTGCATCTATGCTGCGGTTTTCAGTGACCACCCGGCAGGCCCGGCCACTGTCGTCGGTCTCAATTTTCTGGGCTGACTCATTTGTAAAGACATCAACACCTTTATCCTGCAAGTGTTTTTCCAGCATGGCGGCAAAATGTGTGTCAACCAAGCGGGGTAATATCTGAGGCATGAATTCAAGCACTGTGGTCTCTACTCCCCAAAGGTCAGCAAAGGCCTCGGCCATCTCGATGCCGATTGCGCCACCACCGATTACTACAGCTTTCCCCACTTTGCCTTGGGCAAGCTCTCCCTTGATGGCGATGGCCTTATGCAGGTCGGTGGCTGTATGTACGCCTTCTGCGTCGGCTCCTTCTATGGGGAGCATATTGGGTTTGCTGCCGGTGGTGAGAACAAGTTTATCGTAGGGGATTTCATCGGTTTCCCCGGTGTTGACATCTTTCAGGTGAACAGTCTTGTTTCTTCTATCTATCTTTGTGGCGGTTGTTGCGGTGCGGGCTGTTACTCCTTTTGAATTCAGGAAGAATTGTTCGTCTCGCGTGACATGGAAGCTGGTATTGCGAAGTTCTTTCTCATCGGACACATCACCGGAGACAAAATAAGGAATACCGCATCCTCCGTATGAGATATAGGTGTCCTGGTCGATGATAGTTATCTCGGCATCGGCCATGAGCCTTTTGGCCCGGCAAGCGGTTTTAGGACCGGCGGCAACTCCACCGATAATTACAATACGTTTTGACATGGTTCCTTCCTTATATATATATAAAGTTTTTTGGATCATGATAAATGCGGGAATAAGTGTACTAAAAAAAACAGGTGATATTCCAACAGGCGACAAGAGTATCTTGAAATGGAGGAGGTGTCAAAATGAAAAAAAAGAAGAATTTGAGGTACCATATGGAAATTTTTGAAAAAATTAAAAAAAAATAAAAAAATAATTTTATGTCATAAAGGCGTAAAAATTTTAATCCGGTGAACCATCATCCTTTTTTGTTGACAAAGAAGAAAAGGGCGAATAAGTTGCCGATTCTGAATTATCATTCAGTAGTTTTAGTTCATATCTCTCTGTCGCTTTTTTTTGTTCTGTAAAGCGCATTGACGGGCGGATCCAGAGAGTAAAACCGGTATTTTTTATAATATCTATCATTTAAGGAGGAAGTGAAAATGCCTAAGCATGACACACCGATGATGGACGACCTGGAAAAAGGTCCATGGCCAAGTTTTGTCACGGATCTGAAGAGGCAGGCCGAGCAAAGTCCCCAATGTTGGGATATCCTTGGCCAGATGGAACTGTCTTTCAAAGACAGAATCACTCACTGGAAACACGGCGGCATCGTTGGTGTTTTCGGTTACGGTGGTGGTATCGTTGGACGTTACTCAGATGTTCCTAAAGAATATCCTGGTGTAGCCCATTTCCATACCGTACGTCTGAATCAGCCTTCCAGTAAGTTCTACAGCTCTGCAAAACTTCGTGATATCTGTGACCTCTGGCAGAAATACGGTTCTGGTATGACCAATATGCATGGTTCTACTGGTGACCTCGTACTTCTTGGTACCACCACAGATAACCTGGAGCCGCTGTTCTATGAACTGACCCATGATCTGAAACAAGATCTTGGTGGTTCCGGTTCTAACCTGCGTACTCCTGCTTGCTGTCTGGGACGTGCACGCTGTGAGTGGGGTTGCTATGACACCCAGGCTCTCTGCCATCACCTGACCATGCACTACCAAGACGAGATTCATCGTCCTGCTTTCCCATACAAGTTTAAGTTCAAATTTTCCGGTTGCCCCAACGATTGTGTTGCAGCTATTGCTCGTTCCGACTTTGCTGTTATCGGTACCTGGAAAGATGATATCCGCATTGATCAGGCTGCTGTTAAAGGCTACGTCGCTGGTGATTTTCCTGCCAACGGTGGTGCCCATGCCGGCCGTGACTGGGGTGCGTTTAATATCAAAAAAGAAGTTATCGATCTCTGTCCCACAAATTGCATGTGGATGGAAGGCGACGAGCTGAAAATCGACAATGCTGAATGTACTCGCTGCATGCACTGCATCAACGTAATGCCTCGTGCACTGCGTCCAGGTGTTCAGCAGGGTGCAACCATCTGTGTTGGTGCAAAAGCTCCTATCCTTGATGGTGCTCAGTTCGCTACCATGACCATTCCTTTCCTTGAGATCAATGCTGACAACGATTTCGAAGAAGTTATCGATGTTATCGAGAAGATCTGGGATTGGTGGATGGAAGTTGGTAAAAACCGCGAGCGTGTTGGTGAGACCATCATGCGTATCGGCCTGCCTACTTTCCTCAAGGTTATGGAAGTTGAGCCTCTGCCACAGCATGTGAAAGAGCCTCGCTCCAACCCATATGTCTTCTGGACATCAGAGGAAGTTCCCGGTGGTTTCGATCGTGACGTTAAAGAATTCCGTAAGCGTCATGCTCAATAATTGAGACCGGATTAATTTTTGATATTTTTTGAGTGAAAATTCTCAATTGATTTTAAGGAGGTAATGTCATGGGTTATAATCCCGAAAATCCGATGGAGGACAGAATTACCGATATCGGACCACCGCATTACGAGCAGTTTTTTCCACCTGTTGTAAAAAATAACTACGGCAAATGGCTGTATCATGAAATCGTACAGCCTGGCGTTTTGGTTCATGTTGGTGAGTCTGGCGACGAGTGTTACACAATCCGTGTAGGTGCTGCCCGTCTTATCAGTATTGAGCTCATTCGTGAGATCTGCGATATCGCAGATGCTCATTGTGACGGCTATGTTCGTTGGACTACCCGTAACAATGTTGAGTTCATGGTTGATTCCAAAGATAAAGTACAGCCTTTGCTGGACGATCTTGCCGGCCGTGGCAATAAATTCCCTGTTGGCGGCACCGGCGCTGGTGTAACCAATATCGTTCATACTCAGGGTTGGATTCACTGCCATACCCCAGCTACCGACGCCTCTGGTGTTGTTAAAGCTGTTATGGATGAGTTGTTCGATTACTTCACCAGCATGACTCTTCCTGCTCAGGTTCGTGTAGCTCTTGCTTGCTGCCTGAACATGTGTGGTGCTGTACATGCTTCTGATATCGCTATCCTTGGTATTCACCGTAAACCACCCATGATCGACCACGATGCGATCACTGGTCTTTGTGAGCTTCCTCTGGCCATCGCATCTTGTCCTCTGGGCGCGGTAAAACCAGCCAAGGCTACCAATAGCGCAGGTGAAGAAGTTAAGTCTGTAAAAGTTAACGCTGACCGTTGTATGTTCTGCGGTAACTGTTACACCATGTGTCCCGCGATGCCTTTGGCTGATCCCGAAGGTGACGGTATAGCAATCCTGGTTGGTGGAAAATGCTCCAACTCCAGGTCCATGCCTAAGTTCTCCAAACTGGTTATTCCATTCCTGCCAAACACTCCGCCACGTTGGCCTGAGACTGTTGAAGCAGTGAAGAATATCCTCGAGGTTTACGCTAAAGATGCTCAGAAATATGAGCGTATCGGCGAATGGGCTGAGCGGATTGGTTGGGAGAGATTCTTTGAGAAATGTAATATCCCATTTACCATCAAATCTATTGATGATTACCGCTTGGCTTATGATACTTGGAGAACTTCTACCCAGTTCAAATTTACAAGCCATATAAAATAAACTTTTCCACTAAGGAGAATTAACATGGCTTTAAGTAATGATGATTTAAAAGAAGCGATTTTGGCGAAAGCAGCTAAATCTCCAAAACCACAGCTGTACATTAAAGACTTCTATGCCTGTGATCCAGATACCAAGCCCCGTGAGATTAAAAAGGTGGCTAATAAGTTGGTAACAGAAGGTAAAATGGTCTTCTGGTCCTCTGGCAGCACCACTATGTATGCCTTGCCAGAGCGTGTTAAAAGTGAAGACGATTTGGGTAACGAATAATCCCAACTCGTTCGATTAAGTACCAATAAAAAAGCCGGAGTGAGATTTCTCACTCCGGCTTTTTTTATTAAGTACCCACAGGCACTGCATCTGCCCGTGATCAGTGCAAACAGCATAGGGGCGTCTATAGACTGATTGCCCTGATCAAGAACATCTACAGCACCTGTGATCACTTATTAAGAGAATGGTGTAGGTCGGAATTCATTCCGAAACAGACTTGGCCAAATTTAAGGTTTGCTTAATTTATTAGGACTGAAGTCAGCCCTACAACTTTGTCCAACGAAAATTGGACGTTTCACCCGATTTTCATTGACTTATTCAGTCACCAAATTACTTTTTCTGCACTCTGCACTCTGCACTCTGCACTCTGCACTCTGCACTCTGCACTCTGCACTCTGCA
>CAYUCH010000130.1:0-2748 GCA_964443295.1 uncultured Desulfobulbia bacterium | reverse complement strand
CTATACTAAGCTCCTCTGGCAACGGCTTCAGCGCGGTTCAAGAGGTCCTGTGCTTGTCTGCTGTGCTGGTAATTTTTATGAATACCCGCAGCTGTGCGTAAAGCGTCTGCCGCTTTATCACGATCTCCCATCTCAACATAGGTCTCGGACATGGTTTCCAGGGTAGCAATGACTTTGGCAGGATCCTTTAGGTTCTGATACCACTCCAGCATATCTAAATACATTTCAATGGCTGTTTGGTGATCATTAAGACCACGCTTGACCTTGGCAATTTTTTTATTCAAAGAGAGCATGCTCCAGTCGTCCACCTCTTTTTCACAGATTGCATAGGCCCGGTCAAAATGGCTCAGTGCTTTAGTGAAATCTTCTCGTTCCAGGCAGATATCACCAAGCTTGTCAGAAGCATTCGCCACACCGTTTTGATCGTCTTTTTCTTCATAGGCCAGCAGGACGTTGTGAAACATATTCGCTGCCTGGCCTAAATCTCCAGACTGCATGAATTCTTGTCCCTTTTCATACTCTTCCTGGATAGGATCTTTTTCTTTTTCCTCTTCCTCTTTTTTAGGATTCATTGGGATTGGGGGGAGTTCAGTCATTGTTTTGGTCTCCTTGCTCTTGGATCAAATTCAGAGCCTGCTGGGCAAATTCAGCAACCGAGGCTGTCACAGGTTTTCCTTGTTCGTACACAGTGGCCTCGTCTTGTATTTTAAGTAATGGTTCAATGTCTTTTATATTTTCCTTGGCATTGATACGTGCCAGAATACGTAACATTAAAGCTTTGATAACCGGATCCGGGTGATTGATAAAGCCGAGGATTTGATAAAATGAACTCCGTCGTATGAGGTCCGGTCGTATTTCGGCTATGGTACCCAGGGCCCAGAGCATCGGAGACTGGGTTGAAGGGTCACCAGCATAACGCAGGAGATGACGGGTAAATGCGCCATAAATATCCGTTCGACCGGCAATGATTGTTCCTATAGTCTCGATGAGGCCCCAACTTGAAGCGGCTGAATCAGAGCTGGCTTCGAAGAGCCTGTGTAACATATCACTGACTGGGCCGGGTTTTAAGGTGGAAAACCGGGCGCAGACGAGTCCGATGATATGAGCACACCACCAGCGTTTATCCTCAACCGGATCGTATAGCAACCGCTGCATGAAACGGAGGGTGCGTACATCGTCAAAACAGGAATCAACCAGGCTGTCAACGTCGCCTGCCTCTACCAATTTGGCAACCGTGGTTTTGGAGGCGCGTTGTTTTTTTCTTTGAGTATCGCGTCCGGCTCGATTGCTGGGATATTATCTGCCTCGGCATTCTGTTTTTTTGCCTTGGACCGTGCGGCAATGTCTGCCACTTCTTTGTGAAGACGGACAAAATAGACGGTTCCCTTTACGTGACGGCCATCAAGATTTTTAAGTTCAACCACTTGGTGGGTCTGCTCGTCATAGTTTTCTAGGCGACCGGTAAGATAATCATCTTCCGGAAGGAGATCCCAGGCAAGTTCCCAATTTCCTTCACAGGCAGAGGCAAGGCATTCCACCATGGCATTACCAACATTGAGTCCAGTAGGATCGGAAGCATAGACAGCGCCGCATTCACAGCGCCCAATATGACACTCTCCCACCCCCTCCGCTGTGGGTGGCTCTGGTTTTTCTATTAATTGCCCGCAAAATGTGCAGGTCGGTGCGATTGGAATATTGGCTTGTTTCATTATTTGGCAATCTCGGCATTAATGGCATCAAAAAATTGTGGATTCACCTCGTAGCCCATGTCCTTGGCTTTATTGGCATGCTCCAAAGCTTCCTGATAACGCTTGGAATAAAAGAGTGCCACGGCAAGGTTGTTCTGGGCCATGGGAAATTCCGGTTCAAGCTCAACACTTTTTTCAGCAGCGGTGAGAGCGTTATCAAAATTACCAGCCATGATGTGAGCGGATGCCAGGTTGACCCATGCCGTGGAAAGCTTGGGGTCACAGTCAGTGGCCTTGGTATAGGCCTCGATTGCTTTCTTGTCCTCGCCTTTCTGTTGCCAGATGAGTCCGAGGTTTGTATGGGCCTGGCCCAAGACCGGATTAATATTAACGGCTTTCTGGTTAGCATCAAGTGCTTTGTCCAATTCGCCACGGTCAAAATAGATGGCCCCGAGGTTGACGTTGGCTTCAGTGCTGAACGGATCAATCTCAAGAACTTTTTCTAGTCGGTTAATTGCGTCATCGATGCGGCCTGCTTTTCTATAAACTAAAGCAAGATGATGGTGTGCCATGGCGTTATCCGGAGTGTCCAGACATTTTTTTTCCAGCTCATCAATTACTGTAGGCAGATCTTCTTTTAATTCTTTTTCAGACATGGTCAGGTCCTCATTCAGATAATAAGAAAAAACACGTTGGCTAAACTTTACCTGAAATAACAGGGGGTTGGCAGCCAACAACTTGGAAACAAATTAACTTCATATTTAAAGTATGGCTTTAATGGAGCAAAGACTTACTCTTCCGTTAAAGCGGGGTCAAAAATGAGATGCCATACTGATAAGCATTAATGACCGGATTTCCAAGGGTTGAGGAAGATACCACACACATTTTTTTGAGTCAAAGCCTTTGAGTGCATTGTTACTACTGCCTTTTTCGCCCTTTTTTATATCGAAAAAAGATGGAATCATTTAGTATTCAAGGGTTCAAGGGTTCAAGGGTTCAAGTGAAAAATGGTATAATTTTTGATATGTTGAGATTTTGTTATTATAATATTATAAATTTA